>CAVLAW010000035.1:0-16863 GCA_963661155.1 Tidjanibacter massiliensis | reverse complement strand
ATCTAAGAGTCTGCAGGATGCTATTAAAAGTATGATAGAGGGAAATCAGGAATTTATCATGCTGGATGAACAGAAAGTCGTCTATGAAGAGATTCTGAAAAATGTTATGATGTGTATGGCAGATCAGAAAAAGCGCACGGTCATTGTAAAAGGCGGGCCGGGAACCGGAAAAACAGTAGTTGCGGTTAATCTGCTCGCAAAGCTGACAAATGATGGCCTGTTTGCACAGTATACATCCAAAAACAGTGCACCAAGAAACGTTTATGCGAAAAAACTGACCGGACACAGAAAGAGCAGTATCAATAACATGTTCAAAGGTTCCGGTTCTTACGTGGATGCAGAATCGAACAGTATCGATGCAATTATCTGCGATGAAGCACATCGGCTGAATGATAAGTCGGGGATGTTTCACAATCTTGGAGAAAATCAGATAAAAGAGATTATCAATGCAGCGTTATGCAGTATCTTTTTCATTGATGAAAGCCAGAGAGTAACCTTGAGTGATATTGGAAGCGTTGCGGAAATTCGGGGATGGGCAGAGAAAATGGACTCCGAAGTCATGGAGATGGAACTGGTTTCGCAGTTCCGATGCAATGGTTCGGATGGATATCTGGCATGGCTTGACGATGTGCTTGAGATTCGGGAGACGGCTAATTTTGATTTGAAAGATATCGACTATGATATTAAAATCGTCGATTCACCCAATGAGGTAAGAAATCTTATCATAGAACGAAACAGAGCACATAATCGGGCAAGAATTCTGGCGGGATATTGCTGGGCATGGATAAAAGCAGGACAGAACAATACAGATGTTCATGATATCAAAATTGGCGATTTTGAAATGAGCTGGAATCTTGGAAATACGACGACGTTTGCAATTGATGAAACGTCTGTAAATGAAGTGGGATGCATTCATACCTCACAGGGGCTTGAGTTTGATTATGCAGGAGTTATTATCGGGGATGATATGCGGTACCAGGACGGGCATATTATTACGGATTTTACGAAACGTGCAAAAACGGATCAATCATTAAAAGGCATCAAAAAGCTGTACCGGGAAAATCCGGAGAAGGCGTTAAAAGAAGCAGACGAAATTATCAAAAATACATACCGTACACTCATGACAAGAGGAATGAAGGGATGCTATATCTATTGTACGGATCAGAAACTGGCAGATCACTTAAAAGAATGTCTGAAGTAAAGGAGAAAATTTATGAAACCAGAAACAGTAGAAAGAATCAGAAAATTTACAGAGGATCGTGACTGGGACCAGTTCCATTCACCGGCAAATCTTGCAAAATCCATCGTGATTGAAGCAGCAGAATTGCTGGAATGCTTTCAGTGGTCTGACGAAAATTACGATTTACAGCATGTTAAGGAAGAACTGGCAGACGTAATGGTATACAGTCAGAACCTGCTGGATAAGCTTGGCCTTGATGCGGATGAAATTATCAATATGAAAATGACACAGAACGAGGCAAAATATCCTGTGGACAAAGCGAAGGGAAATGCTGCTAAGTATGATCAGCTTTGAAAAGAAAGTTTTTAACTAATAAAAAGCTGTACAATAAAAAAAGAAACGAGCAACCCGATTGAGCCATGAGGCTGTACACGACAAAAAACCCATTTCTTTTATATTATAATAAAGATAATTTGGAAAATAGTCAAGAAAAATTTATTGACATAAAAATGAAATCTATCCATAATAGTAGTCAGGAAAAGCGTACTTTTCAAGTGGGCTAACACTAAAATCTGATTTGCTTGTCAATCATGTATTGACCGTTGGCGGACAACACTAAAAGCCGATATGTTCACCGGTAATTTACTGGTCGTTGGCAGACAACACTAAAATTAGTCGCAAAGAGAGAGGATATAACACATTAGTGCTATTGCTCTCTCTTTAATTTTACACAAGCAACGAATACGTTTATGAAAATAGTAGAAAAGTTCAATTTCTTATGCGTTTTTTGAAAACTGTGATATAATAACCTCATAATGAACAGTAAAATTCCGCCTATTTTTTTACATTGTAGGCGGCAATTTTACACCCGCCAGTTAGTGAAAACTAATGAAAGTAAGATGGAGGTACCAGCCTATGATGGAATACACCAGCAAATATTGGAATATGCTGACGCCTTTAATCAAAAAGAGCCTGACAAAACGCTACGGCAAGGCGCAGGCCGCCCGGCTTCTTCGGAAGACCGACCAGATCTACCGCGACATGCTGCGACGTGCCGACGATATTGGCAAGGATAATCCGATGGCGTCGAATCTCTATGAAGGTTTCATCTTCCTTGCCCTCTGGGACGCTTTGGATCGGAAGATTTCGGTGGAGGAACTCTGGGCAATTTCGGAGGAGATGGTGGCGTTTCTGCTGTTGAAGGCCATGGGTCTGATGATCAATGCGAATAAGAAAAGCGGCATAGAGCGGATTGCGAAGATGATGCACAGAGACGCGGCGTGGCTGGAGGAGCATCCGCAGTATAAGGCGTATTCGTGGGATTTTCATTTTGATGAGGCGAAGCATCGGGATGGATTTTATTATCATTTTACGCAATGTCCTCTGAACACCTTCGCCAGAAAAGAGGGCTATCTGGAAGTGCTGCCCGTGATGTGTGATATTGATTACAAGACGGCGGCGCTGATGCACGCAAAGCTTCACCGCAACCATACGCTGGCCGGCGGCGGTGAGGTCTGTGATTACTGGTTCGTGGGGGATAAGATGAAAAACCCGAAATAACCCGAAAGAAAGTAAGGCCGGGACGGAACCGGTGAAATGAGAAAGATAAGAAGAAAACAGAAGGGAGAGCACCCAAATGAGCAACGAAAAAATCAAACCAAAACTGAACGGAACTGCCGAAACCATGCTGCAGTGTTTCTACGCGCGCGCTATGCACAGCAGAAATCCGAAGAATAAATTCCGCGACACCAAGGCAGAAGAGCTGGTCGACCGGATCGATTATGATTTCAGCAACGCGGAAAAAGACACGGCGATGAGCGGCGGTATCGTAGCGCGGAGCGTCGTGTTTGATGAGCTGGTCAGTGATTTTATCCAAAAGAACCCGGACTGCACCGTGGTAAATATTGCATGCGGCCTGGATACGCGCTTTTACCGCATGGATAATGGAAAAATCACTTGGTACAATCTGGATCTGCCGGAGACGATTGAGGTGCGCGATTCCATCTATCAGGAATCCGGCCGCGTTTCGACGATCGCCTGCTCGGTGCTCGATCCGGCGTGGGCGGATCAGGTGAAAGTAAGAGGAAAAATGCTCTTCATCATCGAGGGCCTGACCATGTATATGACGGCGGACGATGTCCGAACGATGCTCGGCATCATCCGCGACCACTTTGACAACGCATATGTCTGCATGGAGACACTGTGCCCGTATTTCGTGAAAAAGGAAAATCTCGAAAAATCAATCAAGGCGACCGGCGCAACGTTCACATGGGGCGCAAACAGCTTCGTAGATCTCGGCGATGTCGCCGCCGGTTTCAAAAAAGTAAAAGACGACAACATCGCCCGCGGCATGGAAACACTGAACCCGATTTACAAACTGGTTATGTGGATGCCGATCGTACATAAATTCGCAGAGAAAATTCTGGTATTTGAGAAAGTGTAAGAAAACCGTTTACTCCGGCCACACAAAATGTGCGTTCCCCGCCTCGAGCCCGTCGATCAGAATATTCTGCCCCGTGCAGAATCGGTTCGTCACGGTCATGAAATACGCCCAGTCGGCAGCCTCCTCGACCGTCATCCACCGTTTCAGCGGCGTGAGATCCATAATCTGCTCCCAGAGCTTCTTATCTTCCGTCACCGGCAGATTCAGCTCCGTCAGCACGCCGCCAAAATCGAGGCTGTTGCACGTTCCGCCGTACGGTGCAATGCGGAGTGCCACATTTTTCGTGTATGCGAGCACTCCGCCCTTGCTTGCCGTATATTCCGGAAACTCCGCCCCCGTGTGGCCGCTGGCCGATCCGATCATAAGAACGGCACGGATTCCGTCGTGAATTCCGTACGTCTCCGTGATCGCAATTGTTCCTTTCAGATTAATATCAATATCATCCTCATTCTGCACACCGGCATTGTTGACGACAATATCGAACGGTGCAAGAGCCGGATACTGTTCCTTGTTGCGGATATCGAGACAGTAATGAGTATAATGCTCCTGCACAATTGAAGCCGCCGCACGGTCAAATCCGGTAACATCAAATCCTTCTTTTAAAAATTTCTCCGCAATCGCTTTTCCGATCCCGGAGCTGGTTCCTGTAACAAGTACACGCATACAATAACCTCCAATCAAAGATTCCTGTAACTATTCAGAGCCCCATCTCGATTCCGCTATGCTGCATCTCGATGTAGCTTCTCGCCATATGAAATTCCAGAAAAGAACGCTCATTCATGCAAGCATGATTCACGTTCTTTTCTTCCATTTCGCATGGCTCTGAATAGTTACAGATTACCAATATTATACTGCAAATCTGCCCTGTGATCCAGAGAAAAGGCGAGGCATTTCCAGTCTGCATAGACGGAGGTGCCTCTTTTTGTGCAATTCTTACAAAAAACGGGTAGTAAATTTTACTAAAAGAAAAGTAAAACATTTTGACTTTTAGTAAAACATGTGATAGATTTGTAATGTTGAAAAAAATGCAAGATACAAGATATAGAAATGAGGAAAGAAAAAATGGGTATTGTGATCAACCATTCCAAAAACATTTTCCTGCTGCAGACCAAATCCAACAGCTATGCGTTTGGAATTGATGATCAGGGTCTGGTGAGACATTTATATTGGGGAAAACGGATCAACGAAGTTGAAGATTTTGAGATGCCGGTTCTGACCGAGGTATCCACAAACGATCCGGTTTACGAAATTACACCGGAAGAGCTTCCGGTATACGGAAGCCTCCGATATAAAGAGCACTGCCTGAAGGTTACGTTTGCAGACGGCGTCCGCGAAGTCGTTTATGAATATGTGGGATACCGTATCGAAAACGAGGGAGCCTGCGAGGAACTCGTTCTGGAACTGAAAGACCGCCACTATGCGCTGAAGATGGAACTGCATTACAAAGTCTATGAAGCGTACGATCTGATGGAGCGTTTCGCCGTTCTTCGCAACGAGTCCAATGAAACCATGGAAGTGGAGCAGCTCCAGAGCGGACAGTTCCATATTCCATATGAAAACCTGAACTTCTCGAATGTACACGGCCACTGGGGCGCAGAGCAGCAGCGGTTTGTACAGAAAGTAAGCTACGGCAAAATCGTGATTGAAAACAGAAGAGGAATTTCCTCTCACAATCACAATCCGCACTTCGTCCTGGACCGCAATGCGACCGAGACGACCGGCGATGTTTACTTCGGCGCACTCCGCAGAACCGGAAATTTCAGCGGCGTTGTCGAGCAGACACCGTACGGCGAAACTCTCGTACAGATGGGCCTCTCTGCCCACGATTTCTGCCTGGAGCTGAAAGCAGGAGAGAGCTTTGCGAGTCCTGCCATTCTCTGCGGCTATTCCGACTGCGGTTTTGAGGCAATGACGCACCGCCTGCACCGCTTCGCGAAGGATTTCATTCTGTCCGAAGGCCTTCGTCCGGTTCTCTACAATTCCTGGGAGGCAACGGATTTCGGCGTAACGTGTGAAGAGCAGAAAAAGCTGGCGAAAAAAGCACAGGAGCTCGGCGCAGAGCTGTTCGTTGTCGATGACGGCTGGTTCGGCGAGCGAAACGGAATTGACAACGGCCTCGGCGACTGGTACGTCAACGAGAAGAAATTCCCGAATGGCATCGACGAGCTGATCCGCGAAGTAAAATCCCTCGGCATGATGTTCGGTATCTGGGTAGAGCCGGAGATGGTCAATCCGCCGACAAAGCTCTTTGCAGAGCATCCGGACTGGATTTACCACTTCGATACGAGAACAAGCGATACGTCGAGAGGCCAGTACGTGCTGGACATGACGAAAGCCGAAGTCAAAGCATTTGTCTATGAGATGCTCGACGATCTGCTTTCCAGCCATGAGATCGACTACATTAAATGGGATGCCAACCGGCCGATTTCCCAGACGAATCTTCACCGCGATCTCTGGTACAGCCACATCGAAGCCGTTTACGATATCGTAAGACAGTTAAAGAAGAAACATCCGCATGTGCTGTTTGAGGCCTGCGCTTCCGGCGGCGGAAGAATCGACTACGGCATTCTTGGTATCTTTGATGATTTCTGGACCAGCGACAACACGGACGCGTACGACCGTCTGACGATTCAGGACAGCTATTCCTACCTTTACCCGATCAAGGCCATGCGCGCCTGGGTAACGGACTGCCCGAACTTCATTTCGGCCCGCAGGATCCCGATGAAATTCCGCTTCCACAGCGCGATGATGGGAAGCCTTGGCATCGGATGCAACGTTCTGAATTTTACCGAAGAAGATACAGCCATCGCAAAAGAAATGATCCGCGAATACAAAGAGATCCGCCCGATCGTCCAGGAGGGAACCTTCTATCGGTTGGAAAATCCTTCCACGAACGATTACGCGGTCTATGAGTATCAGAAAGAAGACCAGGGTCTGATTTTTGTATTCCTTCCGCAGGGAAAAATCGGACACCGCGGTACCACCATCCGGTTTAGAGGCCTCGCAGCAGATGATGTTTATGCGGTAACGCTGGAGAGCGGCGAGATCAGAAAGAGCGGCGTTTATCTGATGCAGCACGGACTGGAACTTCGCCTGAACGGCGACTATGAAAGTACACTGATCCGGTTTGCAAAATGCGAAACCGGCAGAGCATAAGAAAAAAATGAGGAGAGAAAACGTATGAAACAAACAAATTTCACCAAATTTTCATTTGGACTTGGTGCACTTGGTAAAGACCTGTGCTATGCGATGATTTCGTATTTCCTGATGATCTACTTTACCGACACCGTGGGTATGACCCCGTTATTCGTCGGAAACCTGTTTCTGGTAGCCAGAATCTGGGATGCATTCAACGATCCGATGATGGGATTCGTTGTAGACAACACCAGAAGCAAATGGGGTAAATTCCGTCCGTGGATTCTGCTCGGTGCCGTATTAAACTCGATCGTTATGATCTTTATGTTCCGCAACCCGGCTGGTATGACCGGATTTTCCATGTACGCATATTTTTCCGTTATGTACATCCTCTGGGGTATGACTTATACGGTTATCGATATCCCGTACTGGTCCATGCTGCCGTCTCTTTCCAGCACAAAAGAGGAGAGAGATTCCATGTCCGTTATCCCGCGTATCTTCGCGAGCCTTGCATGGCTGATTATGGGTGCATTTGCCATTAAAATGGTTTCCATGCTCGGAAACGGAGACGATGCGAAGGGATATTCCCTGCTGGCCATCGGTATCGCAGTTGTATTTGTAGTTACTTCTGTTATTACGGTTGTATTTGTAAAAGACAGAAGCTGCTTTGAGAAAACGAGTGATAAAAAGGCAGAAAGAACAACGATCAAAGATGCGATTCATGTCATTATGGCAAATGATCAGTTAAAGGTATTCATCGGTGTTTTACTTTGCTACAACCTGGTTGTTCAGCTTGCCGGCGGTGTTGCAATTTATTATTTCACTTATGTTACTAATGATAAAGATCTGTATCCGATTTTCACAACAGCAGCTCAGTTTGCAGAGATTGGCGCGCTGTTCCTGTTCCCGATGCTTTCCAAACGTCTGAGTAAAAAGCAGGTATTTGCAATTGCAAGCTTCAGCCCGGCAGTTGGTCTTGTCGGCCTTGTAGTCAGCGGATTTTTTGCTCCGCAGAACGTTGTAATCATCGCTGTATGCGGTGTGCTTTATAAACTGGGATCCGGTCTGACACTGGGAGCAACGACTGTTATGCTGGCAGACGTTATCGACTACGGTCAGGTAACCTTAGGAAGCCGAAACGAAAGTATCATTGCTTCTTTCCAGACGCTGCTTGTAAAAACAGCATCTGCAGTTTCTGCATGGCTGATTGGTGTCGGCCTTACCATCGTAGGCTACGTTGCCAATACACAGCAGTCTGCATCTACCATTATGGGTATGAGAATTCTGATGGGCGTTATCCCGACCGTGATCACAGTTCTTGCATTTGTGATTTATGCAAAAGGATATAAACTGGATGGTGCTTTCCTGGAAGAGATTCTGAAGAAAGTAAACGAAAGTAAAAAAGTAGAAGAATAAGCAGTAAAGATGTGGGCGAACCGGCTTTGAAAAAGGCCGGTTCGTTGCATTTTGGAGGACGCTATGGTAAACTATTTTAGTAAATATAGAATCGTTCGAATGGGGAAGGTAAAATTATGGCAACATTAAAAGATATCGCACTGCGCGCCGGCGTGTCTCAGGGAACGGTCTCCCGGATTTTAAACGGGGACAGTACGCTGAACGTGGCAGCAGAGACGCGGGAGAAGGTAACAAAAATCGCGACAGAGCTGGGATATCGCCCGGCATCGCAGCGGCATAAAAGCAGCAAAGTGCAGGAAACAGAGAGTGCAAAACCGGTGAAAAATAGCACGATCGGCATTGCGCAGATGTTTGAAATGCCGCAGCTTCAGGATGATATTTACTATATGATGCTGAAGAATCTGGTGGAAGCAGAGTGCTTTGCAAACGGCTGGAACACGGTGGCGTTATACCGGGACAACGACGGCAACTTCGTGACAAACAGTGACCGGGATCTGGACGGAATCATCGCCCTTGGCCGCTTTACGAAAGAAGAAATTCGAAGCTTTGAAAAGTATACGGCGAATCTGGTGTTCATCGATTCCTCACCGGATGAGATGAAGTATTACAGCATTGTCCCGAACTATCACATGGCGATCCGTCTGGTGCTGCAGCACTTTGCAGAGCAGGGCCATGAGAGCGTGGCGTATGCGGGCGCTGTGTATACGTACAATCAGGTAAAAGAACTGACGATGGATCCGCGGTACTATTATTATAAAAATTCACTGCTGGATAAAAATCTGTTTGATGAAAAGCAGATCATCGACTGCGAGATGAACTCAAGAAGCTCGTATGAGGCCATGGACCGTTATCTGAACGAAAACGGACAGCCGCCGAAAGCACTCTTTATCTCGAGTGATGCGACAGCCGCCGGCATTTTGAAGGCGATCCGTGAGCACGGTTTTTCTGTCCCGGGAGACTGCAATATTGTGACGTACAACAACACCGCATTCTCCGAGAGCAGCACACCGCCGCTTGATTCGATCGAAGTATATCTGCGGGAGAGTGCAAGAGAGGCTGTATTTGCGCTCGAAAGACTGTGGAATGTAGAACGCCTCCCGAGAAAGATCGTCGTTCCGTGCAGCCTTGTGGTGCGCGGCAGCGTGAAGAAGGAGCAGTAAAACAGGCAGAAGTAAAACTTTTACCGAACAGGTAAAAAAGATAGTAAAAATTTTAGTAAAATCGCATTGACACAACGGATGGAATTTGCTACCATAGAGTCAGAAAACACAGAGAAAAAGCCGAATGAGGGCTTGTGAGATAAGTGTAAGAATTTTAGTAAAAATGTGGAGGAACGACTATGTGGCTTGGCGTAGATTACTATCCGGAGCAGTGGGATGCGGAGTTGATGGAGCAGGATCTTGATACGATTGTGGAGCTGGGATGCAATGTGATCCGTATTGCAGAATTTTCCTGGCATCTGATGGAGAAAAAAGAAGGACAGTACGATTTTTCTTTCTTTGACCGCGTGATTGAAAAGGCAAAAGAGCGGAATCTGAAAGTGATCATGGGAACGCCGACGGCGACGATTCCGGCGTGGCTTGCGAAAAAGCACCCGGACATCCTCTCGGAGTTCGAGGGCGGAAAGAAGAGAGCATTCGGCGGAAGACACGTCTACTGCTTCAACAGCCCGCACATGTATACGTATTCTGAAAAAATCATCCGTGAACTGGTAGAACATTACAAAGATGAGGAGAGCATCGTGGCATGGCAGATCGACAATGAGATCGGCCACGAGGGAAGTGATGTCTGCTATTGCGAAAACTGCCAGAGAGCATTCCAGAATTATTTATCGAAAAAGTTTGCGGGAGATATCGATGCATTAAATGAGACGTACGGAACGACATTCTGGTCCCAGGAGTACAATGAGTTCTCTGAGATTCCGACTCCGACCGAGACGATCACGACCCACAACCCGGCACTGCGCCAGGACTGGGAGCGGTTCCGCAGCCAGTCGATCGTGGATTTCATGGCATTTCAGGCGGATCTGATCAAGAAAATTGCACCGGATGCCGTTGTGATGCATGACTTCCCGGGCGGCGGTCTTGGCAAACACGTCGATTACTCGAAAGTGGCAAAGACACTCGATCAGGTAGCGTACAACAATTACCCGGTATGGGGCGGCCAGAAAGAGCCGATTGCACCGCATGAGATTGCGTTTGCACTCGACTACATCCGCGGTTTAAAGGGCGAGAATTTCTGGATCACCGAGGCGATCATGGGAGCACAGGGCCACGATGTGACAGGTTTCCTGCCGCGTCCGAACCAGGCGAAGATGTGGTCGTACCAGAGTATGGCGCACGGTGCCGATTCCCTGATGTATTTCCGTTACCGCGGAGCAACAAAAGGTGCGGAGCAGTTCTGCTACGGCGTGATCGATGCGGACAATGTGAAACGAAGAAAATTCTATGAAGTACAGAGCTTCTTCCATGATATTGCAAAATACAAAGAGGCGATGGAAGCACCGGTGAAGAACGAGGCAGCGATCGTGTACGATTACGATTCCCTGGCATCGTTCCGCATTCAGCGTCAGAGTATTCTGCTCGATCCGGCGGCGGAGATGCAGAAATTCTACAAGGCATTTTATGATCAGAATGTCGGCGTGGATGTGATCCCGGAGGACAGAGATTTTTCTTCTTATAAAGTAGTGATCCTGCCGCAGATGATTATCACGAAGCCGGAGATGGAAGAAAAGGTAGCTTCTTTCGTGAAAAACGGCGGAACCGTGATCGTGACCTACCGTCATGCGGTCAAAGATGCGGACAATAACGTTCCGTTCGGCGAGACACTGCCGGTGCACTACAATGCGCTTGCAGGTCTTACGGTAGAAGAGACGGAGAGCCTTCAGGACCTTGATGCATTCCCGGTTGTGGGAAGCGGCGTGTTCGAAGGCGTGGAAGGTGTCGGCGGAATCTTCCGTGATATGATCCAGGTGCAGGATGCGGAAGTCCTGTTCCGTTACGCGGATGCGTTCTATCAGGAGTTCGCAGCCGTGACGAAAAAACAGACCGGCAAGGGAAGCATGTATTATGTGGGATGCGTTCTGGAAGAGAAGGTCACAAAGCTTCTGATGGAGCAGGTGATGCAGGAATGCGGTTTCCAGATGGTGCCGTCCGAGGAAGGTCTTGAGATCGTGACAAGAGGAAACGAGAAGCAGAAGGTGACAATGTACATCAACCACAATGCGAAAGAAATGACGTATGGGGATATGACGCTGGCACCGTTTGCATGCAAAATTTTAGAAGCATAAAAGCAATATAGATATAGAAAACAGGCGCGGCCGTCCGGAGCAAAAAGAGCTTCGGGCGGCTGCGTTTTTTGTAATGAGAAAAAAGATCAAAAAGAAGAATTTTCATGTTGACAAGAGTCCGAAACCGGACTATAATGAACAAAGAGTCCGAAATCGGACACTGGAAGATTGGGAGGTGTTAAATGGAGATCCAAGAGGTGATGAGCCAGATCGACGAGCAGAGGAAAGAGCAGGATGCTGTCTACCATAATATGGCGGTAAAGTTCGGCCTGTCGGATACGGCCATGATGATTCTCTACTTTGCGGCGGATCAGAGGAGCACAGTGACACAGCAGGAAGTCTGCAATGCCTGCTTTGTGCCGAAGCAGACGGTCAACACGGCGATTGCCGGGCTGGTACAGAAAGGCCTTGTGGAGCTGGAATTGATTCCGGGAACACGCAACAAAAAGAGAATCCTGCTGACCGAAAAGGGATGGCACCTTGCAGCAAATACGACGGAAAAGCTGCGCGCAGCAGAGCTTCGTGCGTATGGAAGACTCTCGGAGGAAGAACTGCAGAGCTTTCTTGATATGACAAGAAGACTGACAGTAGGACTGAGAGAAGAAACAGAGAAGATATAAAGGGGAAAGCAAAAATGAATCAGAAGAAAAACAAAATTCAGTTATCGGATCATTTTACGTACGGGCGGCTGATCCGGTTTACACTGCCGTCGATCTGTATGATGATCTTTACATCGATCTACGGAACGGTAGACGGCCTTTTTATTTCAAACTTCGTCGGCAAGACGGCGTTCGCGGCGGTCAACCTGATCATGCCGTATATTCAGATCCTCGGCGGCGTCGGCGCGATGCTCGGTATCGGAGGCAGTGCACTCGTGGCGAAGACCTTAGGAGAGGGCGATATTCCGAGAGCACAGCGTTACTTTACGATGATGATGTATCTGATGCTCGCGACGAGCGTCGTTTCCACCGTGGTCGGCATCGCAATTCTGCGTCCGGTCGGCTTCCTGTTCGGATCATCGGAGGCGATGATCGATGATGTTGTGACATATGGAACCGTCTGCCTGATCTTCATGGTGGCGCTGCAGGCACAGTATACCTTCCAGAGCTATTTAATTGTAGCGGAAAAACCGCAGTTTGCGCTGACGGTTGTCATCGCCGCCGGTGTTTCCAATATGGTGCTTGACTTCCTGTTTGTGGCCGTATTCAAAATGGGCGTTGCCGGTGCAGCACTTGCAACGGGCCTGAGCCAGTGTATCGGCGGTCTGATACCGCTGGCATGGTTCTTGAGCAAACGAAACACTTCGGCACTCCGTTTCCGGAAAACAAAACTGGAACGCCGTCCGATGGTGCACGCCTGCATCAACGGTTCATCCGAGATGATGTCCAGTATTTCGGCGTCCATCACCGGTATTTTATACAACCGTCAGTTAATGAAGTATGCCGGCGAGGACGGTGTTGCAGCGTACGGTGTTGTCATGTATGCGGCATTTATTTTCATCGGTGTATTCGGCGGCTATTCCCAGGGAAGTTCCCCGATTATGGGATATCACTACGGTGCGCAGAATCATAAAGAGATGAAAAATGTGCTGAAAAAGAGTCTGACCCTGCTGGCAGGCGGTGCAGTTGTCTTGACGGCGGCAGCGATGGTGCTTGCACATCCGTTGGCTTCCATCTTTGTCGGATACGATGCGGCACTTGTGGAACTGACCACGAGAGCGTTCCGGATCTGTGCGATTCCGTTCCTCTTCATGTGGTTCAATATGTACGCATCCAGCTTCTTCACCGCACTGAACGACGGTCCGGTGTCCGCGATGATTTCCTTCATGCGTGCCCTGATCCTTCCTGTGATCTGTATCATCGTTCTGCCGATCTTCTGGCAGCTCGACGGTGTCTGGTATTCCCTGGTAGCGAGTGAGGCGCTCGGCCTGTTCGCGTCGATGTACTTTATGCTGGGAAAGAGAAAGAAATATCATTATTAAAAAACGAAAAAGAAAGGTATTCGGTATCTGTGCCGGATACTTTTCTTTTTGTCCGGAAAAAAACTTGTAAATAAGACGCGAGTGTGCAAAAATAGACATAAAACAGAGGTGCGGAAGCATTCTGGAAAAGAGGAGAAGACCATGGAAAAACAGAAAAAGATAGCGCTGATTAATGATCTGACCGGTTTTGGCCGATGCTCGACGGCTGTGATGGCGCCAATTGTATCGGCGATGAAGATTCAGGCGGTGGCGGTTCCGACCGCGATTCTCTCGGCGCACACACAGTTTTCGACGTATTACTTTGATGATTATACCGACCGGATGAAGGATTATATTCAGACGTACAAGGATCTGAATCTCGATTTCGACGCGATTTCGACCGGTTTCTTAGGATCGGAACAGCAGGTGAATCTTGTGCTTGATTTCATCAGCTATTTCAAGACAGACCACAACTTTGTCATCGTCGATCCGGTCATGGGAGATTATGGAAAGCTGTATCGGACGTACACGAAAGAGATGTGCGACAAGATGAAGGAACTGATTCACTACGCGGACATCATCACACCGAATCTGACGGAGCTCTGCACCCTGCTGGATCTGCCGTATCCGGAGAATGGGGCGACGATCGAGGAGTTAAAAGAGATGTGCGCAAGACTGGCAGAATGGGGACCGAAACATATCGTTGTGACGGGCATCCATTTCAACCAGACGCAGATTGCCAACTTTATCTATAACAAAGGCGAGGATTTCCAGATCGTCATGGTAGACCGGATCGGCGGCGACCGGAGCGGAACGGGAGATGTCATCGCCTCGATCATTGCAGGCATGTATCTGAACGGGCACAGTCTCTACGAGTCGGTGAAAAAAGCGGCGGACTATGTATCGAAATGTATCCGATACTGCGAGGAGAATGAGGTGCCGAGCTACTGGGGACTCTGCTTTGAAATGTTTATGAAAGATTTATGTAACGTATGATCAGCAGTGAAACACTTGCTGTTTCGCTGCGTAAGAAAGTGATTCAGGTGTGAGCAGCCATCCTTTTGCGAAGCAAAACTTTAAATGAGGGCTGCGAATGTTACAGTTCGCAGTGAAACTGTGAACTGTAACAGATTTGACGGAGGAAAACTGATGTATTTATATACCGTAACCGGAGCCGTCGGCGAGGAAGGATATCTGGATCTCGCAAAGAGCGGCGATATTACCGGAAAAAATGTCTATGTCAATATGACAAACAAATGCCCGTGCAGCTGCGTGTTCTGCCTGCGCCAGACGAAACAGCAGCAGGAGGGAAACACGCTGTGGCTGAAAGAGGGCGAGCCGTCCGTGGAGACGATGCTCGAACTGTTTGGCAAGTATGATCTTGGTGTCATCAATGAGCTGGTATTCTGCGGTTTCGGTGAACCGCTTGAGCGTCTCGAAGATGTCTGTCGGGTGATCGATGCGCTGAAAGAAACATATCCAGACTTGAAAGTGCGTCTGAATACGATCGGTCTTGCCAATCTGATCTACGGAAGAGACGTCACACCGGAATTAAAAGGAAGATTTGACACGGTTTCGATCTCTTTGAATGCGCCGGATGAGAAAGAATTTCTGGAACTTACACGGTCGAAATTCGGCATCCAGTCGTATGAGGCGATCAAAGAATTTGCCGTGCTCGCCAAACAGTACGTGCCGAACGTGGTGATGACCGTTGTCGAGAAGGTTATGCCGGAGGAGAAGATCCAGAAGTGTCAGGAGATCTGTGATTCCTTAGGCGTTACCTTACGTGTACGCCCGTTTGAAAACTAAGCTTGTATTTATACAAGAGAACGCCTATAATGAGGAAAGAAAAAACAAAAGAGAGGGAGAGACGTATGAATGAGTCTAATGGAGTCATCCGCGATGCGAGAAAGCTCGGCGTTCCTAAAATGCTGATTCTCGGATTGCAGCACATGTTTGCCATGTTCGGCGCAACTATTCTGGTTCCAATTCTGGTAAACAGCTACTTTGTGGACGCATGCGGCGAGGGATCATCCCGTGGCCTTACCGTATCCGTCACACTGTTCTGCGCCGGCTTTGGAACTCTGCTGTTCCATCTGTGCGCGAAATTTAAGGTACCGGCATTCCTCGGTTCCTCGTTTGCATTCTTAAGCGGTTTTGCCGCCGTTGCAAACCTGAATACCGGAAAATATGCCAACATGAGTGTCAATGATAAAGCAGCCTATGCCTGCGGAGGTATTGTGATTGCAGGTCTGCTGTATCTGATCTTCGCCCTGATCATCCGCCTGGTCGGCGTTAAACGCGTGATGCGCTACCTGCCGCCGGTTGTCACAGGCCCGGTGATCATCTGCATCGGCCTCAGCCTTGCGGGTTCCGCAATCAACAATGCTTCGACCAACTGGTTCTTGGCACTCGTCGCGCTGGCAGTTATCATCATCTTCAACATCTGGGGAAAAGGAATGTTCAAAATTATTCCGATTCTGATGGGTGTTGTGATTGCGTATGCCGCAGCCGTAGTCTTAAATGCACTCGGCATCAAAAATCCGGATGGATCGGTCATCATCAACTTCGCACCGGTTGCACAGGCAGGCATCGTAGGAATCCCGCCGCTGCAGCTCTGCAAATTTGATCTGACGAGCATCCTTATCATGGCTCCGATCGCGATTGCTACCATGATGGAGCATGTCGGCGATATGTCTGCCATCTCTGCAACCGTAGGAGAGAACTTCCTCTCCGATCCGGGACTGCACAGAACCCTGCTCGGCGACGGTCTTGCAACCGCGATGGCAGGCCTCATCGGCGGACCGGCGAACACGACATACGGGGAGAACACCGGCGTTCTGGAACTGAGCCGTGTCCATGACCCGAGAGTCATCCGCATTGCCGCAGTCTTTGCGATCATCGTCAGCTTCATTCCGAAGGTATCGGCACTTATCAGTACGATGCCGTCCTCAATCATCGGAGGCGTCAGCTTCATGCTGTACGGTATGATTTCTGCCATCGGTGTGCGAAACGTTGTAGAGAACCGCGTAGACCTGACAAAATCAAGAAACCTGATCATTGCGGGCGTCATCTTCGTTTGCGGACTGGGATTCGGCAACGGTCTGTCCTTTACGATCGGCGGAACCACGATCACTCTGACTGCACTTGCCGTTGCAGCCATCGCAGGAATTGTGCTGAACATGATTCTTCCGGGCAACGATTACGAATTCGGCGTAAATGAGTCCGGAGATGAAAACAGAGGAATCCACGCATAAAAACAAAAAGATCCACATTTTTCGGAAACAACCCTTTGGAGGCAGCGAAAAATGTGGATCTTTTTTGTCCCGCGGTGGAAATGCGAATTTATTTTACCCGCTCGAAAGCAATCCGCGGAGCGTGGTTCAGCACATAGATAATACCGCGCTGTTCAAACCCATTTTTCTTGATCAGATGCTGCA
>CAVLAW010000034.1:0-16991 GCA_963661155.1 Tidjanibacter massiliensis | reverse complement strand
GGTTTTCAATTTCCAGACTTTCTTTCTGCAGCGCCTCGAAATCCAGACGGATCTCCGTCTTTTTCTCTCGCGCTTTTTCCAGATTCAGGCGCACCGTATTCTGTTCGATATACTGCCGCTGCAGTTTCTCATTCAGTTCCGTACGGAGATCTCGGATCTCATTCCGCTCTTTTTTCTTCGTCTCGAGTTCCTGCTGGATTTCCCGCAGCTCTTTTGCAAGATTCTGGACGCTCTTTTCCAGCTCCTCGATCTCACGCCGTCTTCCGAGCAAATTGCTGTTGTTTCGGAACGAACCTCCTGTCATGGAACCGCCTGGGCTTAAGAGCTCGCCCTCAAGCGTTACCATGCGGAGTGTCTGACGGTATTTTCTCTGAATCACAATCGCGTGGTCAATCGTATCCACCACGAGTGTTCTGCCGAGCAGCTGTGCCACCAGACCCTCGTACATCGCATCGTACGAAACCAGCGCACTTGCCACACCGAGCACGCCGTCTTCCCTTGCCGCATCTTCGTTGACCTGCGCTTTTCTGCCGCGCATGCTGGTCAGCGGAAGGAAGGTTGCACGGCCGAAATGGCCTCGTTTCAGATATTCGATCAAATACTTTGCGGTCGCTTCATTGTCGGTAACAATGTTCTGAATACTGCCGCCGAGTGCGGTCTCAATCGCCGTCTCGTACTTTTTCTCCGCCTGCAGAAGGTCTGCCACAACACCGTGGATGCCCGGATTCCGTTCCTTCTGCTCCATAACTTTTCGAATGCTGTTTCCATAACCATCATACCGCTCGGTAATGTTCTTTAAAGACTCCAGCCGTGACGCTTCCCTGTGGTAGTTCGTCTGTCCGGCTTCCATCTCTTTCGTCTGGTTCGAGAGATCCGCTGTCAGTGCGGTGATCTTCTGATCCGCCTCCTGGTACTGCTGTTTTAAACCGCTTACCGTCTCTTCGAGCTTTTCGTACGCACTCTGCAGCTCTTCCATCTGGCCGTTCTGCTCAGATTCGCTCGTCTTCAAATGCAGCACCCGTTGACTCAATTCTGCCTTTCGGATGCCGATCTGCTCGAGCATTGCGTCGTAACGCTGCATTTTTCCCTTCGTAGAACCACGCTGGTTCAGAAGGCCGATGACCTCGCTTTTATCCGACTCGCTCTGCTGCTCCACCTGGCCGATCTGGTCCTGGCATTCCGAGAGCGCGGCTTCTTTTTCACTCTTCTCCGTCTCCGAAGCAAGAAGCGCTTCGCGAAGCCCGTCCTTTTCCGTCTGATATGTATTTTTCTCCGCCGTCTTCGTACGGCTCTCCGTCCGAATCGCTTCCAGACGGTCTCTTAACGTCTCGCTGTTCTTCTCGGATGCATGAATCTGCTCATTCAGCACCTCGATCTGATTTTCGAGCTGCTGGCGTTTCAGCGCATTCTCGCCCGCCTGATCGCGCGCAGAAAGAATCGTCTGATCCAGTTTCTCCTGCTCCTGTTCCAGCTTTTCGTATTCCTGCTTTGTGCGCTCGAACGCTTCTTTCGTGCTGTTTAACTGCTCCTCCGCAATTCGATAGCGGTCATCCACTTTTGCAAGCTCACCGCGGATCCGCTCCATCTCGATCAGGAACATATTGATATCAAGAAGTTTTAATTCTTCTTTTTTCTTTAAATAGATTTTTGCCGTCTCCGACTGTTTCTCGAGCGGAGCCAGCTGCCGTGTCAATTCAGAGAGAATATCGTTGACGCGCACCAGGTTCTGCTGCTCTTCTGCCAGTTTCTTCTCGGTGACGGCTTTTCTTCGCTTGAATTTTACGATTCCCGCCGCCTCGTCGAAGAGCTCCCGGCGTTCCTCCGGCTTGCCGCTTAAGATTTTGTCAATCTGGCCCTGTCCGATAATTGAATAGCCTTCCTTTCCGATACCGGTATCGTACAACAGCTCATTGATGTCTTTTAACCGGCATGACGCACCGTTCATCAGATACTCACTCTCACCGGAGCGGTACAGCCGTCTTGTGACGGTCACTTCCTCGAAATCAACGTTCAGCTTGTGGTCGGAATTGTCGAGCGTGATCGCAACCGACGCATAGCCGAGCGGCTTTCTCGTCTCGGTTCCCGAGAAAATGACATCCTGCATATTTCCGCCGCGGAGCTGCTTGGCACTCTGTTCACCGAGCACCCACCGCACCGCATCGCCAACGTTGCTCTTTCCACTTCCGTTCGGTCCTACGACACCCGTAATACCGTCGTGGAACTGCAGAATCGTCTTGTTGGCAAATGACTTAAATCCCTGCATTTCAATGGATTTGAGATACATAATTCACCTACGCTTTTTTTCTGGCAAGAATCGCATCGTACGCCGCTGCCTGTTCTGCCGCTTTTTTCGTTCTTCCCTTGCCGGTGCCGAGCGCTTTCTTTCCGACGCTGACCTGTGCCCAAAAGCTCTTGTCGTGATCCGGGCCTTCTTCTTTCAGGATCGTGTAGACGATCTCCTCATCGGTCTCGCCCTGAATCAGCTCCTGCAGAATTGTTTTGCTGTCGTAGAAGAGCTGCTTGTGCTCGATATCGTTTAAGATGTACTTCAGAACGAAGGTCTTTGCCGGCTCAAAGCCGCCGTCCAGAAAAATGGCACCGATCGTTGCTTCCATGGCATCCGAAACGATGGAATCACGGTGACGTCCGCCTGTTGCCTCCTCGCCCTTTCCGAGAAGCAGAAAGCTTCCCAGATCGATCTCACGGGCACAGAATGCCAGTGCCGGTTCGCAGACGAGGCTTGCACGCTTCTTCGTCATCTCGCCCTCCGGCAGACGCGGGAACGTCTTGTAAAGGAACTCACTCGATACGACTTCCAGCACCGCGTCACCCAAAAACTCCAGACGCTCGTTGCACTCGAGGCGCTCCATATGGTGTTCATTTGCATAAGAAGAATGGCGCATTGCCATCTCCAGCAGACCGAAATTCTGAAATTTGTACTGAATCTTCTGTTCCAGCTCTACGAGCTTATCTATATTATTCATAACCTGTTTTAAGCCTGTCCTTCCTATCCTGTCGCAGGAAAAGGGACTGTCCCTTAGAAAACAGCCCCTCTTCTTTTTAAGGTAACTTTTACTCTGTCAGTTTGTTTTTGATTGCTTCTACCGCGTCCTCAACAGATACAATGCGTTCTGCCTCTTCCGCCTCGATCTGAATATCAAAAACTTCTTCAATTCCCATCACAATCTGAAAGACATCCAGGGAGTCTGCTCCCAGATCGTCTGCAAACGTTGTCTCCATTGTAATTTCATTCGGATCTACGTTTAATACGTCCGCAATGATCTCCTGTAATTTCTCAAATTCCATCTTCTTTAGCCTCCCTGCTGCTCTTATAGTCTGCCAGATGTTCCTGGACTTTCTGCGGAATCTTTTCCTCGCTGAACGAAATGCACTGAAGAATGGAATTTTTGAATTCGTTGGCCTTTGAGCTTCCGTGTGTCTTTACGACGAGTCCTTTTAATCCCAGAAGCGGTGCGCCGCCGTACTGGCTGGAATCAAAAGATTTCAGTGTTTCTTTTAATGCCGGTTTTACAAGAAGTGCTCCGATCTTGCTGCGGAGGGAAGTCATCATACCCTGTTTTACTTTGGAGATCAGGGTGGCTCCGACGCCCTCGTACAGTTTTAAGATGACGTTTCCTACAAATGCCTCACAGACAATAACATCTGCGGCTCCGTTTGGGATCTCACGTGCCTCGATGCTGCCGACAAAATTGATGTACGGGTTTTCTTTCAGAAGCGGATACGTCTCTTTGACGAGCGCGTTTCCTTTCTCTTCTTCCACACCGATGTTGACGATGCCGACTCTCGGGTTTTTCACGCCGACCACGTGCTCCATGTAGATCGATCCCATCATCGCAAACTGCACCAGGTGGGACGGTCTGGCATCCACGTTTGCACCGCAGTCGATAAGGAGGGATACACCGTCTTTTGTCGGAATGAGCGGAGCAAGCGGCGGGCGCTCTACGCCTTTGACACGGCCGACAATCGTCTGACCGCCGACCAGGACTGCTCCGGTGCTTCCGGAGGAGACGAATGCATCTGCCTCTCCGTAGCGGACTTTTTTCATGCCGACAACAATCGAAGAATCTTTTTTATGACGGATCGCATTAACCGGCGGTTCTCCTGTTTCGATGATCTCCGACGCCGGAACAATCTCAATCCGCTCTTTTGGGTACGTATATTTCTGCAGCTCTTTTTCGATGGCATCCGGCTGGCCGACCAGCTGGACTTTGACGCGTCCGTCGGCATTTACGGCATCCACGGCACCTTTTACCGGCTCCGCGGGCGCATAATCGCCGCCCATCGCATCCACTGCAACTCTGACTAAGTCACTCATGCTTTTTCCTCTTTTCTCTTGATTTAAAGCGCGTTTGAAAACCCTCTTTCTATCTCTTCCTGATCTATAAAAAGTTGTTTTCAACCACGCTCTAAAAGCACTTTTGCAAGCACTGTATTAACTATACTAAACTCCTATGCAAAAATCAAGCCTAAATGCCCGCTGCCGCTTTCTCCCGCAGAATAAAAAGAACGGATGGATTCGTTTTCCTATCACCATCCGCTCTTTTTCTATCTTCTTTTCTTTAGGAAATCTTTGCACCGCTGGAATCCAGTTCATGGCCGTCTACTGTCGTGTCATGTGCCATCTGGCCGCTGTCCTCCAGATAATATTCTTTATCTCCCACAGTGATCCAGCCGGTCTGCATCTGGCCGTTATCTGCCAGATAATACCAGACATCTCCGTCTTTAAACCATCCAGTCCGCATGTAGCCGTTCTCATCAAACGCATACCAGTATCCGCCGATATTTTTCCATGCGGATGTCGGATAGCTGCCGTCGTTGTTCTTGTACCACCAGCCTGTGTCATCCTGAATCCACTGTCCGGCCGGTACTACGGTTACCTGTGCTACCGTACTGGTCGCCATCGAAACTGTTTTATCCACCGTATTCGTTGCTACCACGTAGTAATAATCGGTTCCCTCTGCCGTGGTGTCCGGCACATACGTTGTATCGGTTGCTCCCTCGATCAGCGTTCCGCCGCCGTTGGAATTTACGTTGTTTTTATACCACTGATATGTCACCGTACCTTCACCGGAAACTGTTGCTTCGCATTTCAGCTTTCCATTGGTACTTCCAACCTCCACCTGCGTACTCTCTGCCGGATTCACCGTAAAAGTCGGCTTTTCCAGATTCGTATCCACCCGCACTGCATCACCGTCATCCTTCGAAATATCTACAGTGGAAGACACCGATGTTGTGGTGGCAGTTCCCATCATTTTATCCATCAACGCATCCGCGGAACATCCTGAGAGGAATACCACACTGCACATGCATGCTGCCAGAAACATTATTCGTCTATTCTTCATATGCTTTGCACTCCTTTTTGTAATTGTTACGAAAATGTTGCAATATTGTTTCAATTCTCAACGAGACCATTATAGCACATCCCGACACATTGCGTCAAATCTTTTGTATTGTAGTCAAATGATATCTGCTAAGACAACAAGAAAGCCCCCGATGATCGGGAGCTTTCTTGTTGCTTTGCATATCGGAATCGATCCAGTGGATCAATTCCGATTTATGAATATTAGTCCATAGCAACGACTTCTTTTTTGTTATAAGAACCGCATGCCTTGCAAACTCTGTGCGGCATCATAAGCGCACCACATTTGCTGCATTTTACAAGGTTCGGAGCAGACATTTTCCAGTTTGCTCTTCTCTTATCGCGTCTTGCTTTGGAAGATTTATTCTTAGGACAAATGGACATAGTTACACCTCCTTAAATTTGCTGAATATATCTTTGATTGCAGCCATTCGGGGGTCTAGCCCTGTGGTATCACAGTCACAGGTCTGAATATTCAGATTCGCACCACAACGGCTGCAGATTCCTTTACAGTCATCTTTACACAGCACTCGAATCGGCCATTGGACTATGAGCTCATTACGAACCAGCTCTTCCACATCGAGCTCGTCTCCCTCCACAAAGGATGAATCCTCTTCTTTTTCCTCTCGCTCTTCCACCGAAAAATTCAGATCAATCTGCTGGTCGAACTCGAGCTGGAACGGAGTTGCCACCGGTGTTAAACATCTCGCACATGGAATTTCCATGGTAAGATCCGCTTCACCGGTAATCGTGATCACACGATTGCCCTCATGCGTAAGGCCAAGGATAACAGGATGCTTTTCGATCACCCGATAGTCTTCCCCACCGATCGAAAAAGTTTCGGATTCAAGTGGAATTTCATACTTTTCGGACTTTCCGTCCTGTGCAAATAACTTGGTCAGACTGATTTTCATATTGTTCTCCTAATCACACTTTACCAATTATACCCGGGAAGGTAAGAATTGTCAACTGTTTTTTGACTTAATTTTTATTTTCCTTTTACTAACTCTACGGTCTCCTCGCAGATTGCGATTTCCTCGTTGGTCGGGATCACGCATGCAGTAATTTTTGAGCCTTCTTTGGTGATGATCTTCTCAACACCGCGGCAGTTATTTGCCTCAGAATCGAACTCAAGTCCCATGAACTCGAACGCTTTACAGATGGTCTCACGAAGCGGGATTGCGTTCTCACCAAGTCCTGCTGTGAAGGTGATAACATCTACGCCGCCCATAGCTGCGATGTAGGAACCGATGTATTTGATGATGCGGTAAGCGTATGCTTCCAGACAGTTGATCGCATCCTGATTGCCTGCTTCTGCTGCTGCAGATACATCACGGTAATCGCTGGAAATGCCGGTCATGCCGAGCATACCGGATTTCTTATTCAGAATGTTCAGAACCTCGGATACGGTCAGGTTCTCTTTGTTGCACAGGTACTCAACAAAGGCCGGATCGATATCACCGGAACGAGTTCCCATGATAACACCTTCAAGTGGGGTCAGACCCATGGAGGTATCAACACATTTGCCGTTCTTTACAGCGGAAAGAGAAGCACCATTTCCCATGTGGCAGACAATGATCTTCAGATCGTTGTAGTCTTTGCCAAGGAAATCTGCGGTTCTCTTGGATACGAATTTATGAGAAGTTCCGTGGAAGCCGTATTTACGGATTGCGTATTTCTCATAGTATTCTTTCGGAATACCGTACATATAAGCTTTCGGAGGCATGGTCTGATGGAAAGCGGTATCGAATACAGCTACGTTCGGAACGCCCGGCATCAGTTTCATGCAGGCATTGATTCCCATCAGGTTTGCCGGATTGTGCAGAGGACCAAGGTCAGCGCACTCCTCGATAACTTTGATTACTTCGTCATCGATGATAACGGAGTTTGTGATCTTCATTCCGCCGTGCAGAACGCGGTGTCCGATCGCATCTACCTCTTCCAGACTCTTGATGACGCCGCTCTTCTCGTTTACCAGAGCGTCCAGAACCATCCGGATTGCTTCTACGTGTGTCGGCATTGCTGCTTCTGTTACTTCTTTTTCACCGTTCTTTGGCTCATAAACCAGGCGTCCGTCAAGACCGATTCTCTCACAGAGTCCTTTTGCCAGGACATCACGGTTATCGTAATTGATGAGCTGGAATTTCAGAGAGGAACTTCCGCAGTTTACTACTAATACGTTCATTTCTAAATTCTCCTATTTCTAAATATCTTTATAACTTATTTCTGGCCGGCCTGTTCTCCGCAGCCGGCCAGAAAACCGCTTGTTATTCGCTTTTTATCGTGCTTACTGTGCCTGGCACTGTACAGCAGTGATTGCTACAACACCAACGATATCCTCTGCGGAGCATCCGCGGGACAGATCGTTGACTGGAGCTGCGATACCCTGAGTCATCGGGCCGTATGCTTCTGCTTTTGCCAGTCTCTGTACCAGTTTGTATCCGATGTTTCCGGCATCCAGATCCGGGAAGATCAGAACGTTTGCTTTTCCGGCAACTTTGCTGTCCGGAGCTTTGGAAGCGCCTACGCTCGGAACGATCGCTGCATCAAGCTGCAGTTCTCCGTCGAGTGCAAGATCCGGGTTTGCTTCTTTTGCAATTCTGGTAGCCTCTACGACTTTGTCTACATCGGCATGTTTTGCACTTCCTTTGGAGGAGTGGGAAAGCATAGCAACTCTTGGCTCGTTTCCTGTCAGCATGCGGTAGGACTCTGCGGAAGACTCTGCGATTGCAGCCAGTTCTTCCGGATTCGGGTTCTGGTTCAGACCGCAGTCACCGAATACGAAGACACCGTCATCGCCGTACTCGCAGTCCGGAACTACCATCAGGAAGAATGCGGATACCAGTTTTGTGCCCGGTTTTGTCTTTAAGATCTGCAGGCATGGACGTAAGGTATTTGCTGTAGAATGGCAGGCACCGGAAACAAGTCCGTCTGCATCTCCCATTTTAACCATCATAACGCCATAATATGTATAATCATTCATAATGGTCTCTCTGGCTTTTTCCGGAGTCATGCCTTTCTTTGCACGAAGCTCTACCAGTTTATCTACGTATGCCTGTGTTTTCTCGTTTTTCTCCGGATCTACGATCGTAGCTTTGGAGATATCAAGGCCTTCAGCGCCTTTCTTTACTGCTTCCTCGCTTCCGATGATGATCAGGTTTGCGATGTCCTCTTTCAGGATCTGTGCAGCAGCCTCATATGTTCTTCTGTCTTCTGATTCCGGCAGTACAATTGTTTTCTTGTCTGCTTTTGCTCTTGCTTTAATTGTGTCAATAAATCCCATGATCTTTTGACTCCTTTCGATAAATTTACTCGATACTCTCATTGTAGTACGCTTTTTGCCCTTGCGCAAGTATAAAATTCAAAACAACCGTGCAAAAAGCGGAAAACAGATGGCTCCTTGCATTCTTTTTCCGTTTTTGTTACGATAAGTTTACTCCTATCTGCCGTTCCGGTGCATCCCGGCCCGGCATTATGTTTTGAAAGAAGTTTGAAAGAAATTTGAAAGAAGGTACTTTTTCATGACCATTACCGCAGTCATTGCAGAATATAATCCTTTTCACAACGGCCATGCCTACCAGCTCCGAAAAGCCCGCGAGCTGACCGGCGCAGACTATCTTGTCGTGATCATGAGCGGTGATTTTGTCCAGCGCGGTGCCCCTGCCATTCTCGACCAGCACGTCCGCGCGGAGCTGGCGCTTCGCGGCGGAGCGGATCTCGTGCTGCAGCTTCCCTGCCACTTTGCGCTCGGCAGCGCGCAGCATTTTGCACGCGGAGCAGTATCGCTTCTCGATGCGCTTGGCTGCGTGGATTATCTCTGCTTTGGCAGCGAACATGGCGATACCGCTCCATTTCTGGAACTCGCCGATGTCCTGCTCCACGAGCCGGAGGAATACCGCGAAACTCTTTCCAGCCTGCTCCGCAGCGGACTTTCGTTCCCGACGGCGCGCGCGCAGGCACTTTCCGCCTATTTTTCCGGCAGCGCATCTTTTTCTTCGCTCTCCGGAACGGAACTTCATGCTTTCTTAAAGGAGCCGAACAATATTTTAGGTCTGGAATACGTTCAGGCGCTCTCCCTTCTGAACAGCCGCATCCGCCCTGTGACAATCCGCCGGGAAGGCAGCGGCTACCATGACAAGGAACTGCTCAGCGAAACACTTCCTTCTGCTTCTGCGATGCGGAACCTTCTTTTCTCCGACCCGAAGAAAGATCTGTCCGCTCTCGCCTCCTGTATGCCGGAAAAGGTCTTTCCTGCCTTCCAGAATGCCGTTGCATCTCATGGACTGCTGACCGCCGATGATTTCAGTCTGCTCCTCGCCGCGCGGCTTCTCAGCGAAACGAAGGAATCTCTCTGCTCCTATCTGGATCTCTCGCCAGATCTCGCCAACCGCATCCTCCGTCTGCGCCACGCGTGCTCCTCGTTCTCGGAGTTCGCCCTGCAGCTCAAGACAAAAGAGATGACCTACACCCGTATCAGTCGCGCCCTGATGCATCTGCTTCTGAACCAGAAAACGATGTACCCAGCCAGCTACAACCGCGTCCTCGGTTTCCGCAAAAGCGCCAGGCCGCTTTTAAAAGAGATCGGCAGGCAGACCTCTCTTCCGCTCATCACCAAAGCAGCCGACGCCTCAAAGATTCTCACCGGCGATGCACTTACTGCTTTTGAGGGTGACATCCAAGCTTCTCTTCTTTATGAAACGATCCGTTCTCACAAAACCGGAACACCATTCATCCACGAATATCAGAAAAAACTGATTTTATTATAAGAAAAGACCGACAGATTTCTGCCGGTCTTTTCTATATAAAATTTTTAGTTTTTAAACGAATGAATCGGTGCCGGAATTCTTCCTGTTCTGTTGACGAATGCCTCGCAGGAGAAGTTGTTGACCGGCATGATCGGTGCATAGCCGAGGAGTCCGCCGAATTCTACGGTCTCGCCCACACCTTTTCCGATGACCGGAATCAGGCGGACTGCTGTTGTTTTCTGGTTGACCATTCCGATCGCAAGCTCATCTGCGATGATGCCGGAGATGGTCGATGCCTTTGTATCTCCCGGGATAGCGATCATGTCAAGGCCTACGGAGCAGACACAAGTCATAGCTTCCAGCTTCTCGATTGTCAGCGCGCCGTCGTTTACCGCATTGATCATACCCTGGTCCTCAGAAACCGGGATGAATGCGCCGGAGAGGCCGCCGACATAAGAGGATGCCATAACGCCGCCCTTTTTGACCTGATCGTTCAGAAGCGCCAGTGCTGCCGTGGTTCCCGGTGCACCTGCGTGCTCGAGACCGATCTCCTCGAGGATATCTGCTACGGAATCTCCGATCGCCGGAGTCGGTGCCAGAGACAGGTCGATGATACCGAACGGAATGTTCAGTCGTTTGGAAGCCTCCTGTGCAACGAGCTGGCCGACACGTGTTACCTTGAACGCCGTTTTCTTGATCGTCTCGCAGAGTACCTCAAAGTTCTCGCCGCGTACTTTTTCCAGAGCATGTTTGACAACACCAGGGCCGGAAACGCCGACGTTGATGATCGCATCCGCCTCGGTCACGCCGTGGAAAGCACCCGCCATGAACGGGTTGTCGTCCGGTGCGTTGCAGAAGACAACGAGTTTTGCACAGCCAAGGCAGTTGTTCTCCTTGCTTGCCTCAGCCGTCTTTTTGATGATCTCACCCATCAGTTTGACCGCATCCATGTTGATACCGGTTTTGGTGGAGCCAAGGTTGATGGAACTGCAGACAAAATCCGTCACCGCCAGCGCCTGCGGAATGGAACGGATCAGAAGCTCATCTGCTGTCGTCATGCCCTTGCTTACCAGGGCAGAATAGCCGCCGAGGAAGTTAACGCCGACTTCTTTTGCCGCACGATCCAGAGTCTGCGCAATTGTCACGAAATCCTCCGGCGTTTTGCAGGCTGCCGCACCAATCATGGCAATCGGGGTAACGGAAATTCTCTTGTTTACAATCGGGATACCGAACTCGCCCTCGATCTCCTCACCGACAGAAACCAGATTTCTGGCTGTCGTCGTGATTTTGTCGTAGATTTTGCGGTTCAGCTTGTCAAGATTGGAGTCAATGCAGTCTAAAAGGCTGATTCCAAGGGTAATGGTACGAACGTCCAGATTCTCTTTTTCGATCATCTCGTTCGTTTCCTTTACTTCAAACAGATTTATCATGTCGTTCTCTCTCCTTCGCTTAGATACGGTGCATCATATTGAAAATGTCTTCATGCTGGCAGCGGATGACAACGCCGATGGACTTTCCAAGCTCTTCCAGTTCTTTTGCAAGCTCTGCATTGGATTTCTCGCTCTTGGAGACGTCCGTTACCATCATCATATTGAAATATCCCTGCACAATCGTCTGTGAAATATCTTCGATGTTTACCTGATTCTCTGCCAGATAATTACATACCTTTGCGATAATGCCCACGGTGTCCTTGCCTACGACAGTGATAATTGTCTTCTTCATGTTTCCATTCTCCTTTTTTGGTTTGTATGTCAAAGCCCCGGAAAACCCGGTAATGGCGGCCTTGCAAAAAACATGTATGTAGCTCTTTAAACCTCTATTAATGGTGATACTTCGCTTCTTTTTGCAACGGCGAGATGAAAATCGCCCGAGTGATACGGATTATCGCCCGTTGTGACCTCACAGGCCACGGTTTCAAATGCCAGCGCCTCGTAATTATTTTCCTTGCTTAAGTGACCCAGCAGGACTTCCTGAAGGCTGTCATGCAGAATCTCGCAGAGAAGATGGCCCGCTGCCAGATTCGATAAATGGCCTTTTGCACCGGCGATCCGCTGTTTTAACGGATACGGATACGGACCGACCGCCAGCATGTTTTCATCGTGATTTGCCTCTAATAAAACGGCATCCAGCCCGGTCAGGTTCTGAATGGTATAATCGCTGTACACGCCAAGGTCCGTTGCAATCGCAATCGATTTTCCGCCGGATTCCATGCGGTAGCCGACCGGCTCCGCCGCATCATGGGAAATTGTGAACGGATGCACCAGAATGTCGCCCAGCGAAAAATTCTCATCCGCATGGATGGGATGGAAAATCCCCTCCGGGAACTTTCCAAGGCTTGCCGTCTGCTGCATCGCCTGGATCGTGCCGTTCGTCGCATAGATCGGAATACCGTATCTTCTCGCCAAAACGCCGAGGCCCTGAATATGGTCGGAATGCTCATGTGTCACAAGAATGCCGTCCAGCTCTTTCGCACTCCGGTCAAGACTGTTCAGCCCTGCCTCCACACGCTTTCCGCTGATGCCTGCGTCAATCAGAAGGCTTGTGGTCTCGCTTCCCGCAAAAATGCAGTTTCCGTTCGAACCACTTGCAATACTACAAAGTTTCATATCGTTTCATCCTATGGTCTAACTGTTTTTTTGTTTCCTCAAAATCGCCGCTGTTGTCGATTTCAAAATCGCAGTGGCTGCTGAATTCATCCTCGGAGAGCTGATTTGCCATAATTTCGCGGACTTTTTTCTCGGAATAGCCGCGTCCTTCGATCAGCCGTTCCTTCCGGACTTCTTCATCTGCATAAATATACCACAGTTCATCACAAATTTCATCATATTTTTCTTTGATTAAGAGCGCAGCCTCCACGAAAACGTATTCCGTTCCCGCTTTTTCTGCGGCCGCAATGGCTTTTTTGATGTACCGTTTTACAGCCGGATGAACGATCACGTTCAAGGCTTTCAGCTTCTCTTCATCCTGAAAAACGATCTCTGCAATCCGTTTCCGGTCGAGCTCGCCGGTCTCTGTGGTGATCTGTCTGCCGAACAGTTTCACAATTGGTGCATAGCACTCGCCGCCCGGCAGCATGACGAGATAGCCCGCCTCGTCCGCCTGGATCACCGTCGCATCATAATTCTGGCCAAGATACGTGAGCACCTCGCTTTTTCCGGCGCCCACGCCGCCTGTAATTCCAAAAACTTTCATCTTGTTGTATTCCTTTCCGGTACGGGCCGTTATTTTGCTTCGTACCAGTTGTTTCCCGTATGCATATCAATTTCGAGTTTAACTGCCAGATGTGCAGCACCCGTCATTTCCTCTTCCAGAATCTGTTTTGCCTTTTCAAGCTCATGTTCCGGTACTTCCAGCAGAAGCTCATCGTGCACCTGAAGCAGAAGCTTTGTTTCCAGCTTCTCCTCTTTCAGTCGTTTTGCCACGCGGATCATCGCAATCTTGATAATATCTGCCGCGGTTCCCTGGATCGGCGCATTCATCGCAACGCGCTCGCCGAACGACCGCTGCATAAAGTTGCTCGATTTCAGTTCCGGCATCGGCCGTCTGCGTCCGAACATTGTGACGGAATAGCCTTTCTCTTTCGCGTCCTCGACACAGCGGTTCAGGAACTCATGGATGCCCGGATACGTCTCGAAATACTGCTGGATATAGGCCTCTGCCTCTTTCCGGCTGATGCCGAGATCCTGGCCGAGTCCGAACGAGCTGATGCCGTAAACGATTCCGAAGTTGACCGCCTTCGCATTTCTTCGCTGCAGCGGCGTTACCTCGTCGAGCGGCACATGGAAGACTTTCGATGCCGTCATGCGGTGGATATCCTCGGCTTCACGGTACGCCTCGATCAGGTTTTCATCCCCCGACATATGGGCGAGAACGCGGAGTTCGATCTGCGAATAATCGGCATCCAGGAAAACGCAGCCTGGCTTGGGAACGAAAGCCTTTCGGATCAGGCGGCCAAGTTCCATCCGCACCGGAATATTCTGCAGGTTCGGATCCGTACTGCTGATTCGTCCTGTCGCAGTGATAGTCTGGTTAAACGTCGAATGGATTCTTCCGTCCTTTCCGATCACCGCCTGCAGTCCGTCCGCATACGTCGATTTCAGTTTGGCAAGCTGGCGGTATTCGAGAATATCGGCAACGAGTTTGTGGTCCGGCGCCAGTTTCTCCAGCACATCCGCTGCGGTGGAATAACCTGTTTTCGTCTTCTTTCCACCCGGAAGCTGCAGTTTTTCGAACAGAATCACACCGAGCTGCTTCGGAGAATTGATATTGAATTCCTCTCCGGCCTCCTCGTAGATCTGCGCTTCCAGCTCGCCGATCCGCCCGGCCAGTTCCGCTCCATAAACGGAAAGTGCTTCTTTTTCTGCGGCAATTCCCTCTGCCTCCATCTGACGGAGGGTGAATACCAGCGGAATCTCCACCTCGCGGTACAGGTTCCACATACCCTGCTCTTTTAAGAGCTTTTCCATGCGCTCCTGCGCTGCAAACACAGCGTATGCCTGATATCCCGCATAATCTCTCTGCTGTTCCTGCGTCATCTTTTCTGCGCCCGGAATTTTGCTTACGCCGAAGATTTCCTCCGCCGCCGGAACGTAACGGTGTACGTACTCTTTCACAAGATCATCGTAAGAATACTGGGATTTCAGCGGATTCAGCAGATACGCGGCAATTCCAGCATCAAACAGATGCGCTTCGTCGGCATCCGGCACGTCTTTTAAGAACTCTTTTCCGTCCATCACGCAGAAAACTGGCACGCGCCGCTGCATTTCGCGGAGTTTTTCTTTCAGATAATCGCTCGTCAGAAATCCCTCTGCCGGGAGATAAACGACATCCGACTCATCCGTGCCGTATGCAACTGCCATTCCCACCAGCGTACGGCTCCGATCTGCCATCGGTCCGTCCTTCGGGTTCTCCTCAACCAGCAGCGCAGCTCCCGCTTTTTCTTCTTTTCCAACTGTTTCAAGCAACTCTTCTGCCTCGGAAAAATCGGTTACCGTACGCAGGAAAATGGAATCCTCCGGCTCTGCTCCCGTCTCCTCAAAGCGGCCCAGCAGGTTTTTAAACTCCAGTTTTTTAAACATTTCATACGCTTTCGGTGTATAAAAATTCGAAATCGCAGCTTTCCCGCGGTCAAGTTCCACCGGCGCATTCGTGTCGATCGTTGCAAGCTTTTTGCTTAAGACCGCCAGATCGTAATGATCCCGCATCGCCTCTTTTGCCTTGTTCGGCTTGATCTCCTCAAAATGCTCGTGTGCATTTTCCAGCGTCTCATACTGCAGCAGGATCTTCGTCGCCGTCTTCTCACCGACGCCCGGAAGTCCCGGGATATTGTCTGCGGTATCGCCCATCAGCGCTTTCAGATCGATGATCTGTTTCGGAAGAAGGCTGTATTTCTCCTGTACTTCTGCTGTGTGGTAATTTTCGATGGTCGTCACACGCTTCACGGTCTTTGGAATCCGGATCAGAATGTGATCCGTCGCAAGCTGCAGCAGATCTCGGTCACCGGACACGATCGTGACTTCCATGCCCTCCGCCTCGCATTTGCGGCCCAGCGTTCCTAGAATATCATCCGCCTCGAAGCCCTCTTTTGTAACGATCTCGATATCCATCGCGGCAAGCACTTCCTGAATCACCGGAACCTGTTCGCGAAGCTCCTGCGGCATCGGCTTTCTCGTTCCCTTGTACTGGTCATACATTTTGTGGCGGAATGTCGGTGCATGGAGATCGAATGCGACAGCGAGGTACTGCGGCTGCTCCTCATCGAGAATCTTAAACAGAATGTTCAGGAAACCATATACGGCGTTCGTATGCAGCCCTTCTGCATTGGACAGATCCGGCACGCCGTAAAAAGCCCGGTTCAGAATACTGTGTCCGTCCAGTAATACGATTTTATCACTCATAATAATCCTTTCAGCCAGGGTAATTCTATAATTTCAAAATAATGCAGAGCCAGAAGCACCAGAAACAGGATAAGAATCATCATCAGAATCCGGAAAAAGGTGTCTTTATGACGACGGTGTCTCGCTTCCGCCTCTTTTTCCTCCAGATCCCGTTCCAGAAGTCCTGTCAGATTGTAGGAATCGGGCGCGTCGTCCTCAAAATATGCCATCGCACGGTTCACGATAAAGTAGGTTTCCAGCTCCTCGTGGCACGTGTGGCATTTCCGGATATGGGAAATAAACGGCTCCATCTCTTTCTCCGGCATATTTCCCTGTACATACGGCTGTATTAATTTTTCCGCCTCTTTACAGTCCATTTGTCCTGCTCTCCTTTTGTATCCAGTCTTTCCGGGATTGTTATAAATCCTGCACCGGTTTTTCTGCTCTGAAAAATCTGTTTTCTGCGGCTATCTACCATCATACACTATTTTTCCATAATTTAAAAGAGACAACCCGCCGAAAATGGGTTGTCTCTTTGTCCCTTGTTTGATAACGGTTTTTCTGACAGACTGCCGTTATGCACGAACGATGTTCTGTGTCTCTTTTCCTGCCTCGAAGTCGAGTGCATTCTGCAGTGTGGTCTCTGCGATCGCACGCAGCGCTTCCTCGGTGAAGAATCCCTGGTGGGAAGTGATCATAACATTTGGGAAAGACAGGAGACGTGCTGTGGTAGAATGCTCCAGGATCTCATCGGAACGATCCTCAAATACGTTCGGGGTCTCCTCCTCATATACGTCAAGGCCGACACCGAAGAATTTTCTTGCACGGATTCCTTCGATCAGGTCATCTGTTTTAACCAGACCGCCGCGGGATGTGTTGACCAGGATCACACCGTCTTTCATCTTTTTGATGCTCTCACGGTTGATCATATGGTAGGTGCTGTCCATCAGCGGGCAGTGCAGGGAGATCAGATCACTCTCGGCCAGCAGT
>CAVLAW010000033.1:0-17010 GCA_963661155.1 Tidjanibacter massiliensis | reverse complement strand
ATTGCACAGGCTGTGGTGATCGAGCGGGAGGAGGATGAATAAAATGGGAAGTTTTATGGAATATTTCAACGCATTCTGGGTCGGCGGCCTGATCTGCGCGCTGTGCCAGATCCTGCTGGACCGCACAAAAATGCTGCCGGGGCGGATCATGGTGACGCTCGTGTGCACGGGCGCGGTCTTAAGCTTTCTGGGGCTTTATGATCCCTTTGCCGAGTACGCCGGAGCAGGCGCGTCGGTGCCGCTGCTCGGATTCGGGCATCTGTTGTTTCAGGGCGTCAAAGATGCGGTAAAAGAGAGCGGCTTTCTGGGCCTGTTCCAGGGCGGCCTGAAAGCGGGAGCCGTGGGAACGTCGGCGGCGCTCATTTTCGCGTATCTTGCAAGCTGGATTTTCCAGCCGAAGATGAAAAAGTAGCGGGAGAAAATTGCAGGGAGCGGCGTGGACTGGTATAATAAGGGAAAAGCCGCCGGAGACGGCGAAAAGAGAAAAGCGGGGATTGGCAGATGAAAACGAGAGAAGAAGCATTAGCCTACGGCCTTTCCTTCCCGGACACGTATCAGGAAGCGCCGTTTCATGACGATAACTGGCAGCTCATCCGTGTAAAGGGAAGCAAAAAGGCGTTTCTGTGGGTCTACGAAAAGGATGGAATCATTCAGTTAAATGTAAAGGCAAACCCGGAATGGAGAGACTACTGGCGCGATGCATTCGCGTCGGTCATCCCGGGGTATCACCAGAATAAGGAGCACTGGAACACGATCTTGCTTGACGGAACCGTACCCGACGATGCTGTGCGGACGATGATCGCCGAGAGCTACGATGTGATCACCGACAGCCCGACGAAACGGATCTACGAGGCAGTGAAGCAGATCCCGCGCGGAAAAGTGGCGACGTACGGCCAGGTGGCGGCGCTTGCGGGCGAGCCGAAGATGGCGCGCGCTGTGGGAAATGCCTTACATAAAAATACAGATCCGGAGCATGTTCCGTGCTACCGTGTGGTGAATTCAAAAGGAGAACTGGCCGCGGCATTTGTCTTTGGCGGGGCCGGAAAGCAGGCGGGCATGCTGGAGGCGGACGGTATCGTTCTGGAAAACGGGCGGGTTAATTTAAAGAAATACGGAATCAATGTGGAAGAGATGCTGGCACAGCGGGAGCTGGAGCGTTCCTGAAAAGAATAGAAGAAAAACGGAAATGACGAAAGACCGGAACGGCAGAGAAAATGCACGTTTCGGGCTTTCGTTATTTTTCGTTTATAGTTATAAAACAGAATTATTTTGCATTGAATACGTATTTATTCATGCGGTCAAATGCCTCTTTCACGAGCACATGCGGCAGCGCCAGATTCAGGCGGATCGCATACGGTCTATGGAACGGCCGTCCGTCCTGCCAGATCACGCCGACAGCGACACCGGCTTTTAAGAGCGTATCCATATCGGTATTGTGCTCTTTACACCACTCTTCGCAGTCAAGATACAGCATGTACGTTCCTTCCGGTTTGGAGAGCTTCACGCCCTTGAAATGCTCGACGATATAGTTGTACGCATAATCTGCATTCGATTTCAGAACCTCGCGCAGCTCATCCACCCACTGGTATCCCTCCGGCCGGTAAGCGCCGATCAGCGCGTGAACGGAGAGCACGTTTGGGGAATTGTAGTGGGAGAGAGACGAAGCCTTCTCGACACGGTCGCGCAGCATGCGGTTGTAGATGATGTGGTAGGAGCCCACAAGGCCTGCCAGGTTGAAGGTCTTGGACGGTGCATAAAGAGCGATGGTACGCTCGCGGGCATCTTTGGAAACGGACTGGGTCGGGATATGTTTGAAGCCCGGCAGCGTCAGGTCAGACCAGATCTCATCGGAGATGACAACACAGTCGTTTGCCTTGTAAATTTCCATCGCCTTTTCAATCTCCTCGCGTTCCCAGACACGGCCGGTCGGGTTGTGCGGTGAGCAGAAAATGGCAAAATGAATGTTGTTTTCTTTTAATTTGCGGTCCATATCGGCGTAGTTCATGCGCCATACGCCGTTCTCATCCTGCACCAGATCAGAGAGAACGATATTGCGTCCGCAGTTTTCCAGCACGCCGGTAAAACCGATGTAAGTCGGGGAATGCAGCAGAATGGACTCACCCGGGGAAGTAAAAGCGGCAGCAGCGGAAGCAACACAGCCGAGCACGCCGTTCTCATAGTTGATCGCCTCGCGCGGCAGATCTTCCACGCCGTTGCGCTCCTTCTGCCAGCGGATGATGCTGTCAAAATACTCATCCGGCAGATCGAAGTAGCCGAAGTGCGGCTCGTTCGTTCTTGCGTGAATGGCTTCCTGAATTGTCGGAAGGGACGGGAAGTTCATGTCGGCAACCCACATCGGGATGCGGGAGAAGCCCTCTTTGACTTCTGCGCCCGGAATCGGGATCTGATCGACCGCGATGGCATCATGGCCGCTGCGGTTCATCAGAGAGGTAAAATCGTATTTCATGGTAAAAACCCTCCTTTGTGTTTGATGTACTCCCAAAGTGACTCGGAAAGCACATGGAAAACCGGATGCAGTTTTCTTTCCTCGCTGAAAGAAAAGCCTGCAGCCGGCTGAATATAATCATTATAACATGGAGGGGGATTTTCGTAAACAAAAAGAATCTTTTATTCCGCGCCGATCCAGTTATCCCGGTTGATCGCCTCGGTATGGCTGGCAGTTTCATTCATGATTTTCTGCAGATCCGGCCGGTCATAGTTGACAATGCCTTTTCCGAGATATTCATGGCTTCCGCGCCGGAAAACACTGACGACATCGCCTTTCTTGAAGTCACCCTCGACCGCTACGATGCCTTTTGGAAGCAGGCTCTTTGCTTGAACCGCAAGCGCATCCGCCGCGCCCTCATCGACATAGAGATTGCCGGCGCTTGGCGCATAGAAGGCCATCCACTGCAGGCGGGTTTTCATATTGTGACCGCTGGCGGTAAAGTACGTTCCCTTTGCCGTTCCTTTGACAGCGCGCACAATATTGTTCTCCTCAGCGGAGGAGCAGATGAGAACCGGCACACCGGCGCGTGTGGCAAGTGAAGCGGCGGAAAGCTTCGTCGTCATGCCGCCCGTTCCGTTGCCCGATCCGGCGCCGCCAGCCGCTGCGGTGAGTTCCGGGGTGATCTCATTTACCACATCAATGTGGCGCGCGTTCGGATCACTCTTCGGATTGGCAGTGTAGAGACCGTCGATATCGGTCAGCAGAATCAGAAGCGACGCATGCATCATCGCCGCAACCTGTGCGGAGAGCGTATCATTGTCGCCGACCTTCAGCTCCTCGATCGCGATTGTATCGTTCTCATTGATAATCGGAATTGCGCCGCGTCCGAGCAGAACGGAGAGGGAGCCGAAAATATTTTTATAGCGGCGGCGGTCCTCAAAATCGCTGCGGTTCAGAAGAATCTGCGCACACGGGATCTGGTACGCCATTAGATTTTTCGTGTATTCCTCCATCAGAAGTCCCTGTCCGACAGCCGCCGCTGCCTGCTTGTCGGAAATTTTGGTCGGCCGCTTTTTAAAGCCGAGACGGGAAAAGCCCGCGGCGATCGCACCGGACGAAACCAGGATCACATGGTGGCCCGCAGTCTGCAGGGCGGCGAGCTGAGTTGTAATGTTCCGTATCTTTTCTGCATCCATCGTTCCGTCTGAAAGTGTCAGGGAACTGGTGCCGACTTTTACCACAATAGTCTGTTTTTCCATAATGAAAACCTCGAAAGTAAAACGTGTTGTTTACGGGTGACAAAACCTTAATCACAGACACTTTAACACAGTACCATGTAAGAGTCAAGAAGACATCAAAACGTTATTACATTTTACGTGAAAAAGTGATGAGAGATAGAAATTTGTTGCTGAAATTCTGAAAAAATGTGTTAGAATAGAAAGCGGAAAAACAGCGCAGGATGGGACACGTTTCCGGACTGCGGCGGAAAAGGGAGTGAAAAATGGAGAAAACGACAGAAGAGCGAGGCAGAGGCTGTATGACAACTCTGTGCTACATCGAAAAGGACGACAGCTATCTGATGCTGCACCGCACCGTGAAAAAGAATGACGTCAACAAGGATAAGTGGATCGGTGTCGGCGGCCACGCGGAGCTTGGCGAAAGCCCAGAGGAATGCGTGCTGCGCGAAGTAAAAGAGGAGACCGGCTACACACTGACGAGCTGGCGGTTCCGCGGTCTGGTCACGTTTGTGACGGAGCGTGCGGACAGCAATGATGTGGAGTACATGGAATACATGTGCCTCTACACAGCCGATGGCTTCACCGGCGAACCAATCGCCTGCGATGAGGGCGAGCTCGCCTGGGTGAAAAAAGAAGATGTCCTGCATCTGAACCTGTGGGAGGGAGACAAAATCTTTTTCCGTCTGCTGAACGAGGACGAACCATTTTTCTCCCTGAAACTGCGGTATGTGGGCGACACGCTCGCAGAAGCAGTTCTGAACGGCACGACGGATGTGCTGGGAAAAGCACCGTACCGGAATGTATGAGAGATTCCGGAAAAAACAAAAGAACAGGAGTGAGAAAAAATGAAAGACAATGGTTTTATCAACGAGTTTAAGAAATTTATCATGCGCGGAAACGTCATGGATATGGCAGTCGGTGTCATCGTCGGCGGTGCGTTCACGGCGATCGTTACATCCCTGAACCAGGATATCCTGACTCCAATCCTTGGAATCTTCGGCGGAACCGATTTTTCCAATCTGAAAATTACACTTGGAATGGGCGAGAATGCGCCGGTTCTGTGCTACGGAAATTTTATCACCGCAGTCCTGAACTTCCTGATCACGGCATTCGTGATTTTCTGCCTGGTAAAAGCGATCAACACGATCAGCGAGAAACTGACACCGAAGCACGAGGAAGAAGAGGCAGCACCGACCAAAAAGATCTGTCCGTACTGCAAGAGCGAGATCAATATCGAGGCAGTCAGATGCCCGCACTGTACTTCCATTCTGGAGGATGAGGCAGCGAAAGAGGCAGCAGCTACCGTTGAAAAATAAAAAGATGCATGAAAAAAGTCACCGGTTCGAAGATGGAACCTGGTGACTTTTTGTATGGAACTCAATGATAAAGTTTTTTATTTCGCTGCGGCCTTTACCTGACTGAACAGTCCGGATTTCTGAAGCGCCGGACGCAGTGCCGTGTAGATGACAACGGAAGCGATGGTGGAAAGTACGGCGTTGATGGAAGTTGCCGCTACGTTCCAGCTTAAGGTAACCTCTGCTGCCGGTTTTCCAAGAAGAACCAGTTTGTAGAAGTAACCGATGAGAGGATCGAAAATTACGTTGAACAGAAGTCCGCCGATGGCTGCAAGCAGTGCCCATTTGAAGATCTGTTTCTGATCGGTCTGCTCGTTGATTTTACCGATTTTGTGTGCGATCAGTCCTGCGATGAGGCCGATACAGAATTTTAAGAGGAAGGTCTTTGGTGCGTACACAACATAGACCGGATCAAGAAGATCTCCGATGGTCATGCCGATCGCTCCGCCGATTCCGCCGTAAACACCGCCGAGAATCAGTGCACCGAGTACACAGACAGCGTTTCCGAAGTGGATCGAGGTTGCATCTCCGCCCGGCAGCCAGATTTTAAACTGCAGGAAGGTGAACACCACGTAGGAAAGGGCTGCAAAGACACCTGTCATTGCGATTTTCCAGACTTTTTCATTTTTCATAACAACTCACTCCTTTGATATCTGGAACATGCGTTCCTTGATTGCACCTTATTATAGTGAGCCGCTTTGGTAAGGAAAAGGGTCAGTTTGCAAATTTTTGATAAGACCAGTTTTGATTCATATGCAGCGAAATAAGGTCAGAAGGCTATTTCTGATACGATTTCATCTTCTCGTGCTCCGCCTTTAATTCCTCATAAAGCTGCAAAGAATTCCACGACTGGTTCTGTGCGGTGACGATGGCTTTTAAGTCGATCGGAGGTACTTTTTTCCGGCGCATTTCGGTGAGAAAAAGATCTAATTTCCGCTCCGTGAAGCCGGCCATCACCATCATCGGCTCGTCAAATCCGGCGCCGTCGTAGGCCTCCGGAGATTCGGCAAATGCTTTATTTCCGGCAAGAAAGCCGATCGATTGAAGATATTGTTCCGGTTCCACAATGCGCACGCGGATGCCGAGCTTTAAGAGAACCGGCTTTAAAAGCGTGGCTGTTTTCGTTCCTTTTATCTGATATAAGAGTACAGTTTCCATAGAAAATTCCTTTCAGCGGGCAGATTTCCGGGGCCAAAGCGCGGACACCCAGAACTATGATATAAGAAATGTTTTGGAAAAACAATACTTTTATGGTATCATGGATAAGTACAATTCAGAACACGAGAAATTTTGAGATAAAAGAGAAAGGAAACCAATAAAATGTGGATAGCAGATGGATGGAAAGATTATGAAGTGCTGGATACGTCCGGCGGAGAAAAACTGGAGCGGTGGGGCGATTATCTCCTCGTACGGCCGGATCCGCAGGTCATCTGGAATACAAAGAAAGAAAATCCGGGCTGGAAGAAGAAAAACGGCCATTATCACAGAAGCAGCAAGGGCGGCGGAGAATGGGAGTTTTTCCATCTGCCGGAGCAGTGGGAGATCAACTACAAGGACCTGACCTTCCGCCTGAAACCGTTCAGCTTCAAGCACACCGGCCTCTTCCCGGAGCAGGCGACGAACTGGGACTGGTTCGGTGATTTGATCCGCCGTGCGAACCGCCCGATCAAAGTGCTGAATCTGTTCGCCTACACCGGCGGCGCAACCCTCGCAGCGGCAGCAGCAGGCGCGAGCGTTACCCACGTCGATGCATCGAAAGGCATGGTCAACTGGGCCAAAGAGAATGCCGCTGTGTCCGGCCTTTCGGACAAGCCGATCCGCTGGCTCGTGGACGACTGCACCAAATTTGTCGAGCGCGAGATCCGCAGAGGCAACCATTACGACGCGATCATCATGGATCCGCCGTCCTACGGAAGAGGACCAAAGGGCGAGATCTGGAAAATCGAGGAGTCGATTCATCCGTTCATCAAGCTCTGCACCCAGCTCTTAAGCGATGATCCGCTGTTCTTCCTTGTGAATTCCTACACGACAGGACTTGCACCGGCCGTCCTGACGTATATGATTTCGCTGGAATTAAAACAGTACAAAGGCCACGTAGAAGCACAGGAAATCGGCCTTCCGGTCAAGTCGACCGGCCTTGTCCTTCCGTGCGGCGCATCGGGAAGATGGCAGTCCGATAACATTTAAAATGTCTTTGTTCCGCGGATGTATGTCCGCTATACGAAAAATGTTTGGCTGAAATTGCAGGAAATGAAGTATAAAACTGCAAAAAGTGTGGTAAATTGCCGAAAAGTACATAAAACATGCAAGTTCTCCTTGACAGAAACTCATGATCTGGTAAAATGGTCTTTAGTTGAGCAAGTAAAGTACAAGGGAGGACGATTCATGAAACCGTATATCGAATGGACCAAAGAAGAATTAGTTGCCGAGAAAGCCAGACTGGAGCAGGAGTTTGCAGAGGTAAAAGCAAAAGGCCTCAATCTGAATATTTCCAGAGGAAAACCTGCAGCAGCCCAGTTGGATCTTACGGAAGGAATGCTTACCGTTCTCTCGAAAAATGAAGACACCTTCGCAGAAGATGGAACCGACTGCCGGAACTACGGCGTACTGACAGGTATCCCGGAGGCAAAAAAACTGATCGGAGATATCTGCGAGGTTCCGGCGGAAAACGTCATCATTTACGGAAACGCCAGCCTTACCATTATGTTTGATACTGTAGCACGTTCATTCCTGAAAGGCGTTGCAGGATGCACCCCGTGGAGCAAGCTGGACAAAGTAAAATTCCTCTGTCCGGTACCGGGCTATGACCGTCACTTCGGTGTGACTGAATACTTCGGCGTTGAGATGATCAACGTACCGATGTCTCCGGAAGGACCGGATATGGACATGGTAGAAAAACTCGTTGCCGAGGATGATGCAATCAAAGGAATCTGGTGTGTACCGAAATACTCCAACCCGCAGGGCTACACCTACTCCGATGAGACCGTCAGAAGATTCGCAAACCTGAAACCGGCAGCAAAAGACTTCCGTATTTTCTGGGATAACGCCTATATCATTCATCACTTGTATGAGGACAGAGAAGATCACCTTCTGAACATCATCGAGGAGTGCGAGAAAGCAGGAAACCCGGATATGGTATACGAGTTCGTATCGACCTCCAAAGTAACCTTCCCGGGAGCTGGTATCGCAGCACTTGTAACTTCAAAAGCAAACGTGGAAGAAGCAAAAGAATATATGAACTTCCAGATCATCGGCCACGACAAGCTGAATCAGCTGCGCCATGTGAAATTCTTCAAAGACCTGGACGGCGTGATGGCGCATATGAAAAAACATGCGGACATCTTAAGACCGAAATTTGACACCGTTCTGCAGGTTCTCGATGAAGAACTCGGCGGTCTTGGCATTGCAACCTGGACGAAGCCAAACGGCGGTTACTTCCTGTCCTTCGATGCGATGGATGGATGTGCAAAGAAGATTGTTGCAAAAGCAAAAGAGGCAGGCCTTAGCCTGACAGGAGCAGGTGCAACGTATCCATACCACAACGATCCGCAGGATTCCAACATTCGTATCGCACCGTCCTTCCCGACACCGGAAGAGCTGGAAATCGCAGGCCAGGTATTCGTACTGAGTGTCAAACTCGTCAGCGTGGATAAGATTCTGGAAAGCAAATAAGATGTGATAAACTACAAAAGCCGGATTCTCCCGGGGGACACAGTTTTTGTGAAACCCGGTGCAGAAGTTCCGGCTTTTTTCTGTAGAAATTTTTCTGTGTTTTTTTACAGGAACTTTCTATAGAAAAGAAAGGGGAAACATGAAAAAGAAAGTCATTGGAATTGCGGTGGGACTTCTTGTCCTTGCCGCAGCAGGCGGTTATGCGGGCGTGGGTCATTACTACGCATCGCATTTCTTTCCCAAAACAGCCATCAACGGGCTGAACTGCGCGGGTCTGACCGCAGAGCAGGTGAAAGAGGAAATCCAGAAGCACATTGTGGATTATACACTCAGTATTACCGAGCGCGGTGGAAAAACGGAGACCTTAAGCGGCACGGAGATCGGTCTTACGTACGTGGATGATCACGCAGTGGAAAAACTGCTGGAAGCACAGAACACGCTTGCCTGGCCGGCGTTCTTCTGGGAGGAAAAAGAAAATCAGGTAGCGGCGGATTCTGTCTATGACAAGGAGCTCGTGCGGGAGAAGCTGCAGACGATGGAAGGCTTTCAGGAGGAAAATCAGGAAGCACCGACGGATGCGTATCTGATGGACGACGGAAGTTCGTACGTGATTGTGCCGGAAACGGAGGGCGCACAGGTGGATTATGAGCAGGCGGAGCAGGCTGTCATTGAGGCACTGGATGCCGGAGCATCGAGCTTGGATCTGGAGGAGAGAGATGTTTACCGGAAACCGGCTGTCACCGGAGAGGATGAAGCTCTGAACCAGGAAATGAACGAACTGAACCATCTGACGGCGGCGCGGATCACGTATGCGATCGGCGAAAATAACTACACGGTGGACCGGGCGACGCTGCAGAGCTGGCTCGTGCAGGGTGAGGACGGAACGTATTCGATTTCGCAGGATGAGGCGGCGAGTTTTGTACGCCATATGGCATATGAAACAGACACGTTCGGTCTGGAGCATACCTTCAAAACAAGCCTTGGCGCGACGATCAACCTGAATGCCGGCGGCGATTACGGCTGGTGCATCGACAAGGATGAGACGACGCAGGCACTTCTGCAGGCGATCCAGGACGAGACGCAGGGAAATCTCGATCCGGTTTACCTTTATACCGCCAATGCCCGCTCCGCGAATGATATCGGAAACACATACGTTGAGGTGTGCATTTCCCAGCAAAAAATGTGGTGCTACAAGGACGGCGTTCTCGTGACGGAAACACCGGTAACAACCGGTAATCACGCGACAGGCTACGACACCCCGGCGGGCAGTGTCTGGGCGGTAGATGCGAAAAAGAGTGACTGCGATTTCAAGCTCTATCCGAGCCACGTCATGTTCTGGCTTCCGTTCAACGGTGACGTCGGAATCCACGATGCAAGCTGGCGGACCGAGTACGGCGGGGACATTTATCTGACAAACGGATCACACGGATGTGTGAATACCCCATACACAGAAGCAGAAAAAGTATTCAACGCTATTGAAATTGGGGACCCGGTTATCGTATACTATAGCCTGGATGATGTAACAGGGCCGCAGCCCACACAGCAAAATGGACTATAAAAGACAAGGAGATTAAAATAGATGAAGATAGTAGTATTAGCTGGAGGAACCAGCACAGAACGTTCGGTATCCATTACTTCCGGAACTATGGTATGCAAAGCACTCCGCGAAAAAAATCATCAGGCGATTCTGGTGGACATTTTCTGCGGAATTGATGTGAATGGAAACCTGGAAGAAGCATTTGCAGAGGAGAACTACGATGTAGACAAAGCAGCAGAATATATGCACAGCTTTGATGAGAAACTGGACGAGATGATTGCATCCCGTTGCAGATTCTTCGGCCCGAATGTGCTGGAACTCTGCGAGGCGGCAGACGTTGTATTCCTTGCCCTGCACGGGGCAAACGGAGAGGACGGAAAAGTACAGGCTACGTTCGATCTACTCGGCATCCCGTACACCGGAACCGGCTACTTAAGCAGCGCCCTTGCGATGGATAAATCCATCACGAAACAGTTCTTCCGCGCACACAACGTGCCGACCCCGAACGGCGTTACCCTGAAAAAAGGCGAGGAGAGTGAGCCGCTTTCCAGCTTCGGACTGGAGCTTCCGGTTGTCGTAAAACCGTGCTGCGGCGGTTCCAGCGTCGGTGTTTACATCGCGCATACGAACGAGGAATACTGGCAGGCCATGAAGGATGCGTTCTCCTATGAGCCGGAGGTTGTTGTTGAGGAGTATATCGAGGGAAGAGAGTTCTCTGTCGGCGTCGTAGACGGAAAAGCATACCCGATCATCGAGATCGCACCGATCGAAGGCTTCTATGATTATACGAACAAATACAAAGCAGGAGCGACTGTTGATACCTGCCCGGCCGTGTTGACCGAGGAGCAGACGAAAGAAATGCAGAAACACGCAGAGGACGGCGCTGCTGCCCTTGGTATCGAGAATTACTGCCGTCTCGACTTTATGATGCGCAAAGACGGAAGAATGTACTGCCTCGAGGCAAACACCCTTCCGGGCATGACTCCGACCAGCCTTCTGCCGCAGGAGGCACAGGTGCTCGGTATTTCCTATCCGGAACTGTGCGAGCTGCTGATCCAGCTTTCTCTGAGAAAAAGAGGTAAGAACGCATGAAAAATATGACACTTGTGCACATCGCAGAGGTGTGCGGCGGAACCTACTTCGGACCGGAAGAAAAGAAAACAGCGGAAGTCGCTGATATTGTGACGGACAGCCGGAAAGCAGGAGAGGGAAGCCTCTTCGTTGCGATTCCGGGTGAGCGTGTGGACGGACACAAATTTATTCCGAACGTGGCTTCCCAGGGGGCACTTGCCGTCATCTCCGAGCAGAAACTTGAAAATCCGCCGTGCCCGTACATCCTCGTGGAGAATTCCATGGAGGCGATCAAGGCGATGGCAGAATATTATATGCAGCAGCTTAACATTCCGGTTGTCGGCATCACGGGAAGCGTTGGAAAGACGAGTACGAAAGAGACGATCGCGTCGGTGCTGGCACAGAAGTACCGCGTGCTGAAGACGGATGCGAACTTCAACAATGAGCTGGGACTGTCGCTCACCGTCTTCCGCCTGCGCGAGGAGGATGAGATGGCGGTTCTCGAAATGGGAATCGACGACTTCGGCCAGATGCACCGCCTGGCGAAGATCGCACGCCCGGAGACGGCGGTGATCACGAACATCGGCTGGTGCCATCTGGAAAATCTGAAGACGAGAGATGGTATTTTACAGGCGAAGACCGAGATTTTTGATCATCTGCGTGAGAATGGACATATCATTATCAATGGGGACGACGATAAGTTGTCTACCGTTGGAACCGTTCACGGCATCGAGCCGGTTCATTTCGGACTGGATGCAAAGAATGAATATTATGCGGATGAGATCGAGAGCCAGGGCTTCCGCGGCATTTCCTGCCGGATTCATACGCCGCAGGGCAGCTTTACCGCGCTGATTCCGATTCCGGGACGCCATATGGTCTACAATGCGCTGGCCGGAACCGCAGTCGGATGCACATATGGACTGACACTGGATCAGATCAAGCAGGGAATTGAGACGCTGCAGTCGGTGAGCGGAAGATTCCACATCATCGAGACGGGAAAATATACCGTTGTTGATGACTGCTACAACGCAAACCCGGTTTCTATGAAGGCGTCCCTCGATGTCCTGAAAGAAGCGAAGGGAAGAAAAGTGGCCGTACTCGGCGATATGGGCGAGCTCGGAACGGACGAGGCAGCGCTTCACGCAGAAGTCGGCACACACGCCGGAACCTGCGGTATCGACGCTCTCTACTGCGCAGGACCGCTCTGCGAGCATCTTGCCAAAGCAGCAAAAGAGGCTGACCCGAATCTGGAAATCCGCCACTTCGCAGACCGCGAGAGCCTGATGGCAGAACTGCCGAAGCTCTTACAGGCTGGGGATCAGATTCTTGTGAAGGCATCGCATTTTATGGAGTATGGAAAGATTGTGGAGATGCTTGAAACAGCACAGAAAATATGATAAAATCCTAAATTGGAAAGTACCCATGACAGGGTGGTAGCCTCCCGAGCCAATGAATACATAGGAAGGGGCGCTAGGTGCCGGTGGCACCTGGTTAGCGCCGACCGAAGCGGAGCGTAGACGTGGCGTAAATGACAGCATACGAAATTATTATGGTTTTTCTGGGAATCTTAGCTTTACTGATTTCCTTCGGAGGCTTCATCATTGCGTTGCTTACCTTTCTCGATAAGAGAAATAAGCGAAAATAAAAATGCCTACCCCGTCGGCAAACGAGATAGGCGGTGTTCGTAAGAACATTTAACCCTTTTCTCGAGAGCATCCACTTTGGAGTGGGTGCTTTCTTTTTATGTATTTATTATATCGCAGGGGTCTGGTGTTTTCAAGCATTTTCTTTCAATTGTTTTAACAGAATATTTTTCGTATAATTTCCAATTTCTTTCTTTTCTTCCTTCGTAAGCTCACCCGGAATAATCGGTTTTCCGTACGTCACGGTAACGTGTGTACCGCGGATTTTCGGAAAGTGTGCTTCCAGGATTTCTCTGGATCCGGAAATCGAAAGCGGAATGATCGGGCAGCCGGTTTTGGTTGCCATTTTGAACGAACCGTTGTGGAACTCGCCGAGCTCCAGCTCGCTCTCCGTCTTGCCGCGGGTGCCCTCCGGGAAGATACAGATGGAAGTGCCGCTCTTGATCTCCTCACATCCGGCCAGGATCATCTGCAGACCCTGCTTGATGTCGGAGCGATCCAGAAACAGGCAGTGGATGAGGTCCATCCAGTTCTTTAAGAGCGGGATGCGCGCCAGCTCTTTTTTCGCTACAAATCCGCAGGAACCCGGAACCGTTGTGTAGGTCACGAGAATATCAAAATAGCTGCGGTGATTGCCGATGTAGAGAACGGCCCGATCCTTCGGAATGTTTTCCTGTCCCTCGACCGTGACCTTCGTGCCGGCGAAGAACAGAATCACGCGGAAAATCCAGCGGATCAGAGCGCGGCTCACCTTGTCACAGACCTCCGGCTTTTTCTTCCGGATCAGAAGCAGAACAAGAAGCACCGGGATCGACAGAATCAGATACAGAAAAGCGGTCAGAATGACCAGAATAAAACGAATCATGAATCTTTTTCTCCTCTTGGTAAAATAGTGTTGATATTCAGTTATTACATTGCGTACTTTTCAGTATACGTCATATGTGGGGCGGGTTGCAATAACTTTCGCCTTTTTCGGGAAAAGATTTTGCGGCATAGAAGACCGCGGCCCGTCATACAATGGATAGAAAGAGCGGGAAGCGGCGTTTGGAATGATAGGAAAGAAAAAGAGACGGGGAAGAGTTCTTCTGGCGGCGGTGCTTTTCATGCTCCTGGCATCGTGCCGGATCACGGACGTGAGCGAGGGAGAACGGAAAGAACTGTCGTATGCAATCGTAAAGCCGGGCGATTTTCCGCCGGAAATCGATCAGATTCTGCGCGAGAAAAAGGAATCCGCGTTCCAGATGGCGTACGAGAGCGGGGACGATCTCTACATACTGCGCGGCTACGGAAAACAGAAAAGCGGAGGCTTTTCCATACAGATCGAGGAAGTATCGAAAGCGGAGAACGCCGTGTTCGTGCGGACAAAACTTGTCGGACCTGCCGCAAAGGAGGAGCAGAAAGGCGCCGCCTCCTGCCCTTACGTCGTGCTGAAAACGAAAGCGGCGGCGGGAATCTCAGTCGTATTTGAGGATTAAAACGGGAGGAGCCTTATGGATTTTGTGAAGAAGATTCTGCATCAGATCTGCAGGAAAAGCGAAGCAGTGTCACAGATTACGTTTGATGAGGACTATAATGTGCCGGATGCACGGCCCGATGTGGGGCGGATGATTCAGAAAAAAGGCGAAGTGACGATAGGGGATGTGCAGATTTCGGAGGGGAAGGCGCGCGTGTTCGGCGGCCTCGTTTTTCATCTGCTGTACGTCTCCGACGGTGAACGGCGCCGGATCTGCCAGCTCTCCGGCGAACTGCCGATCGACGAGACGATCCATCTCGACGGACTGACCGGCGGTGACAAGGTCTGCATCACCTGGGAAGTGGAGGATCTGAACCTGCATCTCATCAATTCGCGGAAACTGGGCGTGCGCGCGATCGTGACGCTGCACGCATGGATCGAGGAGCTGTGCGACCTCGCCGTGCCGATGGAAATCCGGGGAGAGAGTGACGTTGCGGTGAAGCGGAAGGAATATCGCGTGGTCGAGCTTGCGGTGCAGAAAAAGGATGTGCTGCGCGTCAAAAAAGAACTGACCATTCCATCCGGCAAGCCGGAGCTTCATGAGATCCTTTGGCAGGATCTGGAAGTGCGCGGCCTCGATCTGCGCTCCGAGGAAGGACGGGTGAGTGCGCAGGGAGAACTCTTTGTGTTTTGTCTGTATAGCGACGGAGAGGAAGATCACCCACTGCAGTGGATCGAGCAGGCAGTTCCGTTCCAGGCAGAAGTAGAGTGCCAGGGCTGCACCTCCGAGATGATTCCGCGGATCGAGAGCACACTCGGCCAGACAACACTCGAAATCCAGCCCGATTCTGACGGCGAAGAGCGGGTCCTGCAGGCAGAGACCGTGCTGGAACTCGACATCTGCCTGTATCAGGAGGAGACGGTATCTCTCCTGCAGGATGTTTATCATCCGCACCGCGAATGCATTCCGAAAGGACAGGAGGAAACCCTGGAGAGCCTTCTGATCCGCAATTCCTGCAAATGCCGCCTGACCGACAAACTGCAGATGCGTGTGCCGAAAAACAAAATCCTGCAGATCTGCCACAGCGACGGCAAAATCAAGATCGACGAGGAAAAAATCGTGGAAAACGGCATCGAGGTGACCGGCGTGGTGGAACTGAAAGCGCTCTACGTCGTGAGTGACGACGAAATGCCGTTCTACGCCGCCGAAACCGCCATCCCCTTCCGCCACACCATCGAAGTCCCGGGAATCGGAGAGGACTGCCGCTACGAACTCCAGTCCTCCATCGACCAGCTCTCCACGACCATGCCAGACAGCAGCGACATCGAAGCGAAAGTCGTACTGAACCTGAACGCCCTCGTCTTCCGCCGCAGAAAAGAGATGGTAATGCAGTACGTCGAAGAAAAAGACCGCGCCCCCGAGGAACTCCAGAAGTTGCCGGGCATCACCTGCTACTTCGTCAAGCCGGGGGATACACTGTGGGATATCGCGAAGAAATTCTATACGACGACAGATAAAATCCGGGAATTGAATGACCTCAAAACCGAAAATCTCACACCGATGCAGCAGCTATTAGTGGAGCGGGTATAACAGGAAAAGACAGCATACTGCCTTACGAAAGGAGTCAATCCATCAGGCAGGAGGCTGTCTTTTTGCGATTTAGCGAAGTTACGAAAATTTGATATGAGAAGCTTTTAAATCAATCAGTCTTTGCGCATAGCCCGTAATCCGTGATATCTGCTCTGAGGTATAACCGGCAGAAAGATATTCTGAAAAAGTGTCATCAGGCAGGAGCAGTTCAATAGCAAAGGTATCAGCTTCGGTTTCATATTCTGCTGTTTTTAGATGAGTTCTGGTATCCATAAAGATGGCATTTGCCTTTTTATGGAGAAACAGATGTCCAAGTTCGTGTGCCAGAACCAGTGTGCGCTCCTGCTCGGAAAGAGTTTCATCAAGATAGATGATATGGTTTCTCTGAAAATACTGATAAAAACCGCGGACTCCGCTTAAAGGGGCATCCACGAGAATCACGTTCAGTCCACGGACAATTTCGAAAGGATTCCGTGACTGGAATCGGTGGGCGATCTGATTCGCTCTTTTTTTTATGTCCATAGACATCAGTCCTTTTTATATTTTTTCGGTGTGTATTTTTCTTTGTTCTTCTTTTTGGCGAGTTCCATGCCGATCTGCATTGCAGAAAGAATGGAATCGATGGCTTCCGGAGAAGCGGGATCGCCGTCAAACATCAGCCCCTCCTGAGAAAGAAGCTGTTCTTTGGTGCGGGCGAGAATTTTTTCGATATCCCGTTCGTCACGGGAAGTCAGTACCGGATCTGGTGCAGATTCCTCTCCGTACATCAGATATTGAGGAGAAAGACTTAGATAGTCGGCAATTTTGGAAAGACGTTCAGCGGGGAAGGATCCTTTTTTTAGCTGACCGACATAACCATTGGAAAATCCAAGGTCTTTTTCCAGCTTCGATATTGGAATTTTCCGCTCTTTACAGATTTGCTTAACACGTTCTACGCAGTTCATAACATACCTCCAATAAAAAAAATAGATAAAAGTCTAAAAAATGTATTGACAAAATAG
>CAVLAW010000032.1:4282-17062 GCA_963661155.1 Tidjanibacter massiliensis | reverse complement strand
TTAATGCCGCAGACCGGAATCGAACCGGTACGGGTATCACTACCCACGGGATTTTAAGTCCCGGGCGTCTGCCAGTTCCGCCACTGCGGCATATGGACGGAGATGGATTCGAACCATCGAAGCAATTTGCAGCAGATTTACAGTCTGTCCCCTTTGGCCACTCGGGAATCCGTCCATATATTTGGTTGTGTGTCAGAATGACTTCCGACATTGAATGATTATACTGGATGTGGAGGGAAAATGCAAGGGTTTTTTTGAAAAAAAGAGAAAAAAGTTGAAAGGAAGGGAGGGGTCGGGTATAATTAGGATATATGAGCTTCTATAAGTGAGTAAAAAATAACCTGAAGGCAGGGAGGATATAGAGGAAAGATGATTAAGATTAAGGATTATGTCCGGGTGGGGTCGCTGGAGGAGGCGTATGAGCTGAATCAGAAGAGAAGTGCCTGTATCCTGGGCGGGATGCTCTGGACGAAGATGGGGCAGAGGCAGGTGCAGACGGCGATTGATTTGTCCGGGCTGGGGCTGGATCAGATTGAAGAGTCTGAGGAGGAGTTTTCGATTGGATGTATGGTCACGCTGCGGCAGATGGAGGAGCATGAGGGGCTGAACGCCTATACCGATGGTGCGGCACGGGAGAGTGTGCGGAGTATTGTCGGGGTGCAGTTCCGGAATCTGGCTACGGTTGGGGGCAGTATTTTCGGCAGATTCGGGTTTTCGGATGTGCTGACGCTGTTTCTGGCGCTGGATACGGAGGTGGAGCTGGTGCATGCGGGAAGGATGCCGCTTGCTGAGTTTGCCTGTTCCAAAAGAGACCGGGATGTGCTGGCAAGACTGATTGTAAAGAAGCATGAGGGCGTTACGGTTTACCAGAGTCACAGAAATTCCAGAACAGATTTCCCGGTGCTGACGTGTGCGGTACGGGTGGAAGACGGAAAGGGATGCGCGGTAGTTGGTGCAAGACCGGCGAAGGCAGCGCGTGTGGAGCTTCCGGCGGAGTTAGCAAAGAAGCTGGCTGATGGCAAGGCATCGAAAGAGGAACTGCGTGAAGCGGCTTCGGAAATTTCCGATCAGTTTACGTATGGCGGAAATATGCGCGGAAGTGCAGAGTATCGTCATCATCTGGGACGGGTGCTGCTGCGCAGATGTATGGAAGAAATTCAGAAGAAGGAGGTGCAGAGATGAAGATTTCGATGATCTTAAATGGAAAAAAGACGGAAGCGGAGATTGACGCAGACATGCTCCTGATCGATTTTGTGAGAAGCCAGGGATGCTACAGTGTGAAGCGCGGCTGTGAGACGTCGAACTGCGGGCTCTGTACGGTATTTCTGGAGGGAAAACCGGTGCTGTCATGTTCGGTGCTTGCGGCGCGGGCGAATGGATGTAAAGTGGATACGCTGGAAGGGCTTCAGGAAGAAGCAAAAGAGTTCGGCTCCTTTATCGCAGGACAGGGCGCGGAGCAGTGCGGATTCTGCAATCCGGGGATGATTATGAATGCGATTGCACTGTTCCGGGAAAATCCGGAGCCGACGGAGAAAGAAATTAAGGAATATCTGGCAGGAAATCTCTGCCGCTGCTCGGGCTATGAAGGCCAGCTCCGCGGAATTTTAAATTTCCTGGAATGGAAGAAACAGAAAAAGCAGGGAGGTGCCTCATGAGCGGAGAAGAACATCGCTATCAGTCCGACTGGAAGGGACGCATCAACGAGATGGAGAGCGTCAACCAGCCGGTGATCAAAAAAGATGCGCTGGCACTGGTGACCGGAAAACCGGTTTACGTGGATGATCTGACACCGAAGGACTGTCTGATTGTCAAGGTACTGCGGAGCCCGCATGCCAACGCGATTGTAAAATCTATCAAAAAGACGGCAGCAGAGCGTGTGCCGGGCATTGAGGCTATTTATACCTGGGAGGATGTGCCGAAACAGCGGTTTACGATGGCAGGCCAGACCTACCCGGAACCGAGCCCGTATGACCGTCTGATTCTCGATCAGCATGTGCGCTACGTGGGAGATCCGGTGGCAATTATTGCCGGAAAAGATGAAAAATGCGTGGACCGTGCACGGAAACTGCTGAAAGTAGAATACGAAGTGCTTCCGGCCATTCTGGATTTTCATCAGTCCAAGGATAATGAGCTGCTGGTGCATCCGGAGGAAAGCTGGAAATCGCTCTGCCCGGTCGGTGCGGACAATCAGAGAAATCTCTGTGCGAGCGCGGAAGATCATAATGGAGACGTAGAAGCGGTGCTCGCAGAGTGCGACGAAGTCGTTGAGCATACGTATCACGTGCGTGCAGCGCAGCAGGCGATGATGGAGACATTTCGGACCTACTGTTTTATGGATACCTACGGCCGTCTGAATGTACTGAGTTCCACACAGATCGTGTACCATGCGCGCCGAATTCTGTCGAATGCACTTGGTATTCCGAAATCGAAGATCCGCGTTTCCAAGCCGAGAATCGGCGGTGGATTCGGAGCAAAACAGACGGTTGTCGCTGAAATTTTCCCGGCATTTGTGACCTGGAAAACCGGAAAGCCGTCCAAAATGATCTTTACCAGAGAAGAGTCCCAAACGGCATCCACACCGCGCCATGAGATGGAAGTAACCATCCGCCTCGGTGCGATGAAGGACGGAAGAATCCGTGCGATTGATCTGTATACGCTGTCCAACACCGGTGCCTACGGCGAGCATGGACCGACAACGGTCGGACTGTCCGGCCATAAGTCGATTCCGATGTACGGTTCTATCGAGGCTTACCGGTTTGCGTATGATGTTGTGTATTCCAACGTCATGTCGGCCGGTGCGTACCGCGGTTACGGTGCGACACAGGGTATCTTTGCCGTAGAATCTGCCGTCAGTGAGATGGCAGCGCGACTTGGCATTGATCCGATCCAGATCCGGGAGCAGAACATGGTGCGCGAGGGACAGTTCATGCCGGCTTATTATGGAGAAACGGCAAACAGCTGTGCGCTGGATCAGTGCGTGGAGCGTGCGAAAGAGATGATCGGCTGGGATGAGAAGTATCCGTGCCGCGATATGGGAAATGGAAAGGTGCGCAGCGTCGGCATTGCGATGGCGATGCAGGGCTCCGGTATTTCCAACGTCGATGTCGGATCTGCGACGATCAAAGTCAACGACGACGGCGGCTATACGATGCTGATTGCTGCTGCCGATATGGGAACCGGCTGCGATACGATTCTGTCCCAGATGGCGGCAGAGTGTCTGGAGTGTGATGTGGATGACATTACCGTTGTCGGTGCAGATACCGATACATCCCCGTATGATTCCGGTTCTTATGCATCGAGTACGACGTATATTACCGGAAAAGCGGTGGAAAAAGCCTGCATGACACTTCGGAAACGGATCTGTGCCCTGGCGGCAGAGCGGATGAATGTGCCGGAAGACGAAGTGGAATTTACCGGTACCGGCGTCGTGCATGAGAAGAGCGGAAGCAGCATGACAATGGAAGAAATTGCAACCGCAGCCATGTGCAATAACGGCATCGCGCTGGAAGCAACCGAGAGCAACAGCTCCCTGGTATCGCCGCCGCCTTATATGGCAGGTGCGGTTGAGATCGAGCTGGACAAAGAGACCGGTGAGGTCAAGATTCTCGATTATGCGGCCGTTGTTGACTGCGGAACCGTCATCAACCCGAATCTGGCGCGTGTGCAGGTTGAGGGCGGACTGGCGCAGGGCATCGGCATGACGCTGTTCGAAAATATCCAGTACACCGATAAGGGACAGATGATCAACAATTCGTTTATGCAGTATAAAGTGCCGACCCGTCTCGATATGGGTAAGCTGCGCGTGGAGTTCCGGAGCAGCTACGAGCCGACCGGACCGTTCGGGGCAAAATCAATCGGTGAGATCGTCATCAACACACCGGCACCGGCGCTGGCACATGCGATTTATAATGCGACCGGCCTGTGGTTCCGCGAACTGCCGATCACGAGTGAGCAGATTGCGATGGGAATCGCGGAGAAAGAATGCGAGTAGTAATTCTTTACCTGGCAGCCGGGAACAGCAGAAGGTTTGGGGAAAACAAGCTTCTCTATCCACTAAATGGAAAAGCCATGTACCGCCATCTGCTGGATCGGCTTGCCGGGATTGTGGAAAAACATGCAGACTGGGAGCTGCTGGTTGTGTCGCAGCATGCAAAGATCCTGGAAGAGATTGCACCGCTGGCAAAGACAGGACGACTGCAGACGGTGTTTTCGCCGGACAGCGAAAAAGGAATTTCTTATACCATCCGCGCGGGAATTGAGGCGGCGGAGGCGCGGGAAGCCGAAGCCTGTGCATGTTTCGTGGCGGATCAGCCGTATTTCAAAGAGGAGACGGCGGAGCATTTTCTGGAAAGCATGGAAGCATCACAGGCTGCGCTTGGCTGCGTCTTCTGCGGTGAGGAGAGCGGAAATCCGGCGTGGTTTTCGAAAGCGTATTTTCCGGAATTAAAACAGCTTTCCGGCGACCGCGGCGGGAAAAAAGTACTGAAAGCGCACTGGACATCGGTGGTTCCGTTTTTCGTCGAGGAGGCGCAGGAACTAAAAGACCTGGACCGCAAGCAGGATCTCTGATGCAGAAGTGTCAGCCAGCGATATGGACAAAATTTGAGACAGCACGAAATTTGTCAGATTTGGGCTTGCATTTCCGACAAGAAGTAAGTACAATAGGTATAATAAAATTCGGGAGGCTTCAGAAAAATGCAGTTATTGGAAGAAAGAATCCGCAAGGATGGAAAAGTACGCGAGGGAAATGTCCTGAAGGTGGACAGCTTTTTAAATCATCAGATGGACGTGAATCTGTTCCGTGAGATCGGAAAAGAGTTTCAGCGCCGCTTTGCGGGACAGGAGATCACAAAAATCCTGACCATCGAGGCATCTGGAATCGGAATCGCCTGTGTTGCAGCAGAAATTTTTAATGTACCGGTTGTTTTTGCAAAGAAAACACAGACGAAAAATATCGCCGGAGATGTTTATACCACAAAAGTAGAATCTTTCACCCATGGAAGAGTTTACGATATCATCGTTTCCAAAGAATTTCTGGGAAAAGGTGACAAAGTGCTTCTAATCGATGATTTCCTGGCAAACGGAAAAGCTCTGGAAGGACTGGCAACACTCGTACAGGATTCCGGCGCAGAGCTCGTGGGAGCAGGTGTCGTGATCGAAAAAGGTTTCCAGATCGGCGGAAAACTGCTGCGTGACAGAGGCATTCATCTGGAGTCTCTTGCCATTGTCGACGCGATGGACGATAAAACCGGAGAAATCACCTTCCGGAAACAGTAAGGAGGCGCCGAAATGGCAAATCTGATTGCAAGAATTGCAGTCCTTCTGGTTCTGGCCGCCGCGGGCGCAAAAGAGCTGCTGTGGCGGAGATCAGAAAAGAAAAAGAAATAAACGCAAACCGAACATCCGGCTGCGAGCACCTATGCAAAAGTGCCGGCCGGGTGTTTTCTTTGTTTAGAAATAAAATTCAAAATGAGGAGGAATATATGAGACTGTTACTGGCAGAGGACGAAAAAGAAATGGCGCATGCATTGGAGGCGGTGTTCACGCACAACCATTATTCCGTGGATGTCGTCTACAATGGAATCGACGCTGCCGACTGGGCGGAGAGCGGTAATTATGACGGCATCATTCTGGATATCATGATGCCGGGAAAGAGCGGTCTTGAGGTTTTAAGCGAACTGCGCAGAAAAGGAAACAACGTGCCCGTGCTTCTTCTGACCGCAAAAGGAGAAATCGAAGACCGCGTGACCGGCCTCGACCTCGGCGCGGACGATTACCTTACGAAGCCGTTTGCTATGAAAGAACTTCTCGCCCGCATCCGTGCAATGACACGGCGGAAAGGCGAGGTATCGCCGAATACGCTGGAATTCGGCGGGCTGACATTAAAGAGAGAGACGTTTGATTTAGGATATCAGAACGAGAGCATTCATCTTGGAAACCGCGAATATCAGATGATGGAAATGCTGATGGCGAATCCGGGAGCATTGATTTCCGCAGAGCAGTTCATGGAAAAAATCTGGGGTTATGACACCAACGTGGAGATGAATGTGGTGTGGGTCTATATATCCTATCTGAGAAAGAAACTTCAGTCCCTGCAGGCACCCGTTGCAATCCGTGCCGTGCGCGGACTGGGCTACAAGCTGGAAAAGGTGTGAGAGAAGTATGGTTCGGAAACTTCAGAGAAAATTTATCCTAATCGTTGCGCTGGTACTGTTTCTGGTTCTCGGAGGGCTGGTGGGGGCGGTCAACGGAATCAATTACTGGCAGACGAAACAGAAGACGGATGTCCTGCTGAACATGCTGGTGGACAACGACGGCAGCTTTCCGCAGAATAATCCAAATGACGATAAGGGAAAACAGGGCCAGCCGCCGGAGACCTCCGACAGTGCAGCATCGGCAGACAGCACGACCCCGACCGGCCAGCCGCCGGAAAACGGAACACCGGCCGGAGAAAAACCACAGTCCCCGGACGGCGGCCGGTCATTTTTATCCGCTTTTGAATTTTCCGCGGAGACCCCGTTTGAGACGCGCTATTTTTCCGTGACAACAACCGATGACGGTGCAGCATGGACGACAGAACTGTCACACATCGCCTCCGTCACAGAGAGCGAAGCCGAAGAATACGCCGCGAAAGTAAAAGAAAAGGGAAAATCCGAAGGAAAAACAGGCGTCTTCCGGTATCGGATGGTGCAGACCGATGAAAAACTGCTGATCGTTTTCGTCGACTGCTCCCGCGATACACAGAACGTCGAGAGCGTCGCCGCCATTTCCTGCTTCGTCGCCGCCGGCTGCTACCTTCTGGTTCTGATCCTCGTGATCCTCTGCTCCCGAAAAGCCATCCGCCCGGTCATCGAGAGCATGGAAAAACAAAAACAGTTCATCACCGACGCCGGCCACGAACTGAAAACTCCAATCGCGATCATCTCCGCCAACACCGAAGTCATCGAGATGTGCGAAGGTGAGAGCGAGTGGACCGAAAGCATCCATCACCAGACCGAACGCCTCACAAGCCTCGTTACACAGCTTTTAACCCTGGCAAAAATGGACGAGGGCGGCGGAGAACTGGAACTAAAAGAATGGAATGCATCCGAAACAATCATGGATGCCGTAACATCTTTCGAAGCCCCGGCCGTCACCAAACAGATCACATTGCAGACCGACATCGCCGAAGAGCTCCGCATGGAAGGCGATGCCGCAAGAATCCACCAGCTCGTCTCCCTTCTGGTGGATAACGCCGTCAAATACACACCAGAAGGTGGAACCATCCGCGTCCGCTGGTGGAAAAACGGCAAAAAAGCAGGACTTTCCGTGCAGAACACCTGCGACACCCTGCCGGACGGCGACCTGAACCGCCTCTTCGACCGCTTCTATCGCGCCGACGCCTCCCGCGCCAGAGAGAGCGGCGGCTACGGCATCGGCCTTTCCGTGGCGGCCGCGATTGTCCAGGCGCACAAAGGCAAGATCACAGCAGAGCGAACCGCAGACGGCATCTGCTTCAAAGCCGTCTTCCCGGCAAAATAAACATACGAATTGCGATAAAAGGAGGAATCAATTATGTTTGACAATGGACTACAGAACATTTTCCGTCTGAGAAACGGCCAGTCCCGTTCCATCAACTGGGAAAACCGGAACGGAGAAAAAGGAAAAGGCGGCATGGCAGCCAGCGACCTCGGCCCATCCCGCAAAGGCTCCCCGTGCATCCCGAAAATTGCCGCCGGCGAAACCGTAACCCTCGGCAGAATCGAGGGCGAAGGCATCATCCAGCACATCTGGATCACTGTAACCGACCGCACCAGCGAACGAAACCGTTACGTCCTGCGCGATCTGGTTCTCCGCATGTACTGGGATGACGAAACCGTCCCATCCGTCGAATGCCCGCTCGGCGATTTCTTCTGCTGCGGCTTCGGCGTATCCTACCCGGTCAACTCCGTCCCGATCGCCGTCAACCCGACCCGCGGTTTCAACGGCTATTTTCCAATGCCGTTCCGCAAAAACGCCACCATCACCATCGAAAACCAGTGCGACGAAGACATCCCGGCTTTCTTCTATCAGATCGACTACTGCCTCACCGAAGTCCCAGAAGATGCCGCCTACTTCCACGCCCAGTGGCGCCGCCAACGCATCACCGAAAAAGCCAACGACTACGTCGTCCTCGACAACGTAAAAGGCAAAGGCCAGTACATCGGCACCTACCTCGCCCTCACCACCCTCGAACGCTACTGGTACGGCGAAGGCGAAATGAAATTCTATATTGACGGAGATAAGGACTACCCAACCATCTGCGGTACCGGAACCGAAGACTACTTCGGCGGCGCCTGGAGCTTCGCCACTCAGCAAAACGGCCGTACGATCGAGAATCAGTATTGTACGCCTTACCTCGGCTACCCCTACTACTCCACCCACGACATCTACCTCCACAACGACTACCACAACGACGACCAGATGCCCCAGCGCAGCTTCTACCGCTGGCACCTCCTCGACCCCATCCTCTTCGATCAGAACCTCAAAGTAACCCTCCAGCAAATCGGCGTCTCCCACGGCGGCCTCTTCGAACGCCAGGACGACGTCGCCACCGTAGCCTACTGGTACCAAACCCATCCCCACGTGCCATTCGCCCCACTCATGCCACGAAAAGACCGCTGGCCAAGATAACCTAATTTTTTCATACCCGATCGTTCCCCCACAAGAGTCCGGTCAGAAAGAATCAGTTTTCAACTGATTCTTTCTGGCTCGGGCTCTTATTTTCGGTGCCAACATCAGCCCACAGGGTGCGCAGAAGGGGGAGGCGGCATTTGCAGGAGGCGTAGTAACTCTTGGGATTCCGGGATTTGCGTTATTCCCCAAAATCAAACTGTCTGAGCGTATGCGAGTTTTTGATTTTGGGGAATGTTTTTAGCAAATATCGGAATCCCGTAGAGTTGACTAGCCTCCGAAACAGCCGCCTCCCCCTTCTGCGCACCCTGCGGGCGTCCGTTTTTCACAAACCTTTCACATTTCCCCTCATAATCTTTAAGGTTCCTTTAAAGTTCCCCCTGTATACTACACATAAATCAAACGAAAGGACCTCACATCCCATGATCCAAATGACCTTCAAACGCTACGAAACAAAATACCTCCTCTCCCCCATCATGGCCCACAAACTCCAACGAGCCCTCCCCGGTCACCTCCAAATGGACGAATACGGCCTCGACACCATCTGCAGCCTCTACTACGACACCCCCGACGACCAACTCATCCGCCGTTCCCTGGAAAAGCCAATCTACAAAGAAAAACTCCGCCTCCGCAGCTACGGTCCGGCAAATGAAAACAGCGCCATCTACGTAGAACTAAAGAAAAAATACGAAGGAATCGTCTACAAACGCCGCGAACGCATGATATTATCCGAGGCAGTCCCCTACCTTGCCGGCGAAACATCCCCCGGCTTCGACACCCAGATCATCCGCGAAATCACCAGGTTCCGCGACTACTATATGGGCCTCGCCCCCGCCATGTACATCGCCTACGACCGCATCGCCTGCTTCGGCACCGAAGACCCTGATTTAAGAGTCACCTTCGACACCAACATCCACTGGCGTACCGACAACCTGCGCCTCGACGGCCCAACCGAAGGAACCCAGCTGCTAGAACAAGGCTGGTATCTCATGGAAGTCAAAACCCCAGGCGCCGTCCCATTGTGGTTCAGCAAAATCCTGGATGAATCCGGAATCTATCCGGCATCCTTTTCCAAATACGGCCGCGCCTACCAAATCAAAAGCCAGAAAAAAGAAGAAGAGCAGCCCCACCCGCTCATCTTTCAAAATAAAAATACAAACAAAAACCTTGGAGGAATCAGTTATGCTTAACACAATATTCAATTCAATCTTCACGGACACCACCGCCGCATTCACCTTCGCCCAGTTTCTCGCCTGCACCGCCGTATCCCTGATCTTAGGCCTTGTCATCGCCAGCGTCTATATGTACAAAAGCGAATGCACCAAAAGCTTCGCCGTCACCCTAGTCCTGATGCCTGTAATCGTTCAGATGGTCATTATGCTCGTCAACGGAAACCTCGGAACCGGTGTCGCCGTCGCAGGAGCTTTCTCCCTCGTAAGATTCCGCTCCGCCCCGGGAAGCGCCAAAGAAATCAGCAGCATCTTCCTCGCCATGGCCGTCGGCCTTGCAACCGGCATGGGCTTCCTCGGAACCGCTGCCGTGTTCACCATCATCACCGAAGCCGTGTGGTTCGTTCTCGTACAGACCAGCTTCGGCGAAAAGAAAGAAGAAGAAAAAGTGCTCCGCATCACCATCCCGGAGTCCCTCGATTATACCAGCGTATTTGATGACATCTTCGCGCAGTACCTGACAAAATGCGAACTCGTACAGGTAAAAACCACCAACATGGGCAGCCTGTTCAAACTGGAATACCGCATCACATTCCGCGCAGAAGGAGAAGAAAAGAAGATGATTGACCAGCTCCGTTGCAGAAACGGCAACCTCGAAATCCTGTGCAGCCGCGCACAGACCGGAAGGGAGGAACTGTAATGAACCGAAACAGAAAAACGAAAAACAGGAAAAAAGAAACAGCCGCCGCCGTCAGCCTGCTGCTCGCCTCATCCCTGATCCTCGGCGGATGCGGTGCAGCAGCGACATCCAGCAGCTCTGCCAGTACCGAATCCACCAGCGCAGAGTCTACAAGCGAAGCATCCACCAGCAGTGCATCTACATCAGCAGATGATGCTGCTGCCGGAACCAACGCAAACCCAATGGCAAGCGCATCCACCGCAGACATCGATTTCGATCTGGAACTGACCGAATCCACGATGGACACCGATTTCACCGACCGCGAGCAGAGCGGAACGTATAAAAAATCCGAGACCGTAACAATCACCCTCAACAAGACCACAGCCATCGTCTCCGGCAATGGAGCCACGGTGGACGGCAGCACGATCACCATCACAGAGGCAGGTGTTTACCTCGTAAGCGGAACCATCGAGGACGGCCAGATCATCGTGGATGCCTCCGACTCCGACAAAGTCCAAATCGTCCTCGACGGAGCAGACATTCACTGCGAAACCAGCGCCGCCATCTACGTCCGTGAAGCTGATAAAGTTTTTCTCACCCTTGCCGAGAACAGCGAAAACACCCTGAGCAGCGGCACCGAATACACCCAGATTGATGATAATACCGTAGACGGCGTCATCTTCTCCAAATCCGACCTCGCCTGCAACGGCTCCGGCAGCCTGACTATCGAGGCCAACTACAAACACGGCATCGTCTCCAAAGATGACCTCGTCATCACCGGCGGAACCTACAAAATCACCGCCGCCGACAACGGCATCACCGCCAAAGACCAGCTCAAAATCCTGGACGGAACCTTCGACATCGATGCCGCAAACAGCGCCGTCAAAGCCAAAAACACCGACGACACTGAACTTGGAAACATCTACATCGCCGGCGGAACCTTCAATATTAAAGCCGAACAGGACGGCTTCCACGCCACCGGCAGCATCGTCGTAGACGACGGAACCATCACCGTAAACTCCGGCGACGACGGCTTCCACGCAGACCTCGACACCGTTATCAACGGCGGCACGATCAACGTTGAAGAAAGTTACGAAGGCCTCGAAGGAAAACGTGTCGTCATCAACGGCGGCGACATCACTGTAAACTCCAGCGACGACGGCATCAACGCCGCAAGCTCCAGCAGCGACAGCAGCACATCCAACATGCCGGACGCAAAGGAACCGCCGCAGATGCCGACTCAGAACAACGACAGTACCCAGAGCGACACAGCAGATTCCGCTGCAGACAGCGATACAATCGACACGTCGTCCGATACCGAACAGAATGACACATCAGCCCGCCCGGAAATGCCGTCCGGTTCCAGCGACAGCACAGACACCACCGACCGCCCGGAACTCCCTGACGGAGCCGATTCCGACCAGCAACCCCCACAGGACTTCGAACCGGACAATGCTCCGTCTGACGCATCCGGCAACGCCCCACAGATGATGCAGGGCGGCGGCCCCGGAGGCGGAGGAGACTCCGAACTCTACATCAAAATCACCGGCGGAATCCTCACCGTATCCGCTGACGGCGACGGCCTCGACTCCAACGGCAGCCTCCTCGTCACCGGCGGAACCACCATCGTCTACGGCCCGAACAGCGACGGCGACGGTGCCCTAGACTACGACGGCGGTGCAACGGTCACCGGCGGAACCTTAGCCGCCATCGGCAGCGCCGGCATGACCCAGGGCTTCGGCGAAGACTCCACCCAGCCTTCGATTACCTATTACTGCACCGAAACCCAGTCCGACGACACCACCATCACCCTCACCGACAGCGACGGAACCGCCCTCTTCACCGTCACCCCCGAAAAAGCCTACGCCAGCATCGTCCTCACCTTCCCAGAATTAACCATGGACGAAACCTACACCCTGACCGTCGGCACCGAAACCGAAGAAATCACCCTAACTGACACCCTCACTACCGCCGGCACCCAGCCCACCAAAACCATGGACGGCACCCCCGGAGGCGGAAACATGCCAGCCAACGGCGACAACAAAGGCACCCCACCCTCCAAACCCGACGACGTCAACACCACAGACGAAAATAGCAACACTTCCGACGACTCTGCTTCGGAAAGTTCCACAACCGAAGCCTAACATTTTCACACCCGACAGCCGCCAGAGAACCGCAGGGTTCGCCGCGGCTGTCATCTTTTCCACCCGGAGCCATCATCAGCCCCGCCAGGGGAAATGCAGCAGGCAGCACCTGCTGCCTGCTACATTTCCCCTGACG
>CAVLAW010000032.1:0-4272 GCA_963661155.1 Tidjanibacter massiliensis | reverse complement strand
CTATAATATTGTGCTAAAATAACCTCACAAGAAAAGAGGTAGAAAAAATCATGTACGACAAACTAACCGAAAACGACATCAAAAAAATGCAGGAAGAAATCGACTACCGCAAACTGGTCGTCCGTCCCAAAGAACTCGAGGCCGTAAAAGAAGCCCGCGCCCAGGGCGACCTCAGCGAAAACTTCGAATACAAAGCCGCCAAACAAGACAAAAACCGCAACGAAAGCCGCATCCGTTACCTGGAAAAAATGATCAAAACAGCCCACGTCATCTCCGACACCTCAAAAGAAGACGAAGTAGGCATCAACAACACCGTCCAGGTCTACATTGAAGAAGACGACGAAACCGAAACATACAAACTCGTCACCACCGTCCGCGGCAATTCATTAAAAGGCTACGTCAGCATCGACTCCCCCTTAGGAAAAGCCATCATCGGCCATAAAGTCGGCGACCGCGTCACCGTAAAAGTAAGCGAAACCTACAGCTACGACCTCATCATCAAATCCATCGAAAATACAGCCGATGACGATGACGAACTCCGCAGCTATTAAAAAACAAAGACAGAAAGGAATCCAATAACCATGGAAAAAATCGCAAGCTTCACCATCGACCATATCAAACTCAAACCAGGCGTCTACGTATCCCGCAAAGACCACGTAGGAGACAGTGTCATCACCACCTTCGACCTGAGAATGACATCCCCAAACGATGAGCCCGTCATGAACACCGCCGAAGTCCACACCATCGAGCACCTCGGCGCCACCTTCCTCCGCAATCACGAACAGTGGAAAGACAAAACCGTATACTTCGGTCCAATGGGCTGCCGCACCGGCTTCTACCTGTTGCTGGCAGGAGACTACACCTCAAAAGACATCGTCCCGCTCGTAACCGAAATGTACGAATTCATCCGCGATTTCAAAGGCGAAGTCCCGGGCGCATCCCCAAAAGACTGCGGAAACTATCTGGACATGAACCTCTCCATGGCCAACTACCTCGGCAAAAAATACCTGGGCGAGGTCCTGTACGGAATCGACGACTCCCGTCTCGTCTATCCAGAATAAATCAGAAAAAATAACACAGGGGGATATCCAAACATGAGAACCATGGAAAACGAAAACCTGCGCGTGCAGATCAGCGATCACGGCGCAGAACTTAGCAGCATCTACGATAAAGCAGCCGACCGCGAGGCAGTCTGGATCGGCGATCCGGCCTTCTGGAACCGCCACGCACCAGTTCTGTTCCCGTTTGTCGGAAAAGTAAACGGCGGATTCTACACCCATAAAGGCGTGAAATACCCGATGGGCCAGCACGGCTTTGCCCGCGACAAAGAATTCGAGTGCATCGAAAACACCGAAACCAAAACCGTACACCGCCTGGTATCAAATGAAGAGACAAAAAAAGTCTACCCATTCGATTTCGCATTCACCGTAACCCAGGAACTCTCCGGCAGAACCCTGACCATCACATGGAACGTAGAAAATACCGGTGATGACGACATGTACTTCTCCGTCGGCGGACACCCGGCCTTCATGATACCGGAGCAGTACGATATCGTCTTCAACAAAGGACTGGAAAACCACAGCGAGACCGAACTCGAATACGTCCTGATCGACCCGGAAACAGCAGGCGTTGATGTTGCACATCCGAGAAAACTGGAACTTCATGACGGCAGAATCCCGTACACCAGAACCCTCTTCGACGAGGATGCTCTGATCTTCGACAACACTCAGGTGGAGCGCGTCGGCGTAGAAGTAAACGGCAAACCGTACGTCACCCTCACCTGCAAAGGCTTCCCGAGCGTCGGCGTATGGTCCAAGCCGAAAGCAGATGCCCCGTTCGTGTGCCTCGAGCCATGGATCGGCCGTTGCGACAACGTCGATTTTGACGGTGAATTAAAAGATAAATACGGCGAGCAGCACCTGAAAGCCGGCGAGATTTTCCAGGCAAGCTACACCATCACCATCGGAGAATAGAACCCGAAAAGAAGAAAAACCTCCGAGGTACAGCGAAAAGAACACGATTCCTGTACTTCGGGGGTTGAAATTTTACGGTTTCTTTACTATAATTAGCATCAAACCAAAAACGCATGTAGTTCATCATGCACAGAAGAAAAAACAGGAGGGAACGTTCTTGAAAAGAGAAACGGTTATCGTACTTGATTTTGGCGGTCAGTACAATCAGTTAATTGCAAGACGTGTACGTGAGTGCAACGTTTACTGTGAGATTTATTCTTACAAAACAGACATCGAAAAGATCAAAGAAATTCAGCCGAAAGGCATCATTTTCACCGGCGGCCCAAACAGCGCATATCTGCCGGATTCCCCGACTTATACAAAAGAAATTTTTGAACTTGGAATCCCGATCCTCGGCATCTGCTACGGATCTCAGCTTATGATGCATCTGCTGGGCGGAAAAGTAGAAGTAGCGCCGGTCAGAGAATATGGAAAAATTGAGGTAACCGTCGATACCAGTTCCGCACTGTTCGAGAACGTATCCGAAAAAACAATCTGCTGGATGAGCCACAACGACTACATCTCCAAAGCAGCTCCGGGCTTTGAAATTATCGCTCATACGGATGACTGTCCGGTAGCAGCCGTTGCAAACGTAGAGAAAAATCTTTACGCAACCCAGTTCCATCCGGAAGTTCTTCACACCAAAGAAGGAAAGAAAATGCTTTCCAACTTTGTATACAATGTCTGCAAATGTGCCGGCGACTGGCATATGGATTCCTTCGTAGAAGAGTCCATCAAAGCTATTCGCGAAAAAGTCGGCGACGGCAAAGTCCTCTGTGCCCTTTCCGGCGGAGTCGATTCCTCCGTTGCAGCCGTTATGCTTTCCAAAGCAGTCGGCAACCAGCTGACCTGTGTCTTCGTTGACCACGGTCTGCTGCGTAAAAACGAAGGCGACGAAGTAGAAGCCGTATTCGGCCCGGACGGCCCATACGACCTGAACTTCATCCGCGTCAACGCACAGGAGCGTTTCTATGCCAAATTAAAAGGCGTAGAAGAGCCGGAGAAAAAACGTAAAATCATCGGTGAAGAGTTCATCCGTGTCTTCGAAGAAGAGGCAAAGAAAATCGGTGCCGTAGACTTCCTCGTACAGGGAACCATCTACCCTGACGTTGTAGAGAGCGGCGTCGGCGGAGAATCCACCGTCATTAAATCCCACCACAACGTTGGAGGACTGCCGGACTACGTAGATTTCAAAGAGATCATCGAGCCGCTGCGCAACCTCTTCAAAGATGAGGTAAGAAAAGCCGGCCTTGAACTCGGCATCCCGGAGTACCTCGTATTCCGTCAGCCATTCCCGGGCCCGGGCCTTGGCATCCGTATCATCGGCGAAGTAACCGCCGAGAAAGTCAAAATGGTACAGGACGCCGACGCGATCTGGCGCGAAGAAATCGACAAAGCCGGAATCGCCCACGAAATCGGCCAGTACTTCGCAGCCCTGACCAACATGCGCTCCGTCGGAGTCATGGGAGATGAAAGAACCTACGATTACGCCATCGCCCTCCGCGCCGTAACCACCACCGATTTCATGACCGCCGAAAGCGCCGAAATCCCGTGGGATGTAATCGGAAAGACGACCAGCCGAATCGTAAACGAAGTCAAACACATCAACCGCGTCATGTACGACTGCACTGGAAAGCCACCGGCAACGATCGAGTTTGAATGATTTGAAATGCTTTAAGAATCCAGTATTTATGCGGGTTTGCGGCATTTCAAGAAGTCTTTTGATAACAAATTGATAACAGTTGCATGAGCATCATTATTCTTGTGATCCGGTGGTTTTCGGGTTGGAGAATGATCGACAGGCGGCTTGTAACAAAGAAATCCATATTTATCTGAAAAGCCCTTAGCTGTGGGAAAACTCACGGCTAAGGGCTTTTTTCGTTTTTTTCGGTGATTTTTCTGGCGGCAGGGGCATGAAATGGTTTTTTATTTGGTGCCGTCGGGTTGGCCCTTGAGCATCTCAACTAGTGCATCGCTGAGTTCCTGTGACGGAACCTTTGCCCGGATCTGTGTAGTATCAAGCTCCGGATAGTGGTAACGCCAGTTATCGTAATCATCCTTGCTGATTGCTCCGGAAGACTGTTTGTCCGCCTGCTCCTTCCAGGTATACAGCATTTTCAGCAGTTCATGAGCCTCTTTGCCTTTGGCGGTGTTGACCTTCAGGCAGATTTCACCGTCTGATTCGCTGACGGTCAGTCCGTACAGGTCTTCCAGGGTAAAGAAGGTGTGCATCAGACCGACATAGCTGTCGATATCCGGC
>CAVLAW010000031.1:0-17291 GCA_963661155.1 Tidjanibacter massiliensis | reverse complement strand
GAACAGATACTGATCCGGGCTGTATTTTGTGACAGCCGTTCCTTTCGGCAGCACGCGTCCGAGCACCTGCTGCATCTTGTCCATACCGTCGTTGATCATCAAACGCTCCTTCTCTTCTTCCATCTCCTCCGGGATGTGGAGAGTCAGAAGGCAGAGCCACTCCGTAAAGCCGAGCGTTCCCACACGCTGCGTTTCCATCTCATAGATATGCTGGAAAACACCGTACTCGCAGAACAGCACACCGTTGCTCTCGCCGATCTTCCGATCCGAATCCATCTCTTCCTGAATCGTCTCGATATCGCTTCCGCTGATATGCCCCTGTTTCATCAGAGCGACAAAGAGGCCGCGCAGCTCCTTCGACGGGCGGATGCCCATGCGGCTGTAGAGATAGCCTTCCGCTTCCTGGCAGTATTTCATGGCCTCGGCGGTTTTGCCCTGCCACATCAGCGCACGGACGAGACGGCAGTACACCTTTTCCTCCTGCGGATCCATGCGGACGGCGCGTTTACAGATTTCTTCCAGCTTTTCGTACTCTCCGCGGTGTTCCAGGCTTTCTGTCACCTCGCTCACCACTTTCATGTAGCACGCGTGATCTTCCCGTAACCGGACTTCCATCCAGTATTGGCTGACAACACCGTTTAAGAATCTTCCGTTGCAGCCAAGAACCGCCTGCTCCCGCAGAAAGTCCTTGTCCTCCTGTCTTTCTGCGCGGTCAGCGCGTCTGCACAGGCTGAAGAAAACTTCCTCATCCACTTCAACGGCCACCTGCGGATTCCACTGGTAATAGCCGCGCCCAGTCAGAATAAAGTCCTCGACCGGCCACACCTTCCGCAGCGTGCCGCGCAGGCGATACATCAGATTTTTCAGTGCCCCGTATGGATTTTCACTCTCCTCATCCGTCCAGAGTGCATCGGTTAACTGTTCCAGTGTCACCATATGATTTTTGTTGCAGATCATATAGACCAGCAGCTTTGTGATCATCGGGGAATGGATCGCTTCCTCATTGAGGCAGTGCGTTTCATCGTACATGCGGAATCTTCCAAGAAGCTGTACGCGGATCATATTTCATCTCCCTCTAAATACTCGAGCTCTTTTTCCGTCTGAATGGCCGGCAGTGCACTGTATTTCAGATTCTTTACCCAGCCTTTTTTCTCCTCGGAGAAACGCTCGCTGATTCTCTTGAATACCAGCTCGCATCCTCCCTGACTGCCGCCCTGCAGCAGGATCACATACTGGGACGGGCTGTATTTTGCAAAGAAATCGGAATGACGCAGGCTGCGTTTCATCACTTCCAGCAGTTTTTCAGACATACGGTCGAGACGCGGGCCGCCTTTTGCCGGGTAGCCTTTTCCGTCTGTGATGGTGCACAGCATCAGCCACGGCATCTGTCCGTTCATCTCGGACATACGGTAAACCAGGCGGTAGCAGTCGCGGAATCCGGCGAGAGAGCAGAAGAAAGCTCCTCCCTTTTCGCCCGGGCTCTCCTGCAGGTCTGCCTGTACCTCTTCGATCACGCGGTGTCTGCTTCCCATGCGGCTTCCCAGATAGCGGTACTGCTCTACCAGTTTCTCGCTCGGTGTAACGCCAAGCTCCTCGAAGTAATGTTTGGATGTCTGCTCATACAGCTTCATCGCCTCTTTGTAACGCTCCAGGCCGATGAGTGCCTGCATCTGAACTGCCTGCCACTCGTCGAACGGATACAGATCCGAAGCAACTGCGGTCAGCTTCTGAAGCTCTTCGAACTCTTCGTTCTTCAGCAGATATTCGCTGACCTCACGAAGAGCATCGGAATAGACTTTCTTCATCTGGGCACGTTCTGCCTGTACCCACTCTTCTTCGCCAAAGTCTGCCAGGAACTCGCCGGTATACAGTTCCAGCGCTTCGATCATCAGCTTCATGCGCGCTGTCTCATCGGTCACCTGCTCTGCTTCCGCAATTTTATTTTTAATATCGAGGGCATCTACTTCCACCGGCATTGGGCTGATCCAGTGATAAACACCTTTTTGTGTATAAATGTATTCGTACTGCGGAAGACCTGCCTCCACCAAGCTTCGTTTCAGACGATGCACGCCGACACGCAGGCTGTTTGCCGCGTCTGCCACATCCTCTCTTCCGTATGTGCTCTCCAGCAGTCTTCCTCTGGAAATTCCATTTTCTTTATTATAGAGGAAAATCTGCAGCAGTCTCATCGATTTGGTCGCCATTGTTTTCCGGAAAGAAATCGGCTGATCGCCGTATTCCAGGAAAAAGCTTCCCATCATGTGTACTCTTAAGATCGGTAACTGTTCTGTTGGATTCATCATTTCTTCGTTCATAATACTCCTGTAATGCTTTCAATGCTTGTGTAATTCTGTGGTCGGTTTCTGTTCGTTCCGCAACCGGCTGCGGAAACTGATCCGTCTTCTTTTGCCTGGCATTATCGAAACAATTACGAAGGCCGGATTTCTGCTTCCTATTTTACATCATTTTAATCAAAAATCCTACTATAAATTGATTAAAATATTAAATTTGACAACGAAATTTTTTCGCTGTATTACTCTTTTTACTTGTTATCATTTTGTCAATCCAGATTTATCCATAAATGGCTCGCATAATCTTTGCCAGAAGCCGTCCGGCAGGGGCGGAGAGCACTAATATTACAACAAGAGATGCCATGCCGGAGCCAAGCAGCATACGGTTCACCAGCCCCCGCGCGGAACAGAGTCCGAGGCAGAATCCCTTTTTCCACGGCCAGAACAGTTTCTCCGGTTTGCGGTTGAAAAGGTCGAGCGCCAGGTGGGAGAAAAATCCCACGGCAAAATAGGCGGATGCGTCCGGGTAAACAATGTCCACGCAGGCGGTAAGGAGTGCCAGTGCCGCAAAGGAATGCATGAAAGACCGGTGCGGCTGCTGTTTTCCGTAAGCGCAGATCAGAAGAAACGCTGCTGTTCCGGCGATCAGCCGCAGAATACTGCTGTCGCTCGCCAGCCGGCGGTAAATTCCAAGGTTCAGTTTATACTCCGCAAGAATCGTGATCACCGCGACAGCAACCGTCGCCGTGATGATCTTGTCGGCATCGCGGTGCGCCTGCGAGGTGCCGACATCGATGTCACTGATCAGTCCCCCGATCGCGGCCGCCCCAGCGCCAGTCACCAGCGCGGGAACCGTCTGCGGCTGTAAAACAGCAAGTGCCGCTGCTGTTCCAATAAAAAAGTGTGTTCTTCCCAGCATTTGTCTGTTTTTCCTTTCGTATGTTTTTATTTTTTTGCCCCTCTATCATACCATACTGCCGCTTTTTGATGCAACCATTTGTTCGATTCTTTTTGACTGTTCCGCAGCATAAAAGAAGCCCCCGCAGCATTTTTTCTGCCGCGGAGGCTTCCCCTTTTTCATGCTTATTCAGTTAGGAACGGTTGCTTATTTAGCAGCTTTCCACTCGTCGTACTGAGTCTGAGCCTCTTTCAGGACATCCTGATATCCAGCCTCATCCAGTGCGCTCTGATACTCGTCGATGATAGAATCAACGTCTGCAGATGCATATCCGCCGTTCTCAAGAACGAAACCATACTGGTCAAATACGTTTACACATGCGCTGTACTGTGCTTCTACAGCAGATTTGTCGAAACGGAATCCAGCTGCACAGGAAGTTTCAGCTGCGCCGTTCATGTCTTCATACGTCTGAACTTTGTCATCTGGCTCGTTCTCAAGCAGAGTCAGCGGGATTACAGAAGTAGACTCCCAAGCGCTGTGGTTGTAGGAATCGGAATCCTGAACTACTTTGCCTTCGTCATTCAGAGTGTAATCTTCGCCTTCGATACCATAGGTGTACAGATCAGCTACTTTAGAGTCGGTGTACAGCAGGCCAAGGAAGTCGATGCAGGCTTTTGCCTGTTCCTCAGTAGAGTTTGCAGTGATTGCAAAGCAGGAACCAAGGGTTGTGGTAGAGTGCATGTATTTGTTGGTCAGACCTTCAACGATAACTTCGTCCTGCATATCACGTGCTTCGGAGTTTGCTTCATCGTTCGGTACGCAGGTCCACCAGCCCCAGCCCCAATCCTGGGTCTGAGCCAGAGTATCGGATGTTGTCTTGGTTACATCGTCCTCAGATATATATCCTTTTTCTGCCCATTCGCACATCAGTTTCGTGAACTCTTTGTACTGATCGGTCTGGATCGGGTTTACAACTTCGTCTGTCTTTCTGTCTACGCCCAGGAAGGAGTAGCTGGAGAAGAAGTCAAAGTCGTTGATGTAGTATCTGTAGAACATTGCTGTTTTTCCTGAGCTGTATGGATATTTGATTCCATCGTTCTTGCAGTCTTCCAGGAATGGCTCGATGTCTTTCAGAGATTTGATGTTGGACAGATCCCATCCAAATTTATCTACCAGATCCTGACGGGTCTTCAGATCGTATCCTTCGTAGGACTCTTTGTAGACCGGGATGAAGTAATCTTTTCCATCATACTGTGCTGCAGTCCAGATTCCTTCCGGCATGGACTCGTAAAGAGTTGTGCCTGGAAGCAGGTCTGTGATATCGTATGCTGCGTTCTGTCTGTACAGATCATCGGTTCCGATGGTAGACCACCAGCTGGCGGTCCAGAGAAGGTTGATCTCGTTGTTTGCCAGTGCCAGGTTTGCTTTGTCGCCGTACTCGCCGGATGGAAGGTCATGGATCTCAACTTCTACATTGATCTTGTCGCCGATGTAATCGTTGATTGCATCCTGTACTTTCTTTACCTGCTCGGTATCCGGGCTTGCCAGGTTGTAAGTACATCTGTAGATGCTGATTTTGGTCTTTCCATCAGAGGAAGTGGTGTCGCCGCTGTTGTTGTCCGTGCTGCTCTCTGCGGCTGTGCTTGTGGAAGTGTTTCCACTTGTGCTGGAGCTGTCTGTGCTGCTGCCGCATGCTGCGAGTGAGCCTGCTGCCAGTGCAGATGCCATCAGTGTTGCGATGATTTTACTGGTTCTTTTTCTCATATTCTTTACCCTCCTTGAGTAAGTTTTTCTATCTTCAGGATGTCGATACATCTTGTTTCGTCTATCTGCATCCCGGATATCAATGTAAGAAGTATAAATCCCGTATCAGCCCTTTACAGAACCAACGGTAAGACCTTTGACGAAGTATTTCTGGAAGAATGGGTATGCAATCATGATCGGTCCGATAACGACGATTACAGTTGCCATTGTTGCAGAATACTGCGGTACGGTACCTCCGATTGCCGCAAGTGCGACTGCCGGAATGTTTCGGGAGTTCAGAAGAACCTCGATACTCTTCTGAATGTTGACCAGAAGCAGCTGCAGCGGTTTCTTGGAATCACTGGTGATGTAAAGCAGTGCGTTCTGCCAGTCGTTCCAGTACATGGTTGCCATCATGAATCCAACGGCTGCAAGAGTTGGTTTCATCAGCGGAAGCGTGATCTGGAAGTAGGTCCGGTACTCGCCGGCTCCGTCGATCTTTGCCGCTTCCATCAGTTCCTCCGGAATGCTGTTCGCTATGTAGGTACGGATGATGATGATGTTCATCGTCGTAACACAGAGCGGTAAAATCAGCAGCCAGATGCTGTCTTTCATGTGATAATACGAAGTAAAGATAACGTAGCAGGAAAGCTGTCCGCCGTTAAACAGCATCGGGATCAGCATGTAAACGGACAGGAACTTGCTTAAACGGAAATCTTTCCGGCTGATGGAGTATGCGAACATACTCATAACGAACAGTCCGATGAAAGTTCCGCCGACGGTGATCAGGATTGTGACACCGTAGGAAACGGCGAGCTGTTTTCCGTAACGGAGTACGGCGTTCATACCGGCCATAGACCATTTTGTCGGGAAATAGCTGAATCCGTTGGATGCAATGGCTTTCTCATCTGTAAAGGCAGAGATGAAAACCAGCAGGATCGGCAGTGCACAGAACAGGGTGTACAGGATCAGACAGAATAATAAGATGTACTGTCCAACACTGGCTCTTTTGGATTTCGGAACGTAACTGTGTTTCTCTTTCTTACTCATAACTTTGAATGCCTCCTAACTTAGAACAGTGCGTTTTCCGGTGCAATCTTTCGAACCATTCCATTTGCGAAGAGCATCATGATCAGTCCGACAATCGACTGGAAGAAGGTAGTTGCTGCGGTGAATCCGAAGTTCGAGTTCTTGAAGATCGCATTCAGTACGTAGGAGTCGATTACCTGTGTGGTGGAGTAAAGCACACCGCTGTTTCTTGTTACCTGATAGAACAGACCTGTATCAGATCTCATGATGTTGCCGACGCTCAGGAGGAGCATTACGGTGATCATCGGGAGAAGGGACGGAAGGGTGATGTGGCGGATCTGCTGCCATTTGTTTGCACCGTCGATCTCGGCTGCCTCATAAAGAGAAGTATCGATACCGGCGAGGACTGACATATAAAGAACGGAGCCGTAACCAACGCTGTTCCACATCTTTACAATCGTCAGAACCCAGGGCCAAACCTTCGCGGTCGAATAAAATCTTGTGGTAAGGTTGAACGTGTTGTTCAGGATACCGGTATCGGTGCTCAGGTATGCGTATACGATGAACTGTACTGCTGCATAGGAGATGAATACCGGGATAATCATGATCGTCTGCATTGCCTTGCTGGCTTTTTTGAAGACGCACTGATCAATTGCAATCGCGAGGACTACGTTTAAGAAAGTACCGAGTGCGGTAAAGATCACGTAGTACATCAGTGTATTTTTTGTCATGGTAACAAATGTGGATTTGGATGCAAGCAGGAACTTGAAGTTGTCGAGTCCATTCCACGGGCTTCCCCAGATTCCTTTGGAATAGTCAAAGGATTTGAAAGCCATCACCAGTCCTGCCATCGGGATGTAGCTGAAGAACAGCAGGATCAGGAATGCAGGCAGAGCCATGACGACGTGTGCTCTGTGCTTCCAGGTGTTGTGCAGAAAATCTTTCATTTTTCATAACCTCCTTCGTTTTGCTCCCTTCTCTTTTTTATCCTGCCTTTGGGAGATGCGGCAGCATTTATTTTGCTTACCCAATTAAATCAGTTTTTTTACCGATCTTCCGGGATAAACTTTACCGTCAATCAGGATATGTTCTACCAGTGAGGTTTTTGGCTCCTCGATCGTGTCGATCAGTTTTCTTGCCAGTTCCCTTCCCATCTGGTCGGTATCCTGCACCAGCGTTCCAAGCGCCGGTTCGAGATATTTTCCTATCTCAATGCCATCGTAGCCAAGTGTCGAAATATCATCCGGAACTTTCAGGCCCGCCAGTGTGATCGCGTTGAATCCGCCGATGTAAGCGAAGTCATCCGGGAACAGAATGCAGGTCGGCCGGTCCTCCAGTTTCAGGAGATCGACGGTTCTGCAGTACGTCGCGGTTGTGTCGCGGTACGGTGCTTCTTTTACGTACTCCGGCGGAACTTCAATTCCAAGTTCCTGGCATGTTCTGTAAAAAGAAGAAACACGGTTTCGCGTTACCGCAGAATCAAGTCCGTGTATGTAAGCGATTTTCCGATGGCCCATATCGTAGGCGTAATGTACAAGATCTGAAATACCTTTGACTGCATCCGATACGACTGCGCTCCGATCATTAAAGATATGGTCGAAGGTGATGACTGGAATATCGCTTTCGATCAGTTCCAGGATTTCCGGATCGTGGAAATCAGCACAGAGGATCACCGCGCCGTCAAACCGGCGGTATTTGCAGTGTTCCAGGTAAGTCATCCTGTTGCTCCAGGCGGAGATGTTTCCGTTTCGGTTTACAAAAGTGATATCGTAACCTCGTTCTTCCAGCTCATTCTTCAGACTGTTCAGAACTTTTGCAAAATGATCGTGTGTCAGGCCGCTTCCTGCTTCATCTGAGAAAACAACACCGATGTTGTAGGTGCGGTTCGTTTTCAGTGCCTTCGATGCAAAGTTCGGAACGTAACCCATTTCTCTGGCTTTCTTCCGGATCTTCTCCTTGGTGTCTTCCCCCACATCTTTGTGATTGTTCAACGCCTTGCTGACTGTTGCAACGGATACACCGCAGGCGATGGATATGTCTTTAATCGATACCATAGCATCTGTCCTTTCGTGTATTTGCGTTTTTCAATCGTTTTCTTTACCTGTATTTTAGTATATATGTCATCAAAATTCAAGTTCGAAAGTTTTTAAGTAGTATTCTTTCGTTATTTGTTCCATTTTTTCTTGCCTGTTTTTGTGTATATCTGCCAGTCCGTTTATGTCTAACCGCAAAATTTTCTCTTTTTTCTTGCTTATTTTCAATATTTTCTGTAAATTTAAGTGTATTTTTACGAAAACATTTAAGTTTCTATTCTCCTTGTTTTTCGCAATATCTGACTTGATTTTATCCAGCACTCCGCCCATATTCAGGGACAAAGGAGGTATTTTTATGGGACATTTTACCAATTTCAAAACCTGCGTCTACTGCACGGCGCAAACACTTTCGTCGCTTGATGAGGAAACACTCACGCGCGACTATGCTTATCTCGAAAAATATGTCGGAATCGACAAGGTTTATCTGGAAACGCACCGCGATGGAACCTGGGTCGCGGCAGATCATATGAAAATGATCCAGAATTTCTTTCTGAATCACGGAGTAGAAATCGCCGGAGGCATCACAACGGTAACACCGCCGCTCGTAAAAGAAGACGAAAAACGGCAGCGGCTGTTCCAGACCTTCTGCTATTCCAACGAAAAGATGCGAAATTACTTGAAAAAAGTAGTAACCTACACGGCAGAACTGTTTGACGAAATTATTTTAGATGACTTTTTCTTTACTTCCTGCACCTGTGAGGACTGTCTGCGGGAAAGAGGCAGCCGTACCTGGGCAGAATTCCGCTCGGACAAAATGGTGGATGTCGCCGAGAACCTCGTCTTAAAGCCGGCGAAACAGATTAATCCGAATGTAAAGGTCACAATCAAGTATCCAAACTGGCGCGAATCGTATCATGAAACAGGTTACGTGCCGAAAATCCAGCCGGCCATGTTCGATAAAATTTATACCGGCACAGAAACGCGGAACACGGCACATACAGACCAGCATCTCCCGCGGTACTTAAGCTACTCGATCATGCGTTACATGGAGCATGTGGCACCGGGCAGAAACGGCGGCGGCTGGTTTGATACGTACTCCTGCTGGCCTATCGACTGCTATCTTGAGCAGGGCTATCTGACAGCTCTCTCCCGCCCGCAGGAAATTACGCTGTTTCAGTGGGGTGATCTGTTCGAGAACCGTCTCGTAACACCTCTTGGCATGCAGCTTGGCAGACTCGACCGGATTCTCGATCAGGTCGGAACTCCTTTGGGTACGCCGGTCTATCTTCCGTACGCTTCCGACGGTGAAAACCATTTCGAAGATCACCTCGGTATGCAGGGCATTCCGTTTGAACCGGTTCCGGAATTTCCTTCCGAATCGGAAAACGTTTTCCTGACGCAGTCCGCCTTAAAAGATCCTGCGATTTTAGAGAAACTGGAAACATTTCTGCTGGGCGGCGGCACCGCCGTTGTGACGACTGGTTTTGCCGCTCACATTCCGCCGGAACAATGGACACGGTTCAGTTCTGTACAGTTCACAGGCAGAAAACTGACCGCTGACCGTTATCATGTCACCGACGACCCTGCCGGATTTTACGAAAACCAGCAGCCGGTAGTCTTTGATGAACTGCAGTTTTCCAACAATGCCTCCTGGTCGTACGTGAATGCAGGCTCCTGCGACAGCCACAGCTCGATTCTGCTCCTCGATACTTACGGAAAAGGCAGACTCTTTACACTCGCTGTACCGGACTGCTTCGCCGACCTTGCCAAGCTCCCGGTACCGGTCATGGATATGATCCGCCGCGTCTTTGCTTCCAACGGGCTTTATATCAGCGGCAGAAATGTTTCCCTGTTCCAGTATGACAACGACACCTTTGTGCTGTACTGCTATGCAGGAGGCAATGCGCTTCCGGAACGGGTTTCCGTTCATCTGCTCTCGCCGGCGCATCATCTGGCATACCTGAATGGAAAATCGACCGGAAACTTTACGGAAACCTTCTGTCATCATCAACAGTGGGACGAAAAGGAATGGACCACCTCTGTTCTGGTTCAGCCGGGCGAATTTTATGCTTTTAAAATTGTGCGGTAATGGATGTTTTTATCATTCTGCAAAAAACGGGGGACCTTCCATTTTGGAGGATCCCCCGTTTTTTCTTTCTGTATTGAAACGATCAAAACGATATTTTTATGCCTGATATACCAGTTCTCCGCCAAGATACGTCTGGCACACCGGAATATCTTTGATGGCGCTCTCATCCACTTCAAACGGATTCTGGCCCAGTACGACGAAGTCTGCCATCATGCCTTCTGCGATCTGGCCTTTGACGTTCTCCTCGAAGCTTGCCTCGGCGCTGCGGATGGTGTAGCTGTCGAGTGCTTCCTGTACGGTGAATTTCTGATCCGGCAGATACGGGCCGACGTGGTCGCGCAGCGTTGTTCTTGTGACAGCGCACTGCATGCACGCAAGGGCATCCGGCAGCTCTACCGGGCAGTCGGTTCCGTTGCTGACGGAAACGCCGTTGTTCATCAGCGTTTTCCAGCTGTAGCTTGTGCTCGCCAGCTCTTTTCCGACGCGATCCTCTACGATATGGTTATCGTAATCAAGGAAAATGCTCTGTGCGTAAACGTGAAGATGCATTTTCGCAATTTTTTCGAGCTGGTCTGCTCTTGTAATCTGGCAGTGTACGATGCCGTGGCGGTGATCCTCTCTCGGATTTTCTGCCAGTGCTTTCTCGTAAGCACTTAACACGCGATCAAGGCACGCATCACCGATCGTGTGAACGGCGGCCTGCATACCGTGTGCATTCGCGTAGCCGATCATCTCATCCATGGTCTCCTGGGTGAAGACCGGGATTCCGCAGGTGGACGGATCGTCTGCGTACGAGCGGCTAAGATAAGCCGTTCTTGCACCGAGTGCGCCGTCGCCGAGCATTTTCAGCGGTCCGATTTTAAAGCGGTCTGTGCCGACGCCGGTCACATTTCCTGCTTCCACGAAACCTTTTAAGGATTCCAGATCGGTGAAGTTGCTCTGCTCGTAAACGCGGACGGTCAGCTCGCCGGATTCCTCGAGTTCTTTGTACGCTTCATTGACGGTCTGCCACGGAACGGTGCGGTACACACAGTAATCATCCGTCTGGCTGCTGGTGACACCGTAGCTGTTCAGCGCTTTGCAGGCGATGCGGAGCATGTCTTTGATCTCCTCTTTGCCCGGCGCCGGGATGCTGTCGTAAACCGGCTCCATTGCATTATCAAAGAATCTTCCGTCCGGCTCGCCGTTCTCCATGCCGATCTCGCCGCCCTCCGGCTGCGGGGTATCTGCAGTGACGCCCAGAAGTTCCAGCGCTTTGCTGTTGACAACGAGACAGTGACCGCACGCTCTCGTTGCGCAGATCGGAACCTCGGTCGAGACGCGGTCGAGGTCGTAGCGGTTCGGCATACGGTCCACATCCGTAAAGTAATCCTGATTCCAGCCACGGCCCATCAGCCATGCGCCGTCTTTTCGCGGATGCTCTTTCTGGAACGTGTCGAGGCAGGCGAGCATGTCTTCCAGACTTTCGGTGTGTGCGGCAAGCTGTGCTTTTAAGAGAGATCCGCCATAGTTTAAGAGATGCATATGGCTGTCATTGAAGCCGCTGCAGACGAATTTTCCGCCGAGATCTACCACTTTGTCCTCTGCTGCTGCGAGGGCATCTGCTTCTGCATTGCTTCCGGCGAAAACAAAGGTTCCGTTTTCTACTGCAAACGCCTCAACGAGCGGCAGTTTTCCGGTGTAAACAACGCCGTTTTTATAAATTGTTTTCATATCATTATCCTCCTGTCTTCTAAAACTGATTCTATTCTTTTATACGCCTTTGTGCAATATACAAATTCAGACACGCCATTCTTCCTGCGTGTCTGAATTCGCTTTTGAATATTTGTTATTTCGTTTTCTCCTCGTAGAACAGGCAGGCGTTTTTGTCTACCTTCCCCTGGCCGAAGTTTCTTGCCTTGTAGTCTTTGAGCAGCTTGAAGTACTGGTTCGAGAGAATCAGAATGACTGCTACGTTGACGAAGGTCGGGATCGCAGATGTGATATCAACAACGGTCCAGATAAAGCCCTGATTGTTGGTCTTTACAAGGTAGATCGTCCACAGCACGCCCGGCAGAGCGCGGACTGCGTAGAATACTTTCATGACGATATCTTTCATCTTGCCTTCTTTTTTATACAGATGCTCCAGAATTGCCAGATAGTAGGTGAACCATCCACCCGAGGTCGTTACGGTGAAGATAACCATAACGACTGCCAGAAGAATGCTTCCGGCTTTGCCGAATCCGCTTGCGAATGCACTTAAAGCAAGGGTTCCGCCGTTCGTTCCGTCGGTCCAGTTTCCGCTTAAGATAACGGAAAGTGCGGTGATCGTACAGATAACCATGGTATCAAAGAATACTTCGAAAGATCCCCAAAGACCCTGCTCTACCGGATGCGGTGTTTTTGCAGAAGCGTGGATCATTGGAGAAGTACCCCATCCTGCCTCATTGGAGTATACGGAACGCGCCATACCGACACGGATAATCTCGCTGACTGCGCAGCCTGCGAAACCGCCGATCGCTGCTGTTCCGGTGAATGCGTTTGTCACGATGGCAACAAATGCGCTAGGAATGCGGTTGATGTTGATGATGATCATGCCAATTCCCATGAGAATGTAAATAACGCTCATGAACGGAACGAGCTTGCTGAACAGGCTTGCGATTTTTTTCGTACCGCCGCTTGTGACAACGTAGGTCAGGATGCAGAGCAGAACACCCATCACGATAACGCCATCAACTTTCAGACTTCCAAGGCTGATGCTCTCGATTCCGAATGCACCGGCTACGACCTGGGATGCAGTCAGGTTGGAAGAGGTTACGAAGAAGGTTGAAAAGATACCGATGCCGAAGATGATGGCCGGGATCAGCCACAGCTTGCCCCAGTGACGCTCCTCGCCGAGTCCGCACTCCATGTAGTAGGTCGGACCGCCGTAGTACTCGCCTTTTTCGTTCGTATGGCGGTAGTAGCAGCCGAGGGTAACCTCAACCTGCTTTAAGATCATGCCGAGCAGGGAACAAAGCCACATCCACATGATGGCTCCCGGGCCGCCTGCTGCGACTGCGGTTGCAACACCGGCGATGTTACCAAATCCTACGGTACCGCCGATAGCAGTTGAAATTGCTTCGAATGAGGAAAGCATACCCTCTCCTTCGTTTGCGCCTTTTTCTTTCTGGAACAGTTTTCCACCGGTTCTCTTCATGATCCAGCCGAAGTGACGGAACTGGAAAAATCCGGAACGGACGGTGAAGTACAGGCCGGTCAGAATCATCAGCGCGATCAGCGGCACGCCCCAAAGGACGCCGTCCAGCCAGTTAAGAAAGTCAATCATCTTTTTATCCTCCTATTTTCTTTTCCGGCAACAGTTTTCCTTCAGACGTATCCTGTAACATCCGTTTCGTCTTTCGTTTTCCAACCAAACAGATCTCCACCTCCGGAACCTTTTGTCGCGGTTCCAACTGCAGTAACCTACAGAACCTGCCACCGGCAGCTTCTTCCGGATGCAGGTCAAAAAAAGAGCAGTGGTTATACCACTGCTCCATTAAATCTACGTTCATGAAGCAATAGCTCCTCCACCAGTACGGTGAGAGTGCACAGCCTCTTTGACTGTACCCCAACGCAGACAGCTTTCCGGGAACTGCCCCGTTTCGGCGAATACTCCTTTCCCTGCTCTTCATCGACCCCGTTGTCTCCGAACAGTTACTCTTAGCCTTCGCGCCTCTATTGCCGAATATGTATATTGACAGATATTATCATAAGAGTCTTATCGTCTCTTGTCAATCGTTTTTGCGACATTATTTTACAAAAAATTTATATTTTTATTTTCAGGCAATAAAATCACCCCGCCTGGCAAGTGACGGGGTAATTTACGCATGTGTTGTATGTATAAGTAAACTCATGGCAGTCGTTACTTATCAATTTAGGTTTAACAAGATTATTTTATAAATCCAACCTGCTTGCTGATGATCTCATACTGCTCTTCTTTTCGTTTATTATAACCGACCTTCAGCTCTTCAAACAGGTTATTGCCCTCCGGGTCGATCGAGACGATCAGCGGGCCGAATTCTTTCACGCGGCAGTTCCATAACGTTTCCGGCATTCCAAGGTCCTGCCACTCGGCGCGGACGATCTCTTCGACCTCCGTCGCGGCAACGACAGCATTTCCGGCCGGGAAGACACAGTGGATCGCACCGAACTCCTTACAGGCCCTCTCGGTATTTTCTTTCATGCCGCCCTTTCCGACAATCACGCGGACACCAGTCTCTTTGACAAACTCATACTCAAATTTTTCCATTCGCATGCTGGTCGTCGGACCGACCGAAACCATCTCGAATTTTCCGTTTTCCAGCGGGCGGATGATCGGACCGGCATGGAAAATTGCGTTGTTTCTCACATCAACCGGCAGCTCTCTCCCCTCTTCCACCAGCCGGCGGTGTGCCACATCGCGGCATGTCGTCAGGCTTCCGCTTAAATATACGATATCTCCAATTTTGATGCCCTTTAAATCTTCTGCTGATACAGGAGTAACCAGGATTTTCTTTCCATTTCTTTCTTCTACCATTATAATTCTACCCCCGAATGCGTTGTAATTGTGTAGTTGAGGTCTTTATCAAAGATAATATGGCCTCTTCTGTGGCTCCAGCATCCCACGTTCACGGCAACACCGATGACGGACGGATGGCGCGCGGTGTTTTCGATATTGACACCGAGCACGGAATACTTTCCGCCCATGCCCTGCGGTCCAAGGCCGATCGCATTGATGCCGTCCTCGAGCAGGCGCTCCATTTTGGCTGCGCGCTCATTGTCATTGTGGGAGCCGATCGGGCGCATCAGTGCTTTCTTCGAAAGCAGAGATGCCGCGTCGATCGACGTTCCGATGCCGACACCGACAAGAAGCGGCGGGCAGGCATTCAGGCCGTATGTGGTCATAATATCGAGAACGAACCGTGTCACACCCTCATAGCCTTCGCCCGGCATCAGCACCATGGCTTTTCCCGGAAGCGTACAGCCGCCGCCGGCCATGTAGGTGTAGATTTCACACTGATCGGAATCCGGAACAATATCCCAGTAAACCGTCGGGGTTCCTTTTCCCACGTTCTTTCCGGTGTTGTACTCATCAAACGTCTCAACACTGTTGTGGCGCAGCGGCGCTTCGAACGTTGCCTGTACCACCGCATCTTTCAGCAGTGCCTCCAGCTCACCGATCAGCGGAAATTTCGTGCCGCATTTTACCCAGAACTGCAGGACTCCGGTGTCCTGGCAGCTCGGGCGGTTCAGCTCAACCGCTTTTTTCTGGTTTTCAAACATCGTATTATAAATCGTTTTCGCAAGCGGGCTGTCCTCTTTATCGCGCAGCTCTTCCAGCTTTGCAATGACATCATCCGGCAGTTTTTTTGCCGTGTGGGCAATGAATTTTGCCATTTTGTCGGTCATTTCCCGAACCTGTTCTTCTTTTGACATACTATGCACCTCTTTATTTCTCAATATCGATATCAAATTCGCGCGGGCTGCAGTCGTTGTTGTCCAGATAGGTGACATTCGGCTGCCAGAAACCCCTCATCTCCCCGCGGAAGTCCAGCGTGTAGACCTCACGGTAGGAAGTATTGATCATGCCGTCCGCAATCACGAGTTTTTCATCGGAATATGCGAAACTTAAACAATGGTATTCTTTCCTGAAGTCGCCCGGATACAGATCATTTCTGATCCATTTTTTCAGTCCGGCCGTCAGCTCTTTTTCTTCGCCCTGCAGATCGGCTGTGATGCGCAGCGTACCGTCTCCCAGCTTGTCGAGCATGATCCATCTGACATCTCTTGGATTGACGCCGAAGAAAATTTTCTTTCCTTTGACTTTCCAGTAAAACTCCTCCGGGATGTCCTGGCCCTCCGGCATCGGCAGACGAAGGTCCGCTTCTTTTTTCTGCAGTGCGATGCGCTCTTCCTCGGTTGATTTCGGAGCTTCCACTGCTTTTAAGATATATTTCTGACAGATATCCGCAATTTTTTCACTCGCCGTGCCGGATGTAATGCCGATCACAACCGGGATCTCGCGGAATCCGATCATAAACTGGCCGAATGCTCCCTCGGCTGCAAACATTTTCTCGCCGGTCTTGACCTGATAGCCGTAACTGTCGATCGCATGGCCTGCCGCCTCCGGGATCTGCACGCGCGGTTTTACCATCTCGGAAATCCATTCGGCTGATACGAGCTGTTCGCCGTTCCATGTTCCGTTCTGCTGGATCAGCCAGCCAAGAGCGGCAATCCACGGTGCGGTCAGATACATACCCCAGCCGCCGGTATTATAGCCTTCCGGGCTGGAAAGCCAGTGGATTTCCGGCAGATTCATTTTTGAAAAAACGCGCTCCGTTAAAAGTTCCAGACATGTTTTTCCCATAACCTTTGATACGATCACAGACAGCGTGTAGCTGCAACCGGAATCGTAATGGAAGCCGTTTCCAATCTCGTCAACATTTCGTTTTTCTCTAAGCCACGTTGTCTCCCAGTCTTTTGTCAGACGGGTGAACCACACATTGTTGGCACAGAAGGTGGAACCGGCCTGCATCGTCAGCAGATCGCGGATCGTGATTTTTCCAAGCGCGGTATCGTACGCCGCCGGAAGCTCATCCCGCAGGTAATCCAGCATATAGTCATCCAGAGAAAGTTTTCCCTCGGATACAGCCATGCCGACGCAGAGAGACGTTCCTGTTTTGGAAAGGGAATGCATCATCTGCGGTACTTTGAGGGAATATGGCGCCCACGCTCCCTCAAATACGGTTTTTCCCTCTTCCAGAACACAGATACTGTGCAGCTCTGCCTCCTGTTCCAGTTCTTTGATCATCTGGAGAAGAATGCCGTTATTCAGTATTTCCTCTCCCGCTTTTTTTCGTTCCATTACTTCTCCTCCTCTGCTTTTGGCGGCCATACCGATGTCTCCACCTGGATTCCGCCGCGCTTCGACAAATAAACACCAAGCAGAATCAGACATACCATGATGATGACGGCGCTTGCGGCGTAAATTGGTTTTACGCTCAGAATTCCTTTGATAAAGATAATCGTATAGATCAGAATACTGATTCCGCAGAACACGTACAGCATCGGTGTTTTCAGATGGAATTTATTATTTTTCCATGCCTCCGGGTACTTTTTCGGCACCTGGGAGATCGCGTAGACAACGGTTACATTCATAAAGAATGAGATGACCTGGAAAATGTTGGTGATCGTTACGATGCTCATAT
>CAVLAW010000030.1:0-18813 GCA_963661155.1 Tidjanibacter massiliensis | reverse complement strand
AGTAAAATCAAGGAATTCTGCCACTATACCTTTCTTTAAGTGTCAAAGATGGGATTCTAACACAAACAAAAAGCTAATACAACCGCAGAACGAAACCGCTTTTCCTTGCTTTTTCCCGCTGTTTTCGCTATACTAAGTATCAGAGTTTCGAGGCGGAAAAACGTCCCACTCCTGTTTTTTTCTTCCCCGGAAAGACAAAAAAGAAAAGAGATCAAAACCGTTATGCTGACTGTAATGAAATTTGGCGGAAGCTCCGTCGCAGATCTTGCGCACATCCGCAATGTGGCACAGCGCTGCATCGAAAAACAGCAGGCCGGAAGCCAGGTCGTTGTCGTTCTCTCCGCAATGGGAAAAACGACGGACGGGCTGATCGCAACCGCAAAACAGATTTCTGAAAAACCGTCCCGCCGCGAGATGGATATGCTCCTCTCGACCGGTGAACAGGTTTCTGTCGCCCTCATGGCCATGACCATGATTCAGATGGGCGTCAGTGCTGTTTCCTTAAATGCCTGGCAGGTAGCGATGCACACGACTTCGGACTACCAGAATGCGCGCTTCAAACGCATCGACACCGAGCGCATCCGCAAAGAGCTAGACGACAACAAAATCGTCATCGTCACCGGCTTCCAGGGCGTCAACAAGTACGACGATATCACGACCCTCGGACGCGGCGGCTCCGATACGACGGCAGTTGCCCTCGCGGCAGAACTGCACGCGGATGTCTGTGAAATCTACACCGATGTGGACGGCGTCTACACTGCAGACCCGCGGATTGTGCCGAACGCGCGCAAAATGGAAGAGGTAACTTACGATGAAATGCTGGAGATGGCTTCGCTCGGCGCGAAAGTCCTTCACAGCAGATGCGTGGAAATCGCAAAAAAATACGGCGTGGAACTTCTGGTCTGCTCCAGTCTGAACCGGAATTCCGGAACGATGGTAAGGGAGAAAACCAAAATGGAAAAAATGTTAATCAGCGGCGTGGCTGCCGACAAAAATGTGGCCAAAATCCGTGTCGCAGGCCTTGGCAACGATCCGGAGAGCACGTTCCGCCTCTTAAATTTACTTGACCGGAACAATCTGAACATCGACGTCATGATCCAGTCGCTCGGAAAGGACGGCACGAAATCCGTTTCCTTCACCGTTGCAAAACCGGATATGCTCCGCACGATCGACGTGCTGAACGACAGCAAGGATTCGCTCGGCATCAAAAAACTCGATTACGATGAGAAAGTGGCAAAGGTTTCCGTCATCGGAGCCGGTGTCCGCTCCCATTCCGGCGTGGCTGCCAAGATGTTCGGCGCACTCGCCAATGCAGGCATCAACACCGAGATGGTCACCACCTCGGAAATCCGCATCACTGCACTGATCGATGAAGCATACGCAGATCAGGCTATGCGTGCCATTCATGAGTCATTCCTCGAGTAATCGCTCGTTTGTATTGTCTTAAAAATCATTTCAAAAATCAGGAGGAAAAACTTATGTCTAACCCAATCGTTACCATTACCATGGAAAACGGCGATGTCATGAAAGCTGAGCTTTACCCGGAAATCGCCCCGAATACTGTAAACAACTTCATCAGCCTGGTAAAAAAGGGCTTCTATGATGGACTGATCTTCCACCGTGTCATCCCGGGATTCATGATCCAGGGCGGAGATCCGGCCGGCACAGGCGCAGGCGGCCCGGACTACTGCATCAAGGGCGAGTTCTCCCAGAACGGATTTGAGAACAATCTCGCTCACACCCCAGGTGTTCTCTCCATGGCACGTACCATGTTCCCGGACAGCGCAGGAAGCCAGTTCTTCATCATGCACAAAGCTGCTCCGCATCTGGACGGCGCTTACGCTGCTTTCGGAAAAGTAACAGAAGGCCTTGAGGTCGTAGACAAAATCGCATCTGTCAACACAGACTACAGCGACAAGCCGCTGCAACCGCAGAGAATGGCTACTGTTACTGTTGAAACCTTCGGTGTCGAGTATCCGGAACCGGAGAAATGTTAACATGAATGATGAACTGATGTTAGTCAAACCATCGGAGGAATACTTCGACGAGCTCGCCGCTTACCGGAAAGATTTTCTGGAAAACGGCGATTCCATGGACGGCTGCGGACCGCTCCGCCGGCATGACGATATGAATGCGTATCTTGAGGATACCATGCAGTATACCAGACAGAAAACCCTGCCGGATGGCATGGTTCTTGCGACACAGTTTCTGTGCATCCGCAAATCGGACAACCGCCTCGTCGGCATGATTCAGGTGCGCCATGATCTGAACGATTTTCTGCGCACCTACGGCGGCCACATCGGCTACTCCGTCCGCCCGTCGGAACGCAGAAAAGGCTATGCATCCTGGATGCTGAAAAATATCCAGCCGTACTGCAAAGAAATCGGCCTCTCCGAGATTCTGGTCTGCTGCCTGGACACCAACGAGGGAAGCCGCAGAACTATCCTGAAAAATGGCGGCCGGTTCGACGGCACCGCTCATCGGGAAGAAAACAAGAAAACGTACGAGCGTTACTGGATTACCCTGTAATCGCTCAACCTTTCTGCCCTGGAATGTTTGATGCATTCTGGGGCTTTTTTTCTGGAAAAACAGTTCCTTTCATGATACACAAAAAGAAACAAACAGCGGCGGACCTCTTTTTAGAATCTACCAGAAAGGAACGTTTTATGACTTATTTTCTACCCTCCCGCGCAGCGCAGAGAATGTCTGTTACTACAATCACAGGACTGGTCTCATTCTCTGCGGCAGGCAGGTGAAATGCAGCTGATCTGGTGGTCCTTTGTGCTGGCTGAGGCAGCGGCACTTCCGATCGGACTTGTTCTGTATCGGAAAATAAAGAAATCAGTTTTGCAGGAAATGCAGAATTTCTAAATTCAATGGATTCGAAAAAAGCCCTGTACCGCACAATTTTCTCTCTGTGGTACAGGGCTTTTTTATGGCAACAATTCAGAGCCCTCTCTCGATTCCGCTACGCTGCATCTCGATATGGCTTCTCGCCATATGAAATTCCAGGAAAAAATGCTCATTCACGCAAGCATGATTCACATTTTTTCCTTCCATTTCGCATGGCTCTGAATTGTTCCTTTTATTCTTTTACACTCAATCGCACCAGCGCACGCTGCAGCTTTGCCTCGGCGATCCGATATTCTTTGTCGGAAAGTCCGCCGTTTGCCAGTGCCTGCTCGGCACGCTGTTTTGCGTTCTCGGCGCGTTTCGCGTCAATATCTTCTTCCCACTCCCAGGTCGTCGCCAGGACGCGGCAGACGCCGTTCATCATGGAAAGCATTCCGCCGATGCAGGCGGCACTTCGTTTCGTTCCGTCCTCCAGCACGATGTGCGCCTCGCCCATGCCGAGCGCGGTGCAGTAATTGCAGTGACCCGGCAGGATCGCCAGATCGCCGCTGATCGTACGGCATACGACACGCGCCACGTCGCCCTCATAGAGAAGGCCGTCCGGCGTGCCGACACGTAAAGGAAATGTACTCATGCGTCATTCCTCCTTTACTGGTTCAGTGCTTTTGCTTTTTCGAATACCTCGTCGATCGTTCCCGCGAACAGGAAGCAGCTCTCCGGAAGATCGTCGCACTCGCCGTCGAGGATCATGCGGAATCCGCGCAGGGTTTCTTTCAGCGGCACGTATTTTCCTTCCATGCCGGTAAACTGCTCGGCTACCGAGAAGCTCTGGGACAGGAAACGCTGTACCTTACGCGCACGGCTTACGGTCAGCTTGTCTTCCTCGGACAGCTCGTCCATACCCATGATGGCGATGATATCCTGCAGCTCTTTGTATCTCTGCAGTACCTGCTGTACGGCACGCGCTACCTCGTAGTGCTCGTGGCCTACGATTTCCGGTGTCAGAATACGGCTGGTGGAATCCAGCGGATCGACAGCCGGGTAAATACCCTGGCTGGAAATCTCACGGGAAAGTACGGTCGTCGCATCCAGGTGGGTGAACGTCGTCGCCGGAGCCGGGTCGGTCAGGTCATCGGCCGGCACATAAACGGCCTGTACCGATGTGATGGATCCTTTTCTCGTGGAAGTAATTCGCTCCTGCAGCGCGCCCATCTCGGTTGCCAGCGTTGGCTGGTATCCTACTGCGGACGGCATACGGCCAAGCAGAGCCGAAACCTCGGAACCCGCCTGGGTGAAACGGAAGATATTGTCGATGAACAGCAGCACGTCCTGATTCTTCACATCACGGAAATACTCTGCCATGGTAAGGCCGGAAAGTCCGACACGCATACGCGCTCCCGGCGGCTCGTTCATCTGTCCGTAAACCAGCGCTGTCTTATCGATAACGCCGCTCTCTTTCATCTCGTTGTAAAGGTCATTTCCTTCACGGGTACGCTCTCCAACGCCGGTGAATACGGAAAGTCCGCCGTGCGCCGTTGCAACGTTGTGAATCAGCTCCATAATAAGGACGGTTTTTCCAACGCCGGCACCGCCGAACAGACCGATTTTTCCGCCTTTTGCGTACGGGCAGATCAGGTCAACGACCTTGATTCCGGTTTCGAGAATCTCGGTTGCCGGAACCTGCTCCTCGTAGGACGGCGGATCGCGGTGGATCGGCCATCTCTCTGCTGCTTCCGGTGCAGGCTGGTTATCTACGGTTTCTCCGAGCAGGTTGAAGACACGTCCTAAGCACTCTTCTCCTACCGGAACGGTGATCGGGCCGCCCGTGTCAACTGCTTTTGTTCCGCGGACAAGACCGTCTGTGGATTTCATGGCAATGCAGCGGACCATGTTGTCGCCCGTCTGCTGAGCCACTTCCACAACCAGCTTCTCGCCGTGGTTGTCTATTTCGATGGCGTTCAGAAGTGCCGGCAGCTCGCCTTCCGGAAAACGGATGTCCAGAACAGGACCCGTTACCTGCACAACCTCGCCAATGTGTTTTTCACTCATTTAACGACTTCTCCTTCACTACAAATTCTACAGGCCTTCCGCACCGCCGACGATCTCGGTGATCTCCTGCGTGATGCTTGCCTGACGTGCCCGGTTGTAATACAGATTGAGCTGTTCAATCATCTCCTCTGCATTTCCGGTTGCCGCCTCCATCGCGGTACGCCGCGCTGCAAGCTCGCTCGCCACACTTTCACAGATACCGCCGTAGATCAGGCCGCCGAGGTACTCCGGCACAATCGCATCGAACACCTCCACGCCGTTTGGCTCATACAAGATCAGATTCCGGATTTTCTTTGCCTCCGGATCTTCCCCGTCCTCTTTTGCAATATCAATCAGAGGCAGGATCGGCACGGAAACCGGCGTCTGTGAGAGCATCGACACGAATTTCGTGTAGCACAGCTCCACATGGCCGAATGTTCCTTTTCGGAATTCCCGGCAGATGACCCGTGCGATCTCAAAACTGTCCGCTACGGAAAGGTTGGCAATCTCCGCAAAGCTGTCGGTTAAGATGTTCAGCTTTCTGGATTTTGCATACTCTACTGCTTTTTTGCCGACCGGAATCACAAAGATCTCTTTTCCGGCGGCGTCCGCCTCAAAACAGCGGAACAGATTGGCATTGTAGCCGCCCGCAAGACCGCGGTCACCGGCAACCAGTACGTAACAGCACTTCTCGTTTTTTGCCTCTTTTGCATAAATGGAATAAAATTCCGTGTTTCCTTTTGCAATATCCTGCAGAGTGCGGTACAGCTCCTGAAAATACGGACGGCAGGTATCAGCCCGCTCCTTCGCTTTTCGCAGCTTGGAGGACGCTACAAGTTCCATCGCCTTGGTAATCTGCATCGTGCTTTCGACACTTTTGATCCGCAGCTTTACGGCCTTCATGTTTGCAGCCATAGGCTCCTCCTTCTTTCCTTATTTCGCAGGTCTTGTATTGATAAAGTTCTCGGTGTACGATTCGAGCGCGTTTTTCAGCTTCTCATCGGTTTCTGCTTCCAGTTTTCCGGTCGAGGAAATCTCCTGCATCACAGCAGCGCCCTCGGCATTGGTGTCAAGCCAGGTGTACAGTCCGTCCTCATACGCGCGGACATCCTCTGCTGCAACTTTCGAGAGGATTCCTTTCGTTACCGCATAGAGAATGGCTACCTGTTTTTCGACCGGAACCGGTGCATTCTGGTTCTGTTTCAGGACTTCCACGATGCGGACACCCTGTTCCAGACGCGCCTTCGTGTCGGCATCCAGGTCGGATCCGAACTGTGCGAAGCTTGCCAGCTCACGGTACTGGGAATAGATCAGTTTCAGTGTTCCGGCTACTTTCTTCATCGCCTTGATCTGTGCGTTGCCGCCGACACGGGATACGGATACACCCGGGTTGACCGCCGGCATAACACCGGAGTGGAACAGCTCTGTCTCGAGGAAGATCTGTCCGTCGGTGATGGAAATAACGTTCGTCGGAATGTAGGCGGAAATATCGCCCGCCTGTGTTTCAATGATCGGCAGTGCCGTCATGGAACCGCCGCCGTGCTCGTCGTCCAGTTTTGCGGCACGCTCGAGAAGTCTCGAATGGAGATAGAAAACGTCTCCAGGATATGCCTCACGTCCGGGCGGACGGCGGATCAGCAGGGAGAGTGCACGGTATGCGACTGCGTGCTTACTTAAATCATCGTAAATGATCAGCACATCTTTTCCCTGATACATAAAGTACTCGCCCATGGCACAGCCGGAGTACGGTACGATATACTGCAGCGGGCTCGCCTCGGATGCTGTCGCTGCGACAACGATGGTGTATTCCATCGCTCCGTTTTTCTCAAGATTTTCCACAAGGGATGCTACCGTCGAACGTTTCTGTCCGATGGCAACGTAGATACAGATGACATCTTTTCCCTTCTGATTCAGAATTGTGTCGGTGGCAATCGTCGTTTTTCCGGTCTGGCGGTCGCCGATGATCAGCTCACGCTGGCCTCTTCCGATCGGAACCATCGAGTCGATCGCTTTAATACCGGTCTGCAGCGGCTGATTGACACCTTTTCTCTCGCAGATGCCCGGTGCCGGGCTTTCAATCGGACGGTACTCTGCCGCCGTAATCGGGCCTGCGCCGTCGATCGGCTGACCGAGTGCATTGACAACTCGTCCGATCATGCCTTCTCCGACCGGAACCGAAACGACCTTTCCCGTTCTTTTTACAAGCTGGCCCTCGCTGATGCCCTCGCCGGAACCGAATAAAACGACGGATACGCTGTTCTCCTCGAGGTTCTGTGCCATTCCATAGCTTCCATCCTCGAATTCGAGCAGCTCTCCTGCCATGCAGTTCGAAAGACCGCTGGCTCTCGCAATTCCGTCTCCGACCATCAGAACGGTGCCTGTCTCATCCTGCCGGATCGCATTTTCATAGTATTTGATCTGGCTGCGGATGACCTTGGATATTTCTTCTGGTTTCAGTTGCATGTTTTCCTCCTACACCACTGTATCGCTGATTCTTCTGGAAATCTCGGACAGACGGCCCTTTACGGTGCCATCGAGCAGTTTTCCGTCGAGTTCCACGCGGACACCTGCCAGAACGGACGGATCGGTTTTCAGTTCCATCACGACCGTTTTTCCGCTCATCGCTTCCAGTTTTTTCTTCAGAAGCTCCTCCTGCTCTTTCGACAGGGATGCCGCGCTCGTCACAACTGCCTCGGCAATGTTGTGCGCCGCGTAGTATCTGCGCTGGAACGCTTCCTGGCATCCGCCGAATTCGCGGAGAAGATTTTTTTCACACAGCAGTTTGATAAAATTGACCAAATACGGTTCTGCCTGACTGCCAAATGCCGCGTCGATCAGCCCGATCCGTTCTTTTCGCGGAATCGAAGGCTCCTGCAGAAGGCGCGGATACTCCGGATTTTCCCGGAACAGTTCGCGGATCTCTTTCATCTCGGACAGAATTTCTTCGTCGAGATGCTCCTCTGCGGCCAGCTCGTACAGGCTCCCGCCGTATACTCTGGCAGTTTCTGTCATGATGCTTCACCTACATTCGATATAAATTCATCTATCAGCTTCTCATGGTCTTTTTCATTAATCTCACGCTCAATGACTTTTCCGGCAATATCCATGGCGATGCCGCCGATCTCGCCTTTGACTTCATTGACCGCTTTCTTTTTCTCCTGGGCAATCTCTTTTTCTGCCTTGTTCTTGAGGGCAGCCGCCTGATCTGTCGCCTCTTTTACGATCTTCTCACTCTGAATGGTCGCTGTCTTTCTGGCGCTTTCGAGAATCTCGTTGGCTTTTTCCTTTGCCTCCTGCATGTTCTGCTCGTATTCCTCTTTGATGGCGTTGGCTTCTTTCTTTGCCGCCTCTGCGTCGGTGATCTCCGCATCGGCTGCCGCGCGCCGTTTTTCCAGCATCTCGTTGATCGGCTTGAAGAGGAACCGTTTGATCAGATACATCTGGATGAAAAGGTTGCAGATCTGTGCGATAAAAGTCCAGGGGACAATTCCTACCAGTTCCTGAACCTGCATAGTTTCTTTCCTCCTAGCAATAATTTACTCCTTGCAACTATTCAGAGCCCCCGCTCGATTCCGCTTACGCTGCATCTCGCTGTGGCTTCTCGCCATATGAAATCCCATAAAAAACTGCTCATTCATGCAAGCATGATTCGCAATTTTTTTCTTCCATTTCACATGGCTCTGAATAGTTACACTTACTTCAGGAAATTCATGAACATGCCAGGTGCTACGAAGATCAGAAGCAGGCCGGTTACGAAACCGTAAATACCGGTTGTCTCTGCGATGGCGCATCCAAGAAGCATGGTGCTTGTTACGTCGCCCTTGCACTCTGGCTGGCGTCCGATTGCCTCAAGGGCCTTTGCTACGGCGTTACCTTCACCGATACCAGGTCCGATACCTGCGATCAGGGAGCATCCTGCGCCGATTGCGCATCCTGCGAGAGCGATACCTTTTGCTAAAATCTGAAAATCCATCTTGTTTTCCTCCTGTATTTTCTTTTTGTATTTCTTTTTCAAAAAATGTCTGCTAGCCTTCCTCTGCTGCATTTGCGATGTACATGACAGTCAGCATACAGAAAATAAAGGCCTGCATCACGCCGGAGAACCAGTCAAAGTAGACCGACAGAATCGCCGGAAGACCGACGTCCAGAATCGGGACCTGTGAAAGGGTTCTTCCGAGTACGCCGGGAAGCAGTCCCAGCAGCTTTCCGCTTGCCAGTGCCAGCGATCCATAGATCAGGGCATTGATGACAACGCCGGAAAGGATGTTTCCAAAGTGACGGCACGCCATACTGATCGGCGTTGCCAGCTCCGACAGTACGTTAAACGGTGTCATAACCGGAATCGGAGTCGTGAAGCCTTTCAGATATCCGCCAAAACCGTTGGTTTTGATCTTCTGCGTTGTGATCATGATAAAGACCACAACCGCCCAGGCCGCCTCGGTCGAGAGATCTGCTGTCGGGCTTCGAAGTCCGATCAGACTGATCAGGTTTGAGACAACGCTAGTCGCGAAAAGTGCCGACACAAACGGAATCAGATACCGGAATTTTTCTCCCATGTTGCCGATGACGAATTTGTTCGCGGTTTCCACAATCATTTCCGCCACCGCCTGGCGTTTGGAGATGTTCCGTATCTTCAAATCTCTTGTGAGCCAGATGCAAAGTCCGGTAATGAGTGCCATTACAATCCAGCTTACCACCAGCGTCTCGCTGATCTGAAGTTTTCCAAGGACCGGAAAATTGATCGGGATCGTAAAAAAGACTTTTGCACCGGAGATATCAACCTCCATTCTCTTTTCTCACCTCCTCTGTAAATATAGATAAAAAATTTGAAACTTTTTTAAAAACGCCGTCCGGTTTTCGGCTTTCGCCAAGATCAGATTCAGCGCTTTATGCTGTTTTTAATGCCCATCAGTTTGATGGCCGTTCCCGGGATTAAAAGCGGCAGGATTCCCGCTGCAAACTGGAAGCACGGAAGCATGATCGCCAGTACCGCCCAGAGCATCTGCATCAGGTTTCGCTGGGAATAGCTTGCCTGCATCCGCCGTTTCGCTCCCGCTTCGTCTGTCTCAGACACCGCTTTCTGTACCGTCATGCCCATCAGGAAGAAGTTCAGTACAGCAACAATGCCGCCTCCGATTCCCCCGAGGATCACCCGGTAATCAAACGGAATTTTATCCGGCAGGATCAGGTGCAGGATCAGAAATCCGACCCACATCACAGCCACGCCGACAGCGGTATAGACGGCAACATTTTTCGTCTCCTGCTTTACGGCCGGCTGAACCTTGTCTCCGAAATTACTCATATCGCCTCATTTCCTTTCTTCTGAGTGTGTTTGAAAAAGCATTTCCGCAATCTGCAAGCCCCAGTTTGCGGTATATTTCACTCTCATTCGGTTGTCGTAGCCCGCTACGCCGCCCTCATTCAAGCAAAATCTCCCACAAACTGGAACTTGCAGCTCACGAAAAGCCTTTTTCAAACCCCCTCTGGATTTTTCCTCTAAATATGACGGTTGAAAGACACTCGTTTTTTCTTCTTTTTTCCGTCCGGCTCTGTCTCGATCCGTTTCTGGTGCCACAGAACGCTCTGCCCGAATTTCCAGGCTGTCATGGCACCGCCTCCGATGCCGAAGAAAAAGCCGATCAGATAAATCCATGTTCCAACCGAAAAGCGGTCGCAGAGCCACCAGCAGATGGCCAGGCATAGAAAAAGAGGCGTCACAAGGGACAGTCCGAATTGTGTCAACATTGTGAGATTAGTAATCATCCCTGTCCACTTTTTCATACGCTGTCCCTTTCTGACGTCTCTCTTTCTGCCTCATCACATGAATCTGTGTCTTATTTAATATTCCGAACCAGACACTTCTGTTTTTAAACCGCTTAGTCAGATTGTACCATAAACTCTTTTATAAAACAAATGATTTTGTTTATTTTCCAAATTATTTCTTTTAATTTACATTCTTTTCATAACAATTGGAACAATTTTCTCATTTTGTCCCATTTTGGAATCACAGCGTTCCCCTCCCTTCTTAGTTTTAGAAAAAAACTGTGATTTTATTCTACACATACTGCCGGTTTCTCTCCTGCTCCAGCGCCCGGTCTTTTTCTGACATGATGCGCACGAAGGATTTTTCCAGCACCCTTCGGGTAACGAGCATCGCAGTTCCCGGCAAAAGCAGGACGGCCGGAAGGAACACCATGCAGACTGCGATGACGATGCCGTGAAGCAGGAGCAGAGCTGCCGTTTTTGCAAAGCCCAAAAGAGCCAGTTTTCCGGCGTTTGCAAGGCTGACCTTCAGCGAATCGTCAAATCTTGCCGTGTACGCCTGGAACCAGAGATCCCAGCCAAGGACCGCCAGCATCAGCAGCAGAAAAAGTGCCTGGAACAACAGGCGGGGCCAGCCCGGTGTCCAGCTTGCGGTCAGATAGAAGTCAAAGCCAAAGACGAGCAGGAGGGCCAGATGAAACAGCCATCCTCCCGTTGCTTTTCCAAAATTCTCCCGGAAGGCATGAAAAAATTCCCGGGAAACGTAGCCGCGGTTGTTGCAGATGGATTTGTTTTCCGCATAGTAGAGGGCGGAAACGGCCGCCCCTGTCGTAAATACCGGAATACAGCAGACGAAAAACCAGGCGCTGACCGCCACCGTATCCCCCAGCTTTCCAAACATTTTTTTCAAGGTCTCCATGTTTACGCCCTCCTCTTTTTACTGTACTTCTTTTACTTCTGCCTTCGCATAAAAGCTTCTTCTGTCTCCGTCGATCCACGCGTCGTTTTCGATTCTGACCTGCGTACTGCAGACAATCTCACAGCACGACTTTCCGATCATCACATCGACGGTTCCCTTTTCGATCTTCCATTTCATCTCTGTAGTTAAAAATGCCATCTGGGATGCCGGGAGTGTAAAGACTGCTGTCTTTTTTTCTCCTGCTTTCAGCGGAACCCGCACAAAGCCCGCCAGTTCGCGCTCCGGGCGCACCATGGAGGCGTAGACATCGCGCACGTACATCTGAACGACCTCAGTTCCCGCACAGCTTCCTGTATTTTCCACATCGACCATGACCGTGATGTTTCCGTCCGCCGTCATACGGTTCTTGTTTACCCGCAGATTGCTGTATGCAAACTCCGTATAGGAGAGGCCGTAGCCGAAGAAATAGCGCGGTGTGTGCGGCAGATCTACATAATTGGCAAAACCGATGCTCTCGCCCTGATGCCAGGACGTGCCGTTTACATGGTTATAGAAAATCGGAATCTGTCCCGCATGGTATGCCACGCAGACCGGAAGGCGTCCGCTCGGATTTTCCTTTCCAGTTAAGACATCCACGATCGCCTCGGCACCGGCCTCCGACGGGTTCCAGGCTTCCAGCAGCGCATCCAGGTAACGATCTGCCACATCGCTTGAAACCGGACGGCCGTCGAAATGCACGCCGACCAGCGGTTTCCCAAGCGCGGCCGCTGCCTCGATAAAGTGGTCCTGGCACTTCGGCAGGTTGATGTTCGATGAATCCACACCCTCTCCTGTCGATGCCACCGAGCAGGAGCCATGCTTTCCGCCGAGTGTCAGAATCGCAAGATCCGCCCCGGAAACAGCCTGTAACGCTTCTGCAAATCCGCTCTCATCATCACCGGCAATCTGGTAACCGTGTGCATAGATAAATTCCGTCTCCGGCATCCGCTGGTTGAGCTCCTCGAGCAGATTTTTGCAGCCCGGATGAATCGTTCTTAAAATCTGGTCAAACTCCTCGGTCTCATTGACCTGGATCTGTGTTCCCGGGATATACTGCACTTCTTTTTTCTCTTTTGTTCCCGCATCCCCGATGCCCGCCAGAGAGTTCGCCACCGCGTGAACCGCCTCCACCATGCTCAGGTGCGTGTAGCCGCCGAAGAAATCCCGCGCATTTGCCGCATGCGGGCCGATCACTGCAATTTTCCGGAGCTTTCCGGAGAGCGGCAGAGCTCCGTCATTTTTCAGAAGAACGAGTGACTCCCGCGCCGCCTGCAGTGTTACCTTATGATCCTCCCCGGAGAAAAACACTTCGTCAAACGCATCGCCTTCCAGTGCAAACGGATGCTCAAACAGACCCATGCGGAACTTTGCTTCCAGAATCCGGCGGACCACCGTATTTAATATCTCCACATCCGTCTCACCGGAACGAAAACGCTCCAGCAGTTCCGCGTTATAGCCCGACGGCATCGGCATTTCAACGTCCATACTGGCTTTCATGCATGCTTCTCCGGCCTCTGTCAGGGTTTCGTATGCTTTCTGAACTTTGTGGACATTTTCCACCGCACTGTAATCGGATACCGCCAGACCGTCAAACTTCATCTCATCCCGCAGGATATCGGTCAGAAGATGGTGGGATGCCGATGCCGGTTCCCCGTCAAACGTACAGTAGCACGGCATCACGCCCCGCAGATGTGCCTCCGTGATCGCTGCCTGGAACGGGCGGCCGTAAATCTCCTGCATCAGACGCGGTGTCGTCATGGAATCGCCGCCGTGAATGCCGCCAAGGGAATTGTGAAAGCCCATAAAATGTTTTGCCACAGCCTCGGAATGCCGCTCTCCTCCGTCCGCAAAACGCACCGGCGTCTCCTGAATGCCTTTTGTATAAGCGCTTCCCATCGCCGATGCCAGTGCCGGATCTTCACCGTACGTCTCGCCCTGGCGTCCCATGCGAGAATCGCGGGAAATATCGAGCACCGGAGCCAGCGTATGGGTGATACCAGCCGCATTTTCCTGTCGTGCCACAATTGCCCCGATTTTCTGCTCTGTTTCCGGGTCAAAACTGGATCCCCGCGCAATACCGGACGGGAAACTCGTCGAATCCTGTACAAATGATCCGCAGAGTCCCTCCATGTGAAAAATCGCAGGAATGTGGTGCGGACTGTTTTCCATAATCATTTTCTGCAGTTTTCTCTGGAATGCTGCCGCTTCGTGCCGGTCTTCAATGTTCCGGACTTCCAGAGTGGAAATCTCTCCGATGCCATTGCCAAGAAACGCCCCGGCCAGATCCACCTTCTCCGGCGGCACGAGCACGCACTGCGTCTGCGCCAGTTTTTCCTCCAGCGTCATTTTCGAAAGCAGATCCTCTGCCCGCTCCTTCGGGGATGCACTTTGATCTAAATATTTTTCCATTGCTTTTATCTCCCTTTCCTGTCAAAAAAGGCAGGATTCCGAAATCCCGTCCGAAACCTGCCCTTTTTATGTTGTTCTTTTCGCCTTTTTATTCCGGAAGTCCGATCGTCAGCACTTCGTTGATGTCGCCGAATACTTCATTTCCGCTCTGTACATACGTCAGCTCTGCGCCGCTCTCGCCAAAGCCGGAGGTCAGCTCACCTGCATTGTCAAACTGGAAGGTGTAGACGTAGCTTTCATCCACACTGTACGTTCCCTTATCCAGCTCGAAATCGCTGCCGAATGCCGATGCAGAAAGGGTAACGGTTCCGTCATCGTACAGGTTTCCTACGATATCCGCCTCGCTGTCCTGTCCCGGGATGGCAATTTTTCCGGTCAGGGTAAAGGATACGGCCGGGCCTGCGTTCTTGTTGTTGATGAGTTCTACCGCCTCACCACCATCCGGGGTGTAGGTAGCCTTTGCAAAATCTTCCGTTACTTCAAGAACCGCTGCCGTATCAGAATCGCTGTCCGGTGTCAGTTTAAACGAATAACCGGTATCGGTCTTTTCCATTCCCCAGGTTCCCTCTATCATCATGTCGACCATATCCTGATATCTGCCATTGTGATACAGGGCGATCGTGCTGGACGCATCTGCCTCGGATACATACGATGCATAAACCTGACCTGCTTCTGCCTCGTAGGTCGATGCATACTCTGAATTTTCTCCTTCTGTGTCATGTCTCAGAATCACATTGTCACCGCCTGTGCCTACAATTGCTGTCATATTACTGTACATGTTTTCCCCATCGTATCCACATTTATCGAGTTCATTTCCACTCCAATCATAAAAATGAATCGTGTACGGTGCAGTTCCATCCGTTTTTTTATCTGCTTCCTGATCTGCACGGCTGGCATAGCAGGAATAGTCATATGGCTCCTCCACAACATCATAAGTGCCTGCGAAGTTAATCTGATTCATACACATACCGGCATAGAATACTTTTCCGAGCACCGGCTGCTCCGGATAAAAATGGAAGAAATACGACATCTGCATATCGCCGACTGGATAGCCGTACGTATAATATCCTTCTGTAATGGCTTCCAGCGGATCAGCACTTTCCGTTTCGGAATCAGATGATGTGCTTGTACTTTCTGCGCTCACAGAGCTCGCCGTCTGCTCTGTTCCGGAGCTCGCTGCTGTGCTTTTGCCTGCCTGGCTTCCGCAGCCTGTCACCATTGATACTCCAAGTGCTGTTCCCAGAAGGAGCGCCGCAATTTTCTTTCTTTTCATTTTGAAATCCTCCTCACGTATTTTTCGCTTTTTTTAAGATATTTTCATTATGTCACAGAAGGTTTTCAAAATATCCCGGAAATCCGATCGAAACTTACGCTAATCCGACCGTCTCATCTGTTTTTATGCTGATACTCGCGCGGCGTCATGCCGTAGTATTTTTTGAACTGTTCCGTAAAGTACGAATAGTTTCCAAAACCAACCGCATCGGAGACCATCGTGATCGTCATCCCCGACTTGCGAACCAGTTCACCCGCCATGACCATGCGCTTTTTTAAGATGTAGTCGCTGACGGTGCACTGGTATTTTTTCTTGAACGTCCGCGTCAGATGGTCGGGGCTCACATAGACCATGCTGGCGAGGCTTGCGACACTCAGATCCTCTGACAGATGCTGTTCTACATAGCGCGCTGTTTTTTCCGCAATATCCTCTGTCACCGCACCGCTGTTCTTTGAAATATTGTCGATATAGAGCTGTCCATACCCCTCCAGAATATCCTGATGATTCTTTTCTTTTACCGTCTGAATGGCTTTTCGCAGCACTTCCGTCAGAAAATCGTACCGCGCCGGTTTTAAGATATAATCGAGGCATTTGAGCTGCACCGCCTGCCGGGCAAAATCAAACTCGTCGTGGCAGCTTAAAATAATGCACTCCGTCTTCGGGTGATGTTCGTTGACCCACGCAATCAGCTCCAGCCCGCTCTCGTTCGGCATCTCAATATCGCAGAGAATAATCTCTGCTGTCTTCTGTTCCATCACTTCCACCGCCTGCGCATAGCTGTTGGCGGTCAGCACCTCGTCAAATTCCAGCACATCCCAGTTGACTCCTGCCTTAATTCCTTCAATTGCAAAAATTTCATCATCTACGATCAGTAATCTCATGGTTCACCATCCGTTTTCTCCTGCAGATACGCATCGAGCTGCTCCTGCTTGTCTGCAATCACATCCTGCATACCTGCCTGGTCCAGTTCTTCTAAAAATTTCGGGTAATACGTGTCAATATCCACACTTCCGCTCTCGAGTACCGGAAGATATTTTTCCAGCACTGCCTGCACAAGCACCAGTTTATCCGCCACCTTCGTCCGCTCATACGGAAATCCCTGATATTCCTCCTCCGTCTGGCTGACGCTCGCCTGGTATCGTTCCAGATCTTCTCTGCGCTCCTTCGACTCCATCCGGTAAATTTTTGAATAATCGCCGTAAAGCGCCATCGGGTTCACATATCCAATATTTGTGCTGTTCTTTCCCTCCGGATAGGAAATTTCGTCTTTTCCGTTTTTCCTGTAATGTTTTCCTTCAATACCCCATTTCAGCAGATTTCCGATTCTGGTATCAGTCAGCATCAGATTTAAAAATTTCATCGCCGCATCAGGATGCTGTGATGTTACCGGGATCACCCAGAATCCCGATTTTTCTCCTCTGGCATTCTCCCACACATTCGTTGTCTTCAGGCAGACAAGGTCGTCCGCACCCATATCATCTGCCATACCAGGCTCGCTTACAAAGGGCTTGGTCAGAATCACACCGCTCTGGTACAGGTCACGCTGACTTTCGTCCGTAAACGCGGCATCCGGGAAGATATAACCTTTTTCATACCACATCTGGAGCTGCCGCAAAAAGCGTTCATAAGCATCCGATGCATAGAAATTGCAGACAGTTTTATCCTTTATGATTCCCGTGCCGAACCCGCCTGGAATACTCAGATCCGCATTCTGGTAGTACATATAGGTCGTCGATGTGATACCGGAGGTAATCTGTCCGAGTGGATAGGCCTCCGGCTCTTTTTCCTTTAATTTTGCCAGCAGTTCATCAATTTCCTCCATCGTGTAGATTTTATCCTCGTCATACGTTTCCCCTGCTGACGAAAGCAATGCTTCTGAAATCCAGAGACCGCCTCCGGAACAGTTATTTTCAAAGACGTTCGTCACACCATAGGTCTTCCCCTGAATGACCGCTCCCTGTGAAATATCCTCCCCGCCGTCGATGATCGCCTGGATGCCGCTTCCATACGATGCCAGCAGATCGTCAATCGGCTGAATCAAATGCGTTTTGATGTAGCCTGTGATGTCCAAGTAATTCAGAATCATCAGGTCAATCGACTCTCCCTGACTGATCCAGAGCGGGTAATCCGTAGACGAATCCGTTGCTGCGCTCACTTTCAGCTCAATTTCCACGCCGATTTCCTTCCGCGCAATCTCATTGACTGCTTCGACTACCTCATCAAGATCATCTGTTTTCGACGTAGAAAGCGTCTGGTACGTCATAACAATCTTTGTGCGCTCCGTTTCTTCCTCCCCTTCTGTTTTCTCTGTATCGCCATCTGCCGCTGTCCCCTGCTCTGCTGTTTTTTCCGGAACTCCTCTCAGAAAGACGGCAGCCGCTGCTGCCAGAAGCAGCCCTCCTGCCCACAGCCATTTCTTTTTCTTACTTTCCATTCTCTTGTTCCCCCACCTCATACAAGGCCGGAATTTCAATCCAGACCTGTGTTCCTTCCTCCGGCCGGCTTACAATGCTGAAGGTCGTATTATCTCCAAAAAAGACTTCCATCCTTCTCCTGCAGTTCCAGATACCGATGTGTTTTTTGCCCATTCGGTCATAGTATATCTCTCCCTGGCTGACCCGGGATAGCACCTCTTCTGTCATGCCGCGTCCGGTATCGGTCACGGAAATCACCATCCGATCTTCTTTTTTTCGGATATTGATCAGAATCTCGATGTTTTTCCCCGGAATCAGACCGTACTTCATCGAATTTTCCACAAAATTCTGGATCAGCAGCGGCGGAACGTACGCATCCAACAGTTCTTCGTCGACCCGGTATACATACGAAAATGTATTCGGAAAGCGGATCTTCTGGATTTCAATGTAGTTCTCCACAAAATTCATCTCTTTTCGCAGCGGAACCAGACTGCTGTTTTCCCGCAGCACGTAGCGGAAATATTCGACGAGAAGCAGCGTATATTTCTGGATATACTCGTAATTTTTCGTCTGCGCCATGCTGTAGATCATGTTGAAGGAATTCAGCAGCATATGCGGATTAACCTGCAGTTTCAGATTGTCCAGCTCGGTCTGGTACATTTTCTTATCCTTTTCTTTTGACTCCTCGACTTCCTGCGCCATGTGGTTGAACGCCATGTACAGATACTGGAAATCACTCGTCTCGTTTTTGTCCGTATTTTCGATCCGGAACTTCAGATGTTCCTGCTCAATTTCTTTCATTCCGGTGTCCAGCTTATGAAGCGGAAATACAACTCTTCGCTCCAGCATTTTCCACAGAACTGCAATCAGTGCAATTCCGGCAATGGCGAGGAGCAGAATGCAGATATAAAGGATCTGGGTTCCTCCAAAATATTTGTTCATCGGAATATAAACACCGATTTCGTTTTTGCCGTCCCCGACAGACCAGTAAACATTCTTTTCCCACAGACGGGTCTTGAAGATCCCATCCCAGCTCTCGTTTTCCAACAGAGAAAGTGATCCGTTTTCAAATTTCAGAACGGTATCGTCTGACTGCTGGATATAAAGTGCCACAC
>CAVLAW010000029.1:11142-18936 GCA_963661155.1 Tidjanibacter massiliensis | reverse complement strand
GATATAGACATACAACACAGCTTTTCATGACTATCTGATGATTTTCCTTTAAAAATCCCAAGATGTGCTGAACCCTCAGCCATGAAAAGCTGTGTTGTATGTCTATATCCATCTTTATCGTGCTCCATTTTTATCAAAGCTTTATCGTCTGCAAGAACAGCTATATTTTGAGAGCTGATGGATAACGTTGGATCTGTTCCTCCATATGTCCAAAGATTCTCATACTTTATCTTACCTTTACCACCGCATAACTCGATGACCGCATCTGTTGCATTTTTTCCAAGCTGAACTAATTTTTCCCCGTAGTGGGCAAGAGTTGTTCCTGCCTGATTAAGAATCTCAAATGCCGAGGATGAAATTTTAGTGCGATATCCACTCCACGATCCATTTGTTTTGTTTCCGACCTGAAGTCCAGTGCCATCAGTGAATTCCATAAAGTTTGTGGCTACCTTTGCGGCGTTTTCGGAGTTCATTCGGTATGCTAAATCTTGTAGTGTCCCAGTTGTCGGCTCAGCAGTCTGAGTTGTTTGTGATGTTTCCCAAGAAGTATATTTTCCAGCAATCGTATAAGTACCCCAACTATATGACCAAGGCAAATATACCCATACTTCACATTTGTTCGAAGCTGTTGCTCGTACTTGTACTTTTAGGTTATCACAATTTTGTCTCGTCACGCTGACGCCGAATGCTGCAGTTGTTGAGGCCGATGCCTGCCATCCATCTTTGATTACAATTTCAGCCTGAGAGTTCTGGCTTGCTTGTCCGTTGTATCCACTTCCGGTATAAATATCAATAATGAAATTACTATTATCTCCGGCTGAGGTAAGAGTCCCAAGCTTGGACCAAACGAGCTGATTTGATCCTCCTGTTAACTGATAGCATTTAATATCAGATTCGCCCTTTACGCCTTGTGGCCCTTGTGGTCCAGTTGCACCTTTGTCCCCTTTGTCTCCTTTTGCGCCTGTGGCACCTTTACTGTTAACATACGCTAAAAGTTTGATGGTTACCGTGCTACCAGACACTGCCGTAACAAGCCATGTGCCAGTATTTGACGCCCCATCCAAACAAATAAAAGCATCGCCAGCGACAGGCGTTCGGTTGAAATCACTAGTTCCTGTCGTGACCGTCTGGCCAACGGTCGTATATGTTCCACTCCAGTTTCGTTTAACTTGTAAAGCTGCATTTCCTGTTGCACCTGTGGCCCCAGTTGCTCCTTTATTACCGTATACACCAATCACTCGTTTGGTTGTATCCACAGTAGTTCCATTTGTGTATGTGATGGTTTCGTAATTCCAGAGATATTTATTACTCTCCGTCATCGTAGGAACTGTGGATGACCATGATGTCGGCACAGTGGAATTTGATGTGGAGACTGCGTAGTGCTCAGTAATACCCTTGATACCATTTCCAGTCGATCCAGTATCGCCTTTATCTCCCTTGTTTCCCTGATCGCCATATGAGCCGATGATACATGGTGCGGTGGTACTCGCTACGGTTCCGTCAGTGTATTTGGCAACTTCATAGTTCCAGAGATATTTCTTCGTTGCCGAAACCGACTGGACGGTTGTTGTCCACCCGCTTGTCGCCGCTGTGACCCCGCTTGATGATGCTGTGGCCAGATAGTAATTGACGACTGACCCAATACTTTTTCCATCGGTGCCATTCGCTCCATTGGTTCCGTTCGTTCCCATACGGCTGACACTATATATCGTAGATGTTGTATTATCCGTATACGTAATGACCGTCCTTGTCCACAAATACTGGCCAGCAGATGCGGCCGGTACTGAAGAAGACCATGTTCCCGTCGGGACCGTAGTTCCGGAAGATGAGACCTGATAAGTAACCGCTGTAGATTTAACACCTTTACCAGCAGCTCCTTCGATTTTCGCCCACTTATATTTTGCCGGGTCTGTAGAGTCTGTCTGCACATAGTCTGTATACACGCCGATATATGTCTTGCCCGTTGATTCCGTGACGGAAAAACCTGTCTTTCCATCCGCGCTCGTTGCATAAGCGATATGAAGATAAGGAGTCTTGCCATCTGAACCAGGCTTTCCCTGGATTCCCTGCGTACCGTCTGCGCCCTTGATTTTGCTCCAATGGTACTTCGTCGGATCCGTGCTGTCTGTTTCAACCTCATCTACATACATTCCAATATAATCACGGTCAGAGTCGGAAACGGAAAATCCAACCTTTCCGTCAGAACTGTTCGCATAAGCGATATGCGTATACGTGGTTTTGCCATTCTCGCCTTTTGGACCCTGAAATTTGCTCCAGCGGTACTTTGCCGGGTCTGTGCTGTCGGCTTTTGTGAAGTCCACATACTGGCCGATATACGTCTTATCGACTGCATTGGTCGTTGAAAATCCCGTCTTTCCATCCGCGCTCGTTGCATAAGCAATGTGCAGATAGCTGGTTTCGCCATCCGCACCATCGTTTCCCGCGATGCCATCTGCGCCATCCTCACCGTTATCTCCCTGAAACTTCCGCCAGGTATACTGTGTAGGATCCGTACTGTCCTCCAGTATATAGTCCACATAGGTACCGATATATTTTCCTGTATCCTTCCGCATCTGATTCGCTGTCGGATTCGGAACATCAGCATACCTCACATGAAAGAAGCTTGTCAGACCGTCTTTTCCGGGCTCTCCCGCGATACCCTGGTCTCCTACAACCTTTACCCAGGTGTAGATGCTCGGATCCGTCAGAACCGGCTGCTTTGTCGTCTGATTGTATGCAATACCCATATATTCTTTTCCAGCAGATTTAAGCGATATTCCGTCGCCTGTTTCCGTATCAGCAAATACAACCCAGGTATAAAATGTCCGGTTCTTTGCCAGCTTCTCAAACTGCGCTGCCAGACTCTTCATCTTTTCTGAAATTCCACTTGATTTAAGCTGATATTCGCCCAGCGTCGCTGTGTACTCATCGTTACAGATGGAAGATTCCAGCTTCATGATCCTCGCGGACAGATACAATTCTCCGGCGTCGTCTACGATATTGACTGTATCGCCGATCTTGATTCCATCCGGCAGATATGCCAGCTCCACTTCATAAGATACCGCTGCATCATAGATCTTTTTCAACTTGGATACAGCGCGGTTGCACAGCTCCGACTGACTCAAAGTATCATAGGTATACGTCTGGACGATATGACCGGTTCCATTCCCTTTCTCGGAAAGATACCGACTCCATTTTGCCACCGCGCTCCGGGAATAAATTGTACTGTCGGACAGATAAATATCACCGTCATCATACTTATACCCTTTCAGGTTGATCGGTGTTTCACTGTCTTCCGGATATCCGCCGGTAACAGAGAGTGCCGTTGCCAGATCTTCCACCGAGCTTTTTACAATGATATTTTTCACTTCCCGGTTGATCCGAAGTTCCCGCCCCTGATCCACGCCGCGCTTCTTATGCAGGTTGATGTACTTATGTTTGATTTCCAATCGATCAATCTCGAAGCTGTAGGAAACTTCCGCATCGAACTGTGTGGCAACGCTCAAAATACGCTCAGAAGCAGTTGTCTCGCCCTCCCAGGACAATTTCCGGTTATAGTCGCTGACTTCATTGATTCCGACTTCAAAGCCGGAATCATCGCTGAATTTTTCAACATAATAACTTGCCGGATATGCCTTATCTGCCTTGTACTCACCAACTGTTTCGTTCAGGAGATCCATACCGGCATCTTCGGCGTAGATCTCCACTTCCTGCTTGAAAATATTCTCCTCGCTGGTGATGATCGTATAAAACTCCTGCTCATCGCCATTCTTCCGAAGAATATAGTTGCCAACCGAACTATACTGCGTGGCATCCTTCCGCGTATCATCTGTATAATTCAGCGTAAATTCCAGCGTAGCAACGCCAGCTTCTACTTCTTCCGTCTTCTGATCATCCGTAATATACAATCCTTCAGGCAGTTCCGTGCTTGCCTGCCCAAGGACGTTCATATGCCGGTCTGCAAAATATAAAATCACAGATACACCTCCCTATATTTCATCGTGTATATCGGCTGCGTTGCCCAATCCGAAGCAATGCATTGGATCTGGTTGGTTCCCGGCCGCAGGCAGAAGTTCTCCCAATCATTCCCGAGTGCTCCAAGATCCTGCCTTGGAAGTCCCTGCAGTGTAACCTCGCCATTACTACAGTCAGCCGTCAGCACCTGATTTGCTGCAAATTTATTTGGAATATCCCGCCATTTTTCCACGTTATCAATCCGAATGGATATGCCACGGAAATAATTGCGTGTGACATACTGATTGCTCATGTTCCTATTTCCCCACTGACCGATAAACAGCTTAACGCTGCATACTTTCACATCTTTCAGTTCCGGAACCGTAAATTCCGGATAGCTGCCCCACCAATAGAAGCGGATCTTCTCTCCATGCTTCTGCATATCACTATGCCCGCGTGCCTGATTGTATGGATTGTCTTCGTCATGGTATGACGGCTCAAATTTATAACTTTTTACCGCCCGCGGACTGTTGCCGCCAACCCACATCACCATATGGGCCGTATTTCCGCTCTTATCGTTCTTGTAGAGTTCCTGACAGCAGATCATCTTTCCATTTTCATCACAGAAGGCAATCGCCTGGCATCCCGTCTGTCCCATCAGGCCAGTCTCAAACCAGCTGTTCACATAGCAATACAGATGGGTTGCCCCTTTATTCCCATTGGAATCCACAATATCAATAGACTTCATGGCACCATTCCAGCCGCTTGTATGCGCCGTTTTGGAATACCCGCTGTCTGCCAGAAGCAATGCCTTGGTTCCGCCTGAAATACTTGCCACGCTGAGTGTTCCTGCCGTCTTTCCGGTGCTGTGCAGGAAGTCGCTACCTGTGTCGTCTTTCCACTTTGCATCCTGCGGCCAGCTCAGGCAGTTTGTATAATTGGTAACAAGCTCACTTTTTTTATATGTTTCTCCATCCGTTTCGTCCGGATCGCCAAACTGCAGAATCTTTTTGGAATCGTTGACAAATCCAACCAGTCCATTGTCGCTCTGCATCACCGCCTGGAAGGAAGGGAATGCACGGTATGTGCCGTTATACGACACCACAAACGTTTTCCCGTCGTCCGCAGTCGGGCTTACAGTAAATTCTTCCACAGAATACTTGAACGGATCAGCGCAGTAAAATTCCAGCTCTGATATGATTGCATTCTTTCCGGTCGGTACCTCACCGGCGCCCTGCTTCGTGCCGATATAATATTTATCCGGCTCATCTGCAAAAATAAGAGTCGCCTGCTCTTCGTCTAAAAGGGCATTCAGCTTGTTGTATGCATCCCGGAAAGCTGCATTGTCTTCGGCAATTAACTGGTAGCCAACCACAATGGTTCTGGGCTGATAGCGCTTTCGCCGGTATTTCGTGCCGTCAGATACGCCGGTTTCCAGATCTGTAATCTCCGTCCCTAGAACTTCCCGGCCAGACACGTATAATGTCCGATAGCCGGGAATCACATTTTCAAGATAATTTCCATTAAACATGAGAGCCTCCGAAGGCAGGTTCTGCCCCGGGTACCGCTCTGTGGTATCGATGAAGTTATACATTCATTCTCCTGCCTTTCTTTCGGTTCTCTCTGGTCTCCTGTTTCTCAATCTCTTCTCGTGTATACGTTGCAGTCGCCTTTCCGATCTCCCGTCCATCCAGATTGATCGGAACATAGATGGTATATTTTCCATTGCTGCTATACTGATAGCTGTCGTTCAGATCTTCAGATCCTGTTCGCAGGCTCATTCCGATCTCTGGCGCAGGTGCAAGTTCTGGAATCTGTATCAGCTCCATAGCAGCCTGTTTTGCCTCCTGCACATGGTCCATGATACCGTTGACCCAGCCGATGCCAAAATAATTACCCAGTTTATCCGTCACCCTTGATGGGCTGTGAATCTGCGCTTTCGCACGGATCGCCGCCTCTGCAGCCGCCGCAAGCTGTGCCGCCACTGCTCTTACATGCCCAACCTGGCTTGCCATACCATTTGCAAGTCCCATGCCGATGTATGCGCCGTAAGAATAAGTGTTTATATTGCTCAGAGGCGCCTTTGCCGCATTTGCAAGTGCACGTGATGCACTCGTTACAGTACTGTTTTTCGACCGGATTCCGCTTGCCATATTGTTTCCAATACTCTGTCCGCTGCGAAGCGCCGCCGGTTCTGTCGTTTTCAGAGCGGCATTCACTGCTTTTGAAACATTTTTTGCGCTGGAAACTGCTTTCGTTCCGCCACTCGAAATTGTGCTTGAAAAATTGCTCATCGATGTGGATGCAATATTATTCAGTGGTTTCAGCCCAGTATCCATGCTCTCTGTAACTGCTGTTCCTGCGTTTGTGCCCGCTGAGGCTAAAGCTCCGTTGCCGCTGTTGATACCGGATGTAATCGCACTGATCGCTGTATCACCTATGTTTCCAGCGGACGCAGCAACACTTCCAATTCCAGACTGAATCCCGGCCGCGGTACTGCTTGCTGCTGTACTTCCGAGCGCATTCGCAGCACTGGATACCTGGGAGCTTCCAGCATTAATTCCGGATGCCGCACCAGACGTTACACTCTTGCCGCCTTTTTCTCCTCCAGCGCACCAATCGCTGATATCGCCAAAAAACTTTCCAATCTTTCCACCAAACTTAGAAAGTCCTCCAAAAATTCCTTCTCCAATGGCCAGGACTACCTGCTTTCCGACTTCGATCCAGTCTGTTGCCATAATTGTATCAATCATAGCAGACAGCACCTGCGGCAATGCCGCCAAAAGCTGCGGAATCGCACCTATAATGCCCTGTGCCAATGTTCCGATAATCTGGGCTGCGGTCGTCAAAATTGTAGGAAGATTCTGCAAAATTCCCTGTGCAAAAGAACTCAGTGATTGAATTGCAGCGTCTATCAGTGACGGTAAATTCTCAGTAATTCCCTGTGCCAACGCCAGCAAAAGTTGCATACCCGTCATAATGAGCTGCGGTAATGCTGAAGCAATTCCAGTAACGAGTGTCGTTACCATGCTGACTGCTGATGGAATCAACTCCGGCAGGGCACTGATCAATCCAGATACCAGCGATTGAACTAACGTTACGCCGCCCGTAATCAAAGCAGGCAGATTTGCTGTAATTGTGTTCAGCAATTCAGAAACCAAATGCCCGCCCTGCTGAATGAGATCCGGCAGTCTGCTGGCGATTCCATTGACCAAATTCGTGATAAACTGTGGTCCCTGTGTCTGCGCCAGTTGCAAAATACTGTCAATCTGCGACCCAAACGTCTGATAGAGCAGTCCAAGCCCGGCAAGTACTACGGCGATTAAGGCCGCTGGCATCAACGCTTTCATTGCAAGACCCATGATTTGGGTCAGACCACTGAACATCTTTGAACCAACGCCAAGAATCAGGTTCCCGACCTTCTGTATCGTTGATGTGACTGTTTGTACAACTTTTCCGCCCAGCACACCGATTTTTTGTATCCCGTTGGCTCCATCCAAGGTTGCCGCATCCAGAATATCTTTAAATGGATTTTTTATTTTTCCAACTGCAGACTGCAATATCCCGCCAAGCTTCGAATTACTGAATGCATTTCCGAGACTTTTTCCAGCGTTTTTCGCCCATTGTGGTGTTTCTTTGAGGGTTTTGTTTATCCCACCAATTCCCGCAGACACCAGTTTCCACGTATTTCCTTGAAAGAAATCGCTTGCTTTCGTGACAACACCCAAAGTTCCGAGAACTGCCCCAAGAGCCTTTACTTTCTCGCCGGTTCCGTCCAGAAGATCTCCAATTTCTTTCAGCCCGCCTTCCAAACCGCCATCTTTAAACGCGGATCCAAGC
>CAVLAW010000029.1:8286-11132 GCA_963661155.1 Tidjanibacter massiliensis | reverse complement strand
GATCCAAGCTTTTCAACCCACTGGATCGCTTTCTCGATATACTTTCCATCGGACAGTTTTTGATTAAGTTCATCTACAGCACTCTTAATATTTTGAACAAAACCGCGAAAAGTGTCATTTACCTGCTGAAAAGCTGTAATTCCAAGTCCTTCCAGCGAAGATTGAAGCTTTGTAACATCGCCCTGGAGATTGTCCATCTTGATGTCTGCCATCTTCTCGGCAGATCCAGCTGCATTGTTGATTGCATCGGATAACTTATTAAAATCTTCATCACTTGCATTTGCAATCGCCAAAAGTCCAGACATTGCCTCCTGGCCGCCAAGCATAGCCGCATAGGATGCTTTCTCATCCTCAGTCATTCCTTGCATGCCTTTCCGCATGTCCTTCATGATTTCTCCGAAAGACTTCATATTTCCATTGGCGTCAGTAAGACTTAGACCAAGTGCCGACATTGCCATACTGGATTCTTCTGTTGGCTTTACCATACGTGTAATCGTGGCGCGAAGTGCTGTACCGGCGGCACCTCCTTTGATAGAACTATTTGCCATCAGACCAGTAGCAAGAGCGATATCCTGAATGGAGTAACCCATTGCGCCCGCTACGGAGCCGACATATTTGAATGTTTCGCCCATCAAATCGACATTCGTATTCGCATTGGCAGAAGCCGCAGCCAATACATCGGCAAATTCTCCACTGTCTTTGGCTTGTTTTCCAAAAGCCGTCAGTGCATCTGTTACGATATCTGATGTCTGTGCCAGATCGACACCTGATGCTGCGGCAAGATTCATGATTCCGTCAATACCAGAAAGCATGTCTTCAGTCTTCCATCCGGCCATTGCCATATACTCCATTGCATTAGCCGCTTCTGTAGCTGTATATTTCGTGCTTGCGCCCATTTGTTCAGCTTTTTTTGACAAGCTCTCAAAATCTGAGCCTGTAGCTCCAGAAATGGCCGCCACGGAAGACATCGCATTCTCAAAGCTCATTCCAGCGTTTACAGCACTTGTTGTCACACTTTTCAATGCGCTTCCAACTGCCGTAACTGCTTTTCCTCCAATCGCCGCCATTGCGCCGAATCCAAGTCCGCTGGATATGGTACTGCGTAGCCGTTCCGCTGTATCACTGCACGATTTCATCGTTGAAGAGAAATTACTGTCTACCGCTGATAAAACTGCTTTTACGCTATAAGATTCTGCCGTTTTCACCATCTCCCTTCTTGATCAGTTTTGAAAGCCCGGCAAAACGAGGATCTGTCCTTTTTGTTCTTTTCTTTTTCAGATTCTCAAGTTCCCGTTCATAGTCGAAGAATTTTTGAAACTTTTTAAAGACCGGAACTGTCTTTTTACCAGATTTCCGCTCTGCACGTACGGCAAAATCAAGATACGCCTGCCTGTGTGCTTCGAAGTTCCGGTCGAACATTTTCAACTCCAACGCCTCCATCATGACGTTATACTGAGCTACCGTCAGCTGATCCACTTGATCAAATGATGTAAAATCAAAATACCGAAAGCAGTTCACGGCAACGTCATGATAAATTTTCTCAAAGTCTACTGTTTCTTCTTTCCCTGGGCTTTTTTCTGGAACTCTTCCAGTGTCTTTTTCAGAGTCGCCTGACGTTCCTTTTCCTCTGCCACTGCCTTCTCGATTTCCGCTACGGTCTTCTTCGTAGCATTGGCTGTCCTTAAGAAACCCAGTGTATCCTCGAAAAGTTTATCAATGTCCGTTTCTGGGTCATCAATATATCCGTCCAGCTGTTCTCTTGTCGCTCTCGGATTCTGCCCCTTGTTTGCCGCATCCAGCAGATCTACAAGGGCTTCCATGTCGCCGTCCATAACACTGCTGATCATATATCGCAGGCCGATTCCTTTACTGACATCTTTCAGATTGTCAACTGGCATCTGAATTCTTTTGTTTACATCTCGAAGAAATCCCATGCCAAAATTAAACTGATACACCTGTCCATTGATTGTAAGTTCCATATTGTTTTTCTCCTTTACTATTCAAAAAGAGGACGATTTCTCGCCCTCAACTCTTTTACGCTCCTGCTTTCTGCGTGTCCGTAAATACATAAGCAGCTACTTCCTGCTGTTCGGCTGTTACGGTTACATCGCCTGCTTTGCCGGTTCCATTTACTCCAAAGGTAAGTGATACTTCCACCATATCTTCGGCATTCGAAGTCTTTTCCAGCTCCGTTACATAGCCCTGGAAGTATTTCCCTTTGAATTTATTGCTGCCGCTGGATGCTGGTTCATCCAGATTTGCTTCCCAGATCTCTACCAGCTCATCATCGATCATTGCATCTTCGAGCGAATCGACCAGCGTATCTCCTTTGGCGAGAATACTGGTGGCTGTAATCTCAATCTCGACCGCTCCCGGGGTTCGAATCGCGCCGTCCTTGGTCTCTGTGGTATCTGCATCCTTGCTTGTCGTTCTTCCGTTTTCTGTAGTAAAGGCTAATGCTGTAGCTGCATTTTTAGTCGCGTCTTTCTTGAGACGGTACAGATAGACGATCTTTTTGCCGCGTACCGCATCTGCAAATAACTGCAAATCAATTGTTTTTCTCATGCTGTTCTCCTAACTAAATAAAAAAGTCACTTCCACAATACCGTGAAGAAGTGGCTGGTTGGTAGTTGTGTCCGGCAAAATTTTCTGATTCAGATCCTGCACGGACCATGAAAAGCTGCCGGTATGTTCCAGCTGTCTGCAAACCTGCTTGATCTGCAGAAGCATCTGCGAAACTGAGCCACGCTGCCGCGGATTGTCATGCCAGACGTGAATTGTCTGGCTTACAGTGCCGAATACAGCCGTCTTATTGGCTCTGTCATTCAAATCACTGTCTGCCAGAT
>CAVLAW010000029.1:0-8276 GCA_963661155.1 Tidjanibacter massiliensis | reverse complement strand
AACGGATATGGCGTGCCTTCCGGCGGTAAAAACGTGTCATACACGCTGTCTGGATACTTCTTTTTCAGTTCCAGAAGCAATGCGCTGAATAATTCTTGCTGTGGATCCATGGTATCACCTCGTAAGCTTTTTCAGATCGGATTTGAACTTCTCTTTCTGAGCCGTGTAGGAAGGCCGCATGTATGGCTGCGCATTCATATAACGGGTTCCATACTCCACGTATGCTGCGTACTCTGCTGTCGGCTCCACCTCGGCCGTAAGACCGCCATCCCGGATCTCGATACCAATGCTTCGTTTCAGCGTGCCAGTATCCACCGGAGCTTTTCTCTGTGCCGCCTCCTGCAGAGCTTTTCCGTTTTCCTTTACCACCCGCTTCACATCACTCATCTGCACGTTTTTCTTCAGCTTTACCTGCAGCTTTTCCATTCCTTCCAGCTTAATTTTCGGCATCAGACCACCTCCGATAAAATAAAAGTCTGTTTCACGCGAAGCTTCCGCGTATAGTCCACTTTGTAGGTCGTGTTTCCGATCCGGATCCGGTCAAACGGCTTCTGATAATGGTTCTGGAGCTGTACTGTCACGCTGCCCTGGCGGATTCCTCCATATACGATCTGCATAATTTCTGCCCTCGTATCCATCACAGATGCCATTTTCCGCACCTCTGTTACCTGATCGTCGGCATAGTTTCCGGTTTTCGGATCGTATTCGCCTGACAAAACGCGCTGGAAGAAAACTGGTGTATCGTATCTCACAGAAATTTCACCTTTCCCTTCCTTGCCCCCCGCTGGCTATCCAGATAGGACTGGATGTCATCCATATATCCGGCAAAATCGTTTTCAGACCAGGAAAGACTCTCACCCTCAACACTGTGAGAGGAGAGCCCTTCAGAGCCGATCCGGTTGAACCGGATGACCGAAACATCCAGTATGATGTATTCCATCTCTTCCGGCGGCTCCAGACCGCCAAGAAGAAATTTCAAACGACGCTTAGTTGCATCCAGGATCAGATTCAGTCTTCTTTCTGTTTGATCATCCGTTTCATCCAGGCCGAGAAGCACTTTCAAATCTTCGATCATAGGCCGCCTCCACTTTTATCAGCCTTTCACAGCTACTGTTACATCACCGGAACGGACTGCTTTGTAGTTCTGATCGCACTCAACCAGCGTGATGTGATGGGTTGCTGTAGATGCGATTTCGGACTCTCCATCCCATTTGCTCCAGGTTTTCACGTCATCGCCGTATTTCACCGCAGTCGCGGATGCCGCATCTTTGTACTTCCAACAGTTTTTCATAGACATTAGCTGCTCTTTTACGGAAATCTTTGTTTTTCCTGTCTCAGATCCTTCTGTCGATGTTACAGTCAGATTTCCAAGAGTCTGTGTATCTGCGCCGCCAACGGAAATATAGGCGATGGCATCCAGGTACTCGCAGAATAAGCGCAGACCCATAATAGCGTACAGATCCGAAATTGCTCTCTCATAGGTACCCTGTGCATGGAAGCCGATGAAATGAGTGGTCGGATCCGTTGTGTAGCTGAGGCCGGCCTTTACGAACTCAGAGTCGCCCGGATCAATATAGTAACCAACAATATTGTTGAGCGGAGTAGCGATGACGACGTTTTCCGGAATTTCAGAGCTTACGAACACAACATCAGCGCCAAGGAATTTCTTCATGTACTCAAAACCGAACGCCGTCTGCAGTGTGATATCCGCGGCGCCGACATATTTGTATACATCCAGTGTATTCACCCACACTGCTACGCCGGTAGCCGTTCTTCTCATCTTCTTGAATTTATCTTTGACTTTTCCGATCGCCATAGCAACCGCCATCTGCCAGGTACTTTCATGACCGGTCAGCGAACCTGCTTTCAGCTGTGCATACAGCTTATCCATAACAACGTTCTGCAGATCAGTTTTGAACTCCTCATCAGTGTCCTGTACTGCGGCATCGTATCCCTTTTCCGCGATCGCCTCCAGGGTTACGCCTTTGCGGTATTTGCTGATTTTGATCGTGTCAAACGGAATTTCTTCCACAGCGTACTGGGAGTACGGAATCTCATCACCCTCTGCGACCTCGCCGGACTGCAGGTTTCCTGTCACTTTTTTTGTCTTTAAGACGGTATTGTTGTCTTTTTTAATCATTCGGATAATGCCCAGTACATCAAGCAGTGCCTGGATATTTTTACCGAAAGATGTTACGAAATCAATCTCACGGGCTTTTACCTGAATCTGTGCCTGACCTGTCATGTTATCCGGTGCTGCAAACACCTGCAGCCCTAATTTTCCAATTTTATGCATGCTGTTTTCCTCCTACTGAAATAATGCAATATTTTCCGCAATCAGCCGCTGCCGTTCGATCGGGTTGCTGACTGCGAGCATCTGTTCTTTTGTCACAGCGCCTTTTCCGCCGGATCCGCCCTTTGGTGTATTCCCTTTCAGGGCATCTTTTACGGCTGCCTGCACTGCATCCTTGTACATCTTTCCGAAAGCTTCCACAGCTGTCTTGGTATCTTCAGCGCTTTCCGATACCAGATGTGCCAGAAGTTCATCCGGAATGTTGATTTCCTCATCTGCCAGCATTTTTCTGGCCGTCTTTGACATCTCCGAAAGTGCGTTCTGCCGTTTCAGATCCGCCAGTTCTTTCTCTAGTTTACGGTTTTTGTACTCTGCTTTCTCTTCTTTTGTCATCTTCGCGAGCTTTTCCGCCTCTGAAAGCTTGTCATCAGTCAGTGCCTGCCACTTTTCCTGCGCCTTGGTCACTGCTGTGTTTACTGCCTTCTGAACCCTGCGGTCGAACTCTGCTCGATTCTCTGCCTGCCCCAGAAAATCATCAAACGACATCTCATTGCCGCCATCTCCAGAACCTGCTCCAGCTCCGTCCTCGTTTCCGTCTCCGGCTCCGCTGCCGTCTCCTTCGCCATCTGCAAATAACTGCAGGTTGATCATTGGGATTCTCCAACGATTGTTTTTATACTTCATGTTCAGTCCTTTCTGCCCCGTCCCGTTCTGTAATAGCCCCGTGCCGTTGCTCCAGAATCATAGTTTAACGACATTTCGGTCACATCAGTTACACGATCCGGACATGTTCCGGAAATTCATCGGCCATCAGACAGATGCCGACAAAAAAGGAATCCACCAGAGTTTTCGCTTTCTCCGATAGATTCCCATACTGTATATCAACCCATCCGGGCGATACTTCGTATTCTATTTCATCCCCTGTCAGATCCTCGATCGAGCGGATCAGCGTCCGCACAAGGCTGGAAACGCCCGCGCAGATGATATCCTGCCCGTGTGGGGCGAAATTTGCATGCCCCGAGACTTTAATTTCATTTCCAAGTACGCATATCTCAATCACTCGCTGATCCTCTCTTTCTTAAAAATGGGTACAAAAATACCACCGGTCTCTCGACTGGTGGTAACTATGAAATAATCGCGCCAAGCAACGCAGACAAGATCACGTTGAATGTTTCGGCACAATATTCTTTTGCTTTCTGCATACGGCTGTTTTCTTCCAGGAACTGTACGCCCTCAAACGTAATCTCAAATGGTCTGTCTGTTTGGAGCATTGGCGCGTCTTTTGTTTTGTCAACGACTACAAATCCTGTAATATATCCCTTTCTTACAAGCGTTACAATGATCTTGCACCAATAGCTTTGCGGAATATCAAACAATTTTGAATTCCACGCAAACTGTTCGAGTTCTGGTTCTACGCCGAGTTTCATGCATTCGTACAGATATCTCAGTATTTTATACATGATTACTTCCATGTCATTCTTTGCCATTATCGTTTTTGCTCCTTAAACAGTTTTATACGAACGGAACCATCTCTTTTACGTCCTTCAACGTCCTTTTTGCCTTTTCAAGCAACGAATTTTCGAACAGATATGAAATACCTTTCGGCGTGATAATAGCATCCGGCAGATCGCCTAAAAAGACGCCATCTTTCGTATGATTGATGGCAATACCTTTTACATACTCTTCTGTAATCAGGCTTAAAATGATATACTGCCAATAATTTTCAGGAATATTATAAGCCGATGCTGTAAGGTAACACGCTTCTGGCTTTTCGCCTTTTTTCAAGCATTCGTAAAGATATTTCAGTACTTGATATACAATCACAAAATAATCGTTCTGAGCCATGTGCATCTTCTCCTTATTTTGAATTTTTATTCCCGAATTGGTTCAATTCCAGGCAAACAGCCATTATTCACAATATAATCTATTTCTTCCTCTGTCAGTTTCTTAAAAGGGCTTTCCCAAGAATCATCTTCTGTCTCAAAGTTCGGTATTGCAATATCTTTGGGTTCACAACCAAGCTTTTCACATATCCTTTTGTATATCGCATCCATTTTACCATGCCTCCAAATAAACTCCGGCTTGCTTTAACCATGTCTCCACTTCTTTATCATAACCTCGTGTTTCCAATCGGTCAAGTGCAAACCTTGCATTTACTGGATTGAATCTATCCTTATCTATTGAATATTTATATATTTTACCATCATGACAAGCGACTAAGCCAAAAAGATATCCGCGATTCACACAAACCATCAAATCTGCCAGACTCGGAACGCTGCTTCCTGGATGATTGTGTATGGCAATAATTGTTCCATAATCTGCGTCTTTCACCATCTTCTGCATGGCTTTATTCGGTTTGGCCTTGCTTTCTGCGTTGTAATTTTCATTCACAATGCTCTTGCCTGTTACACTATCAATGAATGCGAGATCTTCATACCTACTGCCTGACCGATGTTCCAACATTCTCTTTGAAATCTTCCAAGCCGTTCGATTCAGTTTCGTATTTTCAGATACATTTTCGAACTTTTTCCTGTATTGCGAGGATTTCAGCATTTTCTTATTTACCACTGTATCCAGATACTGATATTTTGGTTTACTTTCTTCTTTTTCCCTGTTCTTCAGACGTTCCCATTCTTCCGTTGTACCGCCCTGCTCCAGGAAATCCAGCCATTTCTCATATTCTGCGCTATCCATATAAGCCGCCGTTGAGCAGTGGCATCGTGGATGCGTCGGCGGCGCGTTCGTTCCGGGCATCATATCCCGAACTTTGAAATGCTTTCCATCCAACGCCTGGCATCGTTCGCAGACATCTGCATTCCCGCAGGCAACGTATGTATACTCTTCGAATCCGTTTCGCAGATAGGACTGTTTCTGCGCTTCTGTCTGCACCCTGGCAAGCTCCGTGACCATGAGCCGCTCTGCATCTTCCCGGCTTGCACCGAAGCGTTTTTGCAGGTGCACCGCAAGCTCCCGTGGGTTCTTGCCCTGGATCAGTCCTGTTTTCAGCAGCTTGTCCAGCTCCGCTTTCAACATATCCTGATACATCCAGATTCGATCGGAATAAGTAGCATTGTGGAATGACGCATCCACGATTGTTCGCGCCATTTTCCCGTTTTCCTGCACGGAGTTGCCAAGAATGCCCGCCTGTCTGCGGAATTCTTCTATCGTCTGCTGTGTCAGCGTCCGATCGAAGTATTTCTGTAATTCATCGAATCCGGATACCATTTCCAGCCCAATATTGGCTTTCAGCAGCTCCAGACGATTGATTTTCATGGTCGCATTGTACAGCCGCATTTCTTCATTCGCCTGATCAGAAAAATCTTTTTCTTTGACGTATTTTGCGGCTTTCCTGCTATATTCTTCGATGTCAAGCTTGGAAACTCTCCTTTTTGCCTCTGCCAGCGAGATTCCCTCTTTTGTGGCGTACTTTGTATAAAATCCATCGATCTCCTTCTGGATCTGGTCTGCCATATACGCATAGGTCTTCCGGATCTCTTCTGCATAGGCCTGCTCAGACATCTTATTTTTCTTGGCATGCTCCGTCTCACGCTTCTGCCAGTATTCCTTACTCGTCATCCTGTCCACCGCCAAACATCTGCTTCATCACCGGATCCGCTCTCACCTTATCTTGATCCTCATCGATTTTCTTGATCTCATTCTGCACATTGTCCACAATGGACAGTACACCCAGCTGTGTTTCCTGACTGACCACACCTTCCAAATTCTTCGCGATCTCTGCCTCTTCCTGCAGATTCGCCGGGAAGTTCGGTGTAAAGTGCGGATGAATCTTCACCCAATCGTCTTTCTTCATTCCGGAGACCGGATTTGAAAAGATCAGGCGGTAGCGCCGGTTCATGCCGCTCGTAAATTTCCGTTCTTTCGTTTTTTCCAAGTTGCTCATCGCCTGCAGCTTGTACTTCATTGCGATCCCGGAGCTGGTACCAAAGTTCTCATCCGAGATGTTGGCCACCATGCTGATATGGAAGATGAGCTTTTCCAGACGGTCGATCAGATGCTCCTGCGTGGTATCCCCATCCGGCTTCTGCAGAAATTCGACAATCAACCGTTCCGTGTCCCCGTCGAAATTAATGATTCTGTCATCCCGGATATGCGCCACATCATCTTCTTCCAGCTTGGCTCCCAGAACCTTGAGGTAGGCATCCGCGAAATAGTCAACATCATTGGCTTTCTCGCTGATCGCCTTATTGTACGCATTGATCATCGTGAGAACCGGCTCAAAGATCCCCATGCGCTCCCGATTCTCTACATACTCCGTTGCCGGAATACCATCGAAACCGTGTATCTTCTCATCCGCATCCCAGATCAGTTTTCCTTTAATCGTAAACCAGCGAACCTTCGTCTCGTCCGATACGCTGCCATGAAGGATCTGATTTGAATCGTAATACAGCCGAACGAAATATCGTTCTCTTTCCAGCACGGAATCATCGTAAATCATAAACGCATCCAGCGGACTCAGATAGGTGATACCGATATTTTTGTTTTCATCTACGTAATACATTTCATAGCCCTTGCCGAAGATGCTGCAGATTTTGGAAAGTTCAGCATTGTTATCGTCCTGGTCGTTGTACTGATCCAGAAATTCAACATACTTCTCAACTGCCTCGTTTCCATTATCGACCTGCATTTTGATCGGATTTCCGATGAAGAAACCGTTCATCGTATCCACAATGTACTTGGCGAAATTGACCATGATCCGGTTATCCGGCTTCCATTTCGGCTTTAACGGCTCATGCAGGATCGGGTAGTCCGTCTCATAGGCATTCTGTAGCCTGCTGTACCGAAATGCGCACTCACCGGAATGCCGCATGATAAATTCATTCAGTTTTGCATCTGTCAGTGTCTCCTCTGACGGCAGTCTATATAAATTCGTGTGCAACGCTAAATTCCTCCTTTCACTTTTCTGTTCAACCTTGGTCGCTCCCCAAGTATTGTATATACAAAATATCGTACCGCGTCCATCGCATGATCATACTGCTTCACTGGCTTGTCTTCTCCGTGTTCAGCAGCTTTTTTATCCCAAATATAAGATGCAAATTCTTTAATTGTATTTATACACGCCGTTGAAAATACAATTTTTTGCAAATTCAATTTGGTTGCTACCAATCGAATTCCGTCCTCTACATCATTTTTGGCTTTTATGATTTTGAATCCACGTTTTCGCAATTCCGCAATAAAAGAAGCAGCCGCAGGATCCACGATAATTGCGCGAATTTCCATCTTATCCAGCCAATTTTCCAAGTCGTCTGCATACTCTGCATCCGTTTTCTGCTTTCCTTCCTCTCGTCCAGAATAATAATATTCTTTCGTACAATACCAAACGCCATCCGTTCCTTTTTCCCACAGGAGAAACACCGTTGCATTTTGAGTTCCGTAATCGCAACTGACATATCTATTGCTGTCAAACAATAAATTTTCAAATAACGATGGATCTTTCACATGTTGTGCTTCGCTGAACATATCGTAGATAACACCCTCAGCCATAGCCCACAAGCCCAGGATATATCTTTTATAGAACACCCCGGTATACATGTTTCGATATCTGGTTTTTATTTTCTCAGATAGGCTTAGGTTGTCATCCATTGTAAAATGGAGATACAGCAGCTGTTTTTCTTTCCTCTTGTCAATCCAATTGAGCTTAAACCAGTGATATGGGCCATCCGGGTTGCAGTTAAACCAAAATTTGGAACCTTCAACGGAACATCGGCCGGTTGCCTGATTGACGAAGGATTCCGGCATCAGCGCAACCTCATCGAAGAATACGCCAGCCAGCGTGATACCCTGAATCAAATCTTGTGAACGCTCATCTTTTCCACCAAATATATAAAAGTAATTCTCAGTATCGCCTTTTCTGATCAAGATGAGGTTGTCCGCTCTGCGGTCAGTTACGGAATATCCTCTGGATTTGAGCATCAGTTTCAGCCAGAACAACACATTACGCCGGAAGGAACCGATGGTCTTGCCG
>CAVLAW010000028.1:15843-18984 GCA_963661155.1 Tidjanibacter massiliensis | reverse complement strand
GATACGTTTTATAGACGCCGGTAAACATCGCATAGTTTGACTCTCCGTGCGGCACATGGTAAGCGGCGCCGAGCGGATAGCTCATCGCGTGGACGGCAGCGCAGCCCGCATTTCCAAAGGCGATGCCGGCGTACGTGCTGGCGGTCAGCATATCGCCGATGACTTCCGCGCGGGACTCCGGGCCATGTTCTACGATATACTGGAAGCACTCGAGAATGATCGTCATGGCTTTTTTCGAGTAGAGCCGGGTGAACGCGCTGGCCTTTGGCGAAGTGAAGGATTCGATCGAGTGAACCAGAGCATCAATCGAGCTCGTCGCAAAGAAGCGCAACGGCAGATTTTTCAGCAGCTCCGGGATCAGGACGGCTTTATCTGCAAAGAGCGCATCGTCGGCGAGACCGAATTTCGTGTTTTTGGCGGTCAGCTCCAGAATCGAAATATTCGTGACCTCACTTCCGGTTCCGCAGGTTGTCGGGACGAGAATCAGTTCTTTATCCTTCTGAATTTCCAGCTTGCGGTCGTAGAGATCGACAACAGGGGAAATGTTTTTCAGGGCAAACAGTTTGGCAACATCGAGGATCGTACCGCCGCCGACGGCAATGACACGCTGGTAGGACAGCCCCTGCAGATCGCGGTAGATACCCTCCACCATCAGATCGGTCGGCTCGCCGGAGCCATATTTACGGTAATGAATCACAATGGCGCCTTTGTCCTGCGCTTTAAAAAACTTGTCATACAGAGACTCGCTGATCAGCAGCAGATCTCCTTTTCCGATGTGCAGGTCTGCACAGAATTCCTTTGTTGTATCGTATTGCCGGATTTCCGGTACCAGTCGGAAAGAATGCATTGTAAATACCTCCATGTTCTATAAAATGTTCCGCCTGCACAAACGGCAGGGGAGAAAATATCGTGTTTTTTTGAGTACACCGCTATTATACCAGACCTCCGGGCGGAAGTATCCGTAAAATGAGGACAAAAGCCGGAACGAAATTTAGGCTCCGCGCACAAGCAGCCTTTTTCAAATATGGAAGTATAAAGCCGGAAAAAATGTCCACACTCTGAATAAAACAGAAAATGCAGAAAAAAGGAGTGCAGTACAATATGGCAAATCAGAAGAAAATTGATCTGGAAAATCTGACAGAAGAGGAAAAGATGAAATACGAAATTGCAGGCGAACTGGGGCTTCTGGACCGCGTGCTGAACGATGGATGGCGTTCCCTTACCGCAAAAGAGACGGGGCGGATCGGCGGTCTTGTGACACGGCGGAAGCGGCAGATGGCGGCGGAAGAAAAATAAAGCTTACCGCAATTTTTGCAATATCCTCAACAATTTTGACCATGGATTTTTTTCTCAGAAACGCTACAATAAAAACAAGAGCGGGTGATGATGCCTGCAGTTTGAAACATACGCGGGCAATGAGCCAAAGTCCGTGCTTGCACGAGATCCTGGCGGCCGCGATAACTTGAGAAACTCGCGGAGCGTGTTTCTCATCGTTTGGAGAAGCGAGGGAAAATTATTTATGGAAGCAAAAAAAGAGAAAAAGTATATGTCGGACATTCATCTCGAGGACTATACCGAGCAGTATGAGATGGGATACGCCACAGCGGACACGATGGTTTTTGAAGGGGGAAGAAGAGAGGAACTGCTGAACGGCGGCTGGCACTATGCGGTCGATCAGTATGACACCTGCCTGCGCCAGAAATGGTACAAAGAGAGATACCGCGACGAAAAAGGCTTCACCGTGCCGGTCGACTATTCCTTTGACGAGTGGCCGGTCATGCAGCTCCCGTGCAGCTGGAACACCGTCGATCCGATGTATCGCCTGTATGAGGGAAGCATGGTTTTTACAAGAAAATTTTTGTACGATGCAGAGAAAGAGGAAACCGTCTTTCTGAAAGTCGGCGCAGCCAATTATCTGTGCCGTGTCTTCTTAAACGGAGAATACGTCGGCATGCACCGCGGCGGATCGACACCGGCATTCTGGAATATCACAGAGTTTCTGAAACAGGAAAACCGCATCGTGCTTGCCGTTGATGGAACGAGACGGCCGGAGCAGGTGCCGACCGAGAACACCGACTGGTTCAACTACTGCGGCGTATACCGCGACATCGCGCTGATCCGCGTTCCGAAATGCCACATCAAAGACTTCAAAATCGCACTCGTGCCGGATGGAATGTTTGGACATGTTATGGCGAAAGTTACATTATCCGAAAAGATTGCCGCAGAGGCAGAGCTGACGATCGCAGAACTTGGCGTGAGTCAGAAAATTCAGTTGGAAAACGGAGCCGGAGAAATTGTTTTTGATGTAAAACCGGAACTCTGGTCGCCGGAAAATCCAAAGCTGTATGATGTGAAAGTAACCTGTGGAGCAGACACCGTCACCGACCGCGTCGGCTTCCGCGAGATCCGTGTAAACGGCAGAGATATTCTCCTGAATGGAAAACCGATCTTCCTGCGCGGCATCAGCTGCCATGAGGACAGCGTGGAGAACGGAAAGGGCCTCACAAGAGAGGAGCGCATCGAAAATATCCGCCTTGCAAAAGAAATGGGATGCAACTTCATGCGTCTGGCACATTATCCGCATAACGAGGAGACGGCGAAGCTGGCAGACGAGATGGGACTTCTCTTATGGGAAGAAATCCCGGTTTACTGGGCGATCCGTTTCGAACGCGAAAAGACGTATGAGGATGCCGAAAACCAGCTCCGCGAGCTGATCACAAGAGACTGGAACCGCGCGAGCGTCATTATCTGGTCTGTCGGAAATGAGAACGCCGACACGGACGAGCGGTTGAAATTTATGAGTGCCCTGGCAAAATGTGCGCACTGCGAGGACGAGACGCGAATGGTTTCCGCGGCATGCTTGGTCAATGCAGAAAAGAACAAGATCGAAGACCGATTGACGGAATACCTCGATATCATCGGCATCAACGAGTACTGCGGCTGGTACACACCGGACTTCGCATCGCTCCCGGCACTGATGGAAAACAGCCAGCCGGACAAGCCGGTCATCGTAACCGAGTTCGGTGCAGACGCCCTGCCGGGGCACCACGGAACCATTTCCGACAAGGGAACTGAGGAGTGCCAGGTGGATGTATACGAAAAACAGATCGCAACCCTGCGGACCATCGACTACATCAAGGG
>CAVLAW010000028.1:0-15833 GCA_963661155.1 Tidjanibacter massiliensis | reverse complement strand
CTCTACGACTTCCGCTGCCCGCGCAGAACAAGCCTGATCCAGAAATACTACAACCGGAAAGGCCTTCTCTCCGAGGACAAGAAGTACCGCAAGCCGGCGTTCTATCTGATGCAGAAATTCTATGAAGAACTGAAAAAAGAAGGAAGATAACCGGTTCTTTTTAATCCGTGTCTATTGGAATATCAGAATAAAAGGTTTATATTGAATTTATGGGGCCGCAAAAAAGGTCAATAAAAATTTCAAAAGACAGGAGAAGATGGGGAAACAACCATCCGCAGTGGACCGGCTGCACGAATGTTGAACTGTTCGCAGAAGAGAGAAACCAGATCTAAAATCAGATAAAATGGAAAAATGAGAGCGGCTGTTCAGCAGATATTTTTGCTGAGCAGTCGCTCTTTCGTCAGACATTTTAAATATGCTTTCTGAATTTCAGATATCCGCCAATCACAGCGAGAGATCCGGCGAGAAGGCCGGCCAGTGGAAGAACCGGGGAAGAGTCACCGGTATTCGGAGCTGAGGTGGTGGAAGTTTTTCCAGCCGAAGCAGATGGGGCAGCGGTGGATGCATTCGTGTTTGTGCTGGTATTTGGAATTTCCGTCGTCTGGGTCGGAGCAGCAGTCGGAGTGATTCCATCATCTGTGGTGGTGTCTTTTTTGTCTTCTGTGTCCTTTTCATCATCCTTACTGTCGTCGGCAGTTCCGTTATCGGAAGTATCATCTTTCTTTTCTTCGGCCGGCGTGATGGTAAGTTTTGCCGGCTGACTGGAAGCACCATAATAATTCTCAACTTCTGCAACAGAAGCGACAACATAGTAGGTGCCGGCGTTTACCGGAAGACCTTCCAGCTGATCGGTGCAGGCTTCATCGGAATAGTAGGTGTAAGCAACCGATCCGGTACTTCCGGTTACTTCAGCAGAATCCATTTCGATGCCTTCTCCGGTGTACGGAGTTGTTTTATCGGACAGATGAATGGACGATTCTGACAGAACAGAAACGATAACATCGGTCGTTCCGTTTCCGGTTCCATCCGTAAATTTCAGCGAAACAGTAAGCTGCGTTGAGCCGTCGAGCTGATCCTGTGTAATAGAAAGAATTCCGGTCTCGGTATCAAAGGAGAAGATACGGTTAAAGGATTCCGGGTCGCGGGCCGGCATGATGGCGGTATTACCTACACGGATCAGATTAATTCCGCTTGGAGTGTAACCCTCCGGGAGGAGAAACTGTACGGTTACAATTCCATTTTCCACAGAAAGATTCCGATAGGACGCAGAGGTACCCTCCGGAAGTGCCAGAGAATTATCCTCTCTCGGCGGTTTTCCATTGGAATTATTACCTGGTTTTTCGTGAGAATTGTCACCGGAATTATCGCCTGGTTTTTCTCCGGAATTGTCACCTGGTTTCTCACCTGCGTCATCATCATCATCGTCATCGTCGGCAACAGAACTGCTGACCGGGGTACCGTTCACGGATGCGGTAAGATTTTCCGATACGCTGGTCCATGCCGCTGTACCATAGGCCTCCGCAAGAGCTCCTTTGATTGCTCTGGAACTGCAGGTTGCGCCGGAAACGGTATCCGCACCGGACGGATCAGAGGAACTTCCCCTGATACTGTTTACGATGCCGATCAGTGCATTAGTGGAATACGTCTGGTTTTTCGTTGCCTTACGTCCCCACTCAGAAGACAGGTTGATGTTGGTTAAAATGCCGTTTTCGGTTGTGAAGTTTACATCGACGGCATATCCGTCGAAATCATCGTCCTCATCCGGCGATACGGTGACAGCGGAAGTATAGCTGGATGCATCTGCCAGAACGTGATAAGGGAACATTCCCATTGCAGCAGTCAGAGCAAGGGTTCCCGTCAGTAATTTTAATGTGTTGGTGTTCTTTTTCATAAATCCTCCTGATACAAAGAATACTTATTGGTTCGTCATGACTAATCATATCCTGCGCGTTTTTTCGGCTTACAGCGGATCGCAGGCAATTGACATCATGAAAAAAGAGAAAATTGATCTTGTGATTTTAGATATTATGCTCCCGGATCGGTCCGGACTTGAGATCTGCAGGGAGATCCGGGAAAAGATGCAGATTCCGATTCTGTTTCTGAGTGCGCGAGGGGAGCCGTTTGACCGCATTCTCGGACTGGAAATGGGAGGAGACGATTATGTGACGAAACCGTTTTCGCCGAGAGAAGTTGTCCTTCGTGTGAAAAAACTGATTTCCCGAGGAGAGAAACAGAAAGAAGTTCTGCAGTTCTGTGAACTGTCGATTGATCAGGAACGAATGGAAGTGCAGGCAGGGGATCAGCCGATTGAACTGGCGGCACGGGAAGTAAATCTGCTGATCTATCTGGTGAGAAATGTGCACAAGGTTCTGAACCGGGAGCAGATGCTCGAAGCGGTATGGGGGTATGAATACTGGGGAGATACACGTGCAGTAGATGCGGCAATCAAGCGGCTTCGGAAAAAACTGCCAAGTGAAGGCATGCATTATGATATCCAGACGGTTTACGGAGTGGGATATCGGCTTACGGAGAAAAAAGATGCTTAAAAAGAATGGGAAAAAAGTGTTCTGGATTTTGTTGGCGTATCTTGCAGGGCTGATGATAGGAGTCTGCTGTATTTATCAGGTGGAGAAGTATCAGCAGCGTTCCCTGAAAAGCAATGCCGTCCGGGCAGCAGAACAGATCCGGGAGGGAAAGGAACTGGAAGACGGTTTCCGGTATATGCATGTCAATGTTTATCTGCTGGAAGGAAAAACGATTTCGTATCTGGAAGGTCATGCTTCGGAAAATTATGGAGACTACAGCAGTTATATCCAGAAATACGAAGCGTTTGCCGGGGATGATAAAGTAAACTATACGCTGCTGATGGATTTTTCGAAGAACCGTTTTCTTACAGCAGCAGCGGCACCGGTAGATGAAAACCGTGAGCTTTTTCTGTTCCATGAAATTCGCTATATGGGATCGATCCTGTTTCTGTTTGCAATTTTATATTCGTTTCTTTTTCTGATGATTTTACTGTACCGTCACCTGGTAAATGAAAAAAACAGAAAGGTAAATGAAATCTACCGCTGTTACGTGGCGAATGTCAGCCATGAGTTGAAATCACCGATTGCATCAATTGAGGCAATGACGGAGACGCTTTGCGCGGGCGGGACGGAAAGCGAAGAAATCAGAAACCGTTATTATGGAATGATCTATGGAGAAGCCAAACGTCTGGAACATGCGGTGCAGGATATTCTGGAACTGTCGAGAGTGCAGGAAAAGCGGCTGGATATGAGCAGACACCGGGTAGAAGCAGCGGATCTTTTAAAGCCCATTCTTGAAAAATACAGAGTATATTGTGAGGAACTGGAAATACAGTTTTTGGAACCGGAGAACATGGAAAAAATTCCCGAACTCTGGACTAATTCGGAGCGGATTCGTCAGGTGATGGAGATTCTTTTGAATAATGCAGTAAAATTTATGCCGGAAGATTGTGAGGGTATTATTCAGTTAGCAGTAGAAGTAAAGCGAAAGAAGATATGGATTTCTGTTTCCGATAACGGGACAGGAATTTCCAGACAGGATCTGCCGCATGTTTTTGAACGGTTTTACAAAGAGAAAAGCGAACGGAATAAAAATGGAACAGGACTTGGACTCTCAATTGCAAAAGAAATCCTTCAGGGACTGGGGGAAGAAATCAGGGTGGAAAGTGATGGAACATCGGGAACTACGTTTTCTTTTTCCGTCAGCAGGGCCGGTTTTCGAAGATCAGAAAAGGAATAAGACAGGAAGCGTCAAAAAACTTCCTGTCTTATTCCTTTTCGTTTTTAGGCTTTTTTCTGTGCAGCCATCCACTCCAGAATCGGGGTCTCTTTTCCGTCTGTCATAACCGGTTTTCCGTCGTAGTCGAGAACGCATTCATCGTTCAGCATTGGGATCCAGGACCAGTGGCCGATGTATTCGAACGGGGTGCCGTCCGGGTTTTTCTGCGTTCCGGTGTGATCGAGCACCTTGTCCCAGTAGGTGAAGTGAGCGTTCGGGTTGACTTTTGCCAGGCGCTCGTAGGTCGGAACAACATAGTCCGCCGGAACGACAACCGGGTCAGTCTTTGCGTGGGTGAACCAGATCGGCAGATCTTTGATTTTCTGGATGTCATCATCGGAGATGAAGGCATCTGCCAGTGCCTCGCAGACCGGATAAGCTGCGGCGTAGCGGGACGGGTTGAAGAAGATCTGTTTCATCGTCATATAGCCGCCGTTGGAGCAGCCGCCGATGTAGATGCGGGAGCGGTCGATCTGCGGATGTGCATCCACAAAAGCGCCGATCAGGGCATCGAGAACCTCGGTGTATTTGGAGGAGCCGTCTTTGGTGTATTCACCGGTTCCGTCATCCATCCACATGGTCGGGGACTGCGGTGCGAGAAGATACGTTTTGCCGCCGAAGATTTTCTGGACTTTGGGGGAAATCAGGTTGACTACTTTATTTCCGATTGCTGCGATCGGCGGTTCCTGTCCGCCTTCGCCTGCGCCGTGCAGCCAGATGATCAGCGGAACCTTTTCGTCCGCATTCAGTTCCGGCTCGTAGTAGACATAAGAGAGCGGGATCTGCGAATCCTCGTAGCGGTCTTCCTTCAGCCACTCGCCGTAGATCACGCGGTTTCCGCCGTCCACATCGAAGGTCTGCGGAGCCACAGCGCCGTCATCCGTTGCAATTTCAGAAGTCTGAGTCACATCGTATGCGACATTGACAAAAACATTGAAATTACCGTTGAATTTGATAATCGAGCCGATTCCTTCCATAATAAAGCACGGCAGCTCCAGCGTCAGGCACGTACCGTCCTCGCACGGCGCGCCGGTCTTGTCGGAGACGTAAACATTCGAAACGCGGCGTGTACCGTCCATCGAGTCATCCGGCTTGTCACCCATGAAATTCGGCCAGACGAAATCTTCACCCTCAGTCGAAGTACGGGTCACATGTACAATGAACTGGTCCGGTGTCGGAGCAGCCCCTTTCATGCTTTTTCCGTAGTCGAGAATCACTTTTGAAATATGCGGACCGAAGTCAAAAACCTCGGTGATGGTATAGTAAGTTCCAGCCATTTGTAAAAACCCTCCTTGTAATTACTAAAGACGGACAGAAAAATAGTATTGGGACGAGTTGAATTTTTTTTGTCCGATAGTATCAGTTTACTACAGAAATTTAAAAAGAAAAAGTACAATTCAGAGATAAAATTGCACGCAACTGCGATTTTGAAATAAAAATCGAAATAGCAGAAAAGTGTCAGAAAACAGCAGAATCGTTGTTTTTCGGATTTTCCCCATATGGAATAATAAAACCATACAAGGAAAAAGGGAGGTTTTACAAGATGATTACAAGATTAGAGGAAATTCCGGTAACAGAAGAGAGCTATCCGTTTGCCAGTGCGGAGCGGTATTTAAAGCTGTCAGAACGCGGCTATGCAGAGAAAGAATATTACATGTATGGAACCGCAAACGTCTACGAGACAGCCGATGAGCGCGGCAATGTCCGCGTGCGCACCGATGATGCGCCGTATACCAACCGCATCATCGTCCGCGCGCCGCAGGACCCTGCAAAATGCAGCGGAAACGTCGTCGTCGAGATTATCAACCCGACGAGCTTCATGGAAATCGACCGTATGTGGATTCTTGGCTGGAAAAAATTTGTGCGGGACGGAGACATCTATGTGGGCATCACAAGCAAACCCAATACGATTGCAAAAATGGTGGAATTTGATGAAAAACGATATGGCCGTCTTTCCTGGGCAAACCCGACACCGGAAGTGCCGTTTCCAGAGCGGCTGCAGGCAGTCGGCGGTCTCGGTGACCTGAATCACGACTATGAGACCGGCCTTTTCTGGGATATGCTGACCGAGCTTGCATGGCTGCTGCGCGGCGATGAAGAGCAGAACCCGATCCGGGAATACAAAAGAGAATACATTTATCTGACCGGCTGGTCTCAGTCGGGCTCTTACCTGTTCCGCTATCTGAACAGCTTTGCCTACCGCCCGGATGCGGCACGCGGCGCGAGCGTCTTCGATGGGTATCTTTCCGGCGGCGGAGTCCATTCGCTTGCCATTCCGGTCAATCAGTATGAATCGGGAACACCGTATCACTACAGCCTGACCCGGGTGGAAAAAGCACGCGAGCCGTTTATCGCGGTGCAGACCGAGAGTGAAAACGGAAGAATGGAAGCATGGCGCATTGCCCAGCCGGACAGCGACGATCCGGAGTTTCTGTTCCGCCAGTATGAGGTGACGGGTGCAAGCCACGACACTTCCTACAGCTATATAGACTATTACCAGAATGACCCTGACCTGGTGCGGATCAACCATCTGCCGTTCTATATGGGAAAAAATGAAGAGGGAAACAATTATCCGTCCCAGATTCTCTTCGCGGCAGCGTTCCGCAATCTGTTTACCTGGGTCAGAACGGGGGCAGCACCGGCACACTGCGAGCGGATTGCCATTGACAGTGACGGTGAGAATAAAAAAGATGCCTTCGGAAACAGCATCGGAGGCCTGCGCACCTGCCTGATCGATTATCCGACGGGACGGTACAGCAGCACAAGTGATATTGAAAAAGGCCAGTATTTCCTCGACCCGGAATCAGACAAGGAGGGACTGTTCGGCTATCAGCAGTCATTCTCAGCACCATTGCTGAAAGAACTGTACGGCACACTGGATCATTACCGGGAACTGGCAGAGAAAAATACAAAAGAGCAGGTAGCGAAGGGCTTCGTATGCCGCGAGGATGCTGCGGAGCTGGTTGAAATTGCCGTGCAGCTTGCAAAAAAACGCGGACTGGAATAAGGAGAAGAAAGTATGGGGATGAAAGCAGAACAGTGGCGGCAGACGATACTGACGTTTGAAAGCAAAAAAACATATGAAAATCCATTCCTCGACGTTTCAATCTGGGGTGTTTTTACGGGACCGTCGGGAAGAAAAGTCAGAAGAGAAGCATACTGGGACGGCGGCAGTACGTATCGGATTGCGTTTGCGCCGACCGAGACGGGAACATGGGATTACAAACTGGAAGCGCCGGAGGAGACGGGGCTTTCCGGCGTGCAGGGAACGGTCGAGTGTGTTCCGTATGAAGGCGATTTTGCCATCTATCAGCATGGATTTCTGAAGGTACATCCATCGGGGCGGTATCTGACTTACGCGGATGGAACCCCGTTTTTCTGGCTCGGTGATACGCACTGGGAGTTCGCATTCGGCGAGCGGTGGGATGAGTCGAACCATCCGGAGATGACGAGCATGTTCCGCGGCATGGCCGACCGCCGGAAGGAGCAGGGCTATAACGTCTATCAGACGAATCTTCGAAGCGACAGCTGGCGGGAACGGAAAAGCCGCTATTGGGAGGAGCATGCCGAAAGGGATCTGCCGAATGTGGCATTTTATCAGAACGAACTCGATCGTCGCATGTATTATCTTGCGGATCTTGGCTTCGTCAACGCGCTCGGCTTTGCCTGGTCTGGTTCGATTGAGCAGGGAATTGAGCATCAGAAGCATCTGGCGCGGTACATCATTGCCCGCTACGGCGCTCTGCCGATGGTGTGGACACTGGCCGGAGAAGTGGCAGGCTACTTCCCGGGAGAGCCGCGTGAGCGTGCGATCAAAGGCTGGCGCGAGGTGGCAGAATACGTGGAGCAGATCGACGGCTACGGCACACTGCAGACCGCGCACTACACGAACGAGCGCCCGTTTGCCGATTACTATTATGATGAATCCTGGTTTGATTTCGTGCTGAATCAGGCCGGTCACGGCGATTTCCCGATTAATCCGTCCTGGTATCGTTCCTATCGGAAAGAGCATGGAACGAAGCCGTTCGTGGAAGGAGAATCCCTGTACGAATATTGTTCCACACTCGAAGAAAACGGAACCAGACTCTGTACGGCCACCATGCTGCGCCGCGTGGCATATATGTCGGTTCAGACCGGCGGCTGCGGTTATACGTACGGCGCGCAGGGCATCTGGGACAATATCTGGGATGCAAGTGACATCAACCCGGATTTCAATGCATTCAATAAATTCGGCATCACCTGGGCAAAAGCCATTGACGGACCGGGCGGTGCACAGATGGGATATATGAAGCGTTTTTATGAAGAACATCACTTTGAGGAAATGGTGCCGTACGATCCGACCGAAGAGGAAACGATTAGCCCGTTTGCCAATAAACTGGCGGCAGCGACCATCAGCCAGGATCATACGAGAGCGCTGATCTATTATGGAGAGATGGACGGCATGAGCACGCCGATCGCGGGCCTTTACGATGGAAGGTATGAGATTTCCTGGTTTGATCCAAGAACCGGAATGACAGAAAAAACGGAAGAAACCATTGAAGTACGCCGGGAATCATGCATTATGCCGAAGAAACCGGCTTCTGGAGACTGGATGCTGATAGCAGAATGCATAGAAAAATACGAAAAGTAGTAAAAAAATATACAAAGTGCAGAAAGAAACAGCAGAAAAGTGCAAATTCATAGCAGAATTGTTCTTTTTTGGAGATGAGAAAGCCGATATAATAAGACCATCAAATGAGTCACGGCCGAAACTCAAAACGAAAAAGAAGAAAAGCGAGGATGAAAGAATGAAAAAGAAAGTAGCAGCGATTTTCATGGCATCAATCATGGTATTTTCCATGGCTGCCTGCGGAAGCAGCGGTGGAAACTCAGATTCCAGCTCAACAGGTTCCGGAGATAAGAGCACAGCAAGCACAGCCGATACTGGAAGCGGAGAAGTAGAAAAAATCATCGTAAGCTTCCCGACCTGGACAGGTGCTCCGGCAGATACCGAGAAAGTACAGGAGGCTATCAACGACATCACAAGAGATAAAATCGGCGTTGAGATTGAGCTTTCCATTACTGATTTTGGTTCCTTTAACCAGAATACAACACTGGCACTTTCTGCAAACGAGGAAATCGATGTTCTTGTCTGCGTAGGCTTCCCATATGCAACCGGAATTCAGCAGGGATATCTTTCCGATCTGGAAGAAGATGATCTGCTCCAGACTTACGGACAGGGTATCATTGATGCAGTTGGACAGGATAATATTGATGCCTGCCGTGTAAATGGAGTTTTATATGGTCTTCCAAGTAACCGTGATATTGCACAGGGACGTGGATGTGCAGCGATTGCAACCGAATACCTCGATGGTATTAGCTATGAAGTAAATACAGATGATGAAATTGTAAAAATCAGCCTGGATGAATTAAATGATATTTATGCACAGCTGCATGAAAAATATCCGGACAAAGAAGTTTATCGCCCGACAACAGGCTCTATGTCACAGTTCTCTAACGTAGACTCTCTTGGTGGAAACGTATTTGGTGTTCTTACCGACTATGGCCAGAATCTCGATGTCGTAAACCTGTTTGAGACTGATTTCTATAAAGAATATTGCGAGAGACTGTATGATTATAATCAGAAAGGATATATCAGTGCTGATGCATCTACCGACACCACAGCAGTCGGCGAGCTGGTAAAAGCCGGAACTCTGATGAGCTACACCACAGGCGGAAAACCTGGCATCAAAGCACAGGAGACTACCCTGACGGGACGTGACATGACCATCTTCCAGACTCTGGATGACTTTGTTGGTTCCACTTCCGTGGCATCCATGCCTTGGACTATTCCGATCTCTGCACAGCACAAAGAAGCAGCGATGAAATTCCTGAACGAGTGCTACACCAACGAAGATGTTGCAAACCTTCTGGCATGGGGCATCGAGGGAACCCACTATAAAGTAGGCGATGACGGACTTGCTACTTATGCAGACGGCGTAGACGCATCCAACTCCGGATGGAACCATTCCATGGGCTGGATGATGCCGAATCAGTTCCTGAGCCATGTATGGGAAGGAAATGATCCGGATCTGTGGACAGAAATGAAAGAATTTAATGATAATGCACAGGTTTCACAGGCAAGTGGCTTCTCCTTTGACAGCACAAATGTAGCAAACGAGATCACAGCAGTACAGAATGTATACAATGAGTATCAGACCAGCGTAGAGTACGGATTCGTAGATCCGGAGACCGGAATTGCCGAGATGAACGACAAGATGATGACCGCCGGACTTCAGAAGATCATCGACGAGAAGAAATCTCAGCTCGAAGCATGGGAAGCAACAAAATAAAAAAGTAAAGAAAGAAAAAATGCTGCGCCGTCCATAAAAAGGGCGGCGCAGAGTATAAGAAGTAAAAAAGAAGAAATCTGTCAAAACCGGAACGATTCAGGACCGGCTGCGGATGAGAGAAAAGGAGAATGAAAACATGGCAAGAGTGAAAAGTCAGAAGAGCCAGAAAAGACGAAAAACATTTGTACGCTTTCTGCCGATCTATATTCTGATGCTGCCGGGCCTCATTTATCTGTTTATCAACAATTACATGCCTCTGCCGGGCCTCGTAATTGCATTCAAACAGTACAACGCCGGAAAAGGCATCTACGGAAGTCCATGGGTAGGACTGAAGAACTTTGAATATCTGTTTACAACAAGCGATGCCTTTGTCATCACGCGAAATACGATTCTTTATAACGTGGCATTTATCATAATCAATACAACACTGGCCATCGCAGTAGCTATTATCTTGAGCGAACTGGAAGGAAAACGGAAAAAAGTTTACCAGAGTGCGATCCTTCTTCCGAACCTCCTGTCCACCGTTATTATCGGATATCTCGTTTTCGCCTTCTTCAGTGTAGAAAACGGATTCGTAAACAACACAATCTTAAAAGCACTGGGGAAGGATCCAGTTTCCTGGTACTCTGAGCCGAAATACTGGCCGTTCATCCTGATTTTCGTCAGTGCATGGAAATCGGTCGGCTACAACTGCATCGTATATCTGGCAACGTTGATGGGCTTTGACAAATCTTTCTATGAGTCAGCAAAAATCGACGGTGCAACGAGATGGCAGCAGATTAAATATATCACCCTGCCGCTTCTGCGACCGACCATCATCATGCTGACTATGATGGCAATCGGAAGAATTTTCTACTCTGACTTCGGTCTCTTCTATCAGGTGCCGATGAACCAGGGAGCTCTGTATTCGACAACCAACACGATCGATACTTACGTATACCGCGGACTGCTTCAGATGGGCAACGTTTCGATGTCCGCCGCCGCCGGTGTTTACCAGTCGATCGTAGGATTTATTCTGGTACTTGGCGCAAACCTGCTGGTACGTAAGATTGATAAAGACAGCGCGCTGATCTAGGAGGAACGGTATGAAAACAAGAGAAGACAAAATTTATAACTTTTTTGGTCATCTGGTTATGACAATCCTGACACTGCTCGCGATCATTCCGATTCTGCTGATGTTCATTTCCTCACTGACCGACAATGCAACACTTCTGCAGAATGGTTATTCATTCTGGCCGGAAAAATGGAGTGCATACGCTTATGAGTGGGTATTCACATCCAGCAGTTCTATGGTGCTGAAAGCTTACGGTATGTCCTTTGTCCTGACCGCAACCGGCGTTGTCTGCAGCCTTGTGCTTACGACCTGCCTGGCATACGGACTTTCGAAAAAAGGCCTGCCGGGACGAAATCTCCTGACATTCCTTGTATTCTTTACGATGCTGTTCAACGGCGGTCTGGTACCGACCTACATCAACTATACAACCGTATTCCATGTAAAGGATACCTTCTTTGGACTTCTGGTTCCGTCCCTGATGATGAATGCATTCAACGTTCTTCTGATGAAGAGCTACTTCGTCACCGGTGTGCCGGATGAGATTCTTGAGGCAGCCTACATCGACGGCGCAAACGAGTTTCAGACCATGTGGAAAATCGCGATTCCGCTGTCCAAACCGATTATCACCACAGTTGCCATGTTCTCAGGTATTGCTTACTGGAACGACTGGAACAACGGTTACATTTACCTGACCAAGAGAACAGATCTCTACAGCATTCAGAACCTGCTGAACCGTCTGATGCAGAACATTCAGGCACTGACACAGAATGCCAACAACATGGCGCAGGCAGGTGAAGGTCTTTCCCAGATCCCTTCCGGAACTGTTCGTATGGCGATGGCAGCACTTGGTATTCTGCCGATCATCATTATCTATCCGTTCATTCAGAAGAACTTCGTAAAAGGTATTACCCTTGGCGGTGTTAAGGGCTGATTTCTGAAAAAGAGAACATAATCAAAATCCGGCCTCCCGATATAGAAAAGGGAGGTCGGATTTTTTGAAAAATTCCAGAAAAATTATTTGCGAAACTCCCGTGGTGTCATTCCGGTCGATTTTTTGAACTGCCGCGAAAAATAGGAAATATTCTGGAAGCCGCAGGTAAGTGCAATATCGCGGATGCTCATTTCGCCTTTGGAAAGCAGTTCCTTGGAGCGGGCAATTCGGCGGTCGATGATGTAGTTGATCAGAGAAGTTCCCGTATCTTTCTTGAACAGGTGGGACAGATAATCAGCATTCAGATAGACCATGGATGCAAGGCTGTCACGGTCGAGCTCTTCATCCAGATGATCCTCGATATACTTTTTGACTATTTCCACCGCACTGTCATGGAAAGCAGTCTGTTCCAGATAGGATGCATAGACGGCAAGACTCTCCGTAATCCAGTTCTTTAATGCCGAAAAAGATACGAAGGTTTGTTCCGGGGAAGAAACCGTGATGGAGGTTCGACAGGCCGCGGCCTCCGAAGAATCGTTCTGCATATGGTGAAATAAAAACCGAAGAAACTGGTAATAAAAGTCGGTCAGAGTATCACGGTTTACAGCGTCAGAATTTTTCATCTGATTCAGATAGGCCTGAATTTCAATGGAGAGCTGATCCGTCCGGCCGGAGAGCAGGAGATCAGACCAGCGGTCCGAAGGAATGCGGCGCGTTTCCTGAACAGAGGGAGCAGACGGCGCAGAGGCAGCGAGATCAAACACGTAATTTTCTCTGGAAACATTTTTGGCAGCATAGGTCTGCATAGATAAAAGAGCCGGGAGGAGCTGGGCAGGCGGACAGAAGTCTGCGAATACATAAAAGTTGACAGAAAATGGAAAATGCGGGACAAAATCTGTCTGTGCCTGGCGGCAGCGGGCAACAAGCTGGCTCTGTGTCCGGCCGGTGGAAGGCAGGAGCAGCAGATAAAATCCGGCGGAGATTCGAATAGTCAGCGGCAGTTCATCCGGCTGGAAAAAATATTCCCGGACAATGTTTTTCAGAGCGAATTCATACAGACTCTGGTTGGCGGCAGGAGAAAAGGAAGTCCCCTGGCCGAGATGGATCAGAAGCGGAAAGTAGGATTTTAAAATCAGAGCTTCATCCAGGCGGCGCAGGTACAGTTCCCGGGAGAGATCTGCAGGAGCGGAGCTGATGCTTTCTGACAGAAGATCCAGAAAAAACTGTTCCGCAAGCGGCAGCTCGCTTTCTTTCCAGTAATGCGCATGCAGTGTATTCATGCGGTCTTCCTCCTGCTTTTTACGCAGTTCAATTCCTTTTTGCAGAGCGTCAGCAAGATTCTGATCCTCGATCGGCTTCAGCAGATAGTCTGTGCTGGCAAGCTTCATGGCGCGGGAAATATATTCAAATTTTGCGTAGGCAGTCAGAAAAATACAGATGGTATCATATCCGGCCTGACGGATCTTATCGAGAAGTTCAAGACCGGAACCGCCCGGCATTTCAACATCGCAGATCATCAGATCGACCGTATGGCCGGAAAAAATTTCGAGAGCCTGGTCTAAGTTATAAGCCTTCCAGACTTCATCAAAAACGGGACAGAGCTTCTGAACTTTAAGGGCAATGCTCTCGACGGTATAGTATTCGTCGTCGACAATTAAAAGATTCATTTTGAATCGTCTCCTTTAGATATTGTATAGTTTGGACTGGTTTTCAGAGCCGTCAGGAAACCGGGAAAAACGGGACGTATGGAAATTCCATATCAATCTGTGCGCCGGCCTGCGGACGGTTGCAGAAGGTGAAGGTGGCATCTGGAAAGATGGGGCGCATGCGCAGAATGACATTGACAATACCGATATGCTCCGTTTCTGTCTGAAGATACGTTTCAAGATTGTCAAGAAGAGCCAGCATATCAGGAGAAAAACCACGTCCGGAATCCCAGAGGCAGAGATGCAGAAAGGTGCAGTTATCCTTGAAAACAGGTTTGATTTCAATGTGCATGTTCAGCAGCTTTCCCATCACTATTTCGTATTTTACTGTGTTTTCTACGAAAGTAAGGAGCAGCAGGGGAACCACAGTGGCGTTTTCGTATTGTGGATCACTGGAAATCGACAGCTTCAGGGCATTGGGATATCGAATGGAGGAAAGATCGATATAGTTGCGCACCAGATTCAGCTCCTCCGACAGAGAAACCGTCTGACCGGAAGAAAGGGTGTAACGAAGGTGAGCGCTTAAATCACGGATCATTTTCAGGGCAAGTTCGGACTGGTCAATTTCTGTAAGCTGATAAACCGTATTTAAACAGTTAATCATAAAATGCGGTGTAATCTGCTGCTTTAAGTAAAGGGCTTCCAGTTTCTGCCGCGCGAGCTGCTTTTCGTAGACGTCAATTTTCAGATCTTTAATTTCGGAAACCATATCATTGAAGGTATCCGTCATGGTCTGAAATTCATTCAGCTGCCGGGTTTCTGCAATCTGCACATTGAAATTTCCGGAGCGGAGCTGTTCAAGTGCGTGGGTCAGTCTGGAGACCGGATGCAGTACCCAGCGGTGAAGGGAGGTGAACAGAGAAAGCCAGATCACCAGCAAAAACAGTGAGACAATAAAAGCGATGGAGTAAAAGGCGGAACGGCTTTTCATGTACTCGGAACTTGGAAGGAACAAAGAGAGCGAAAGTGAAGTATGATCGAGCGGCCGGGAAGTTGCAAGCCAGGAAGTATCATCAAATTCGCAGGTGAGATAAGTTCCTTTCGTATTTCTGGGATTCAGGAAAAAACTGGTCGACGGTGTGCGCAGAACCATAGTTCCGTCGGTAAAATACAGTCGGGAATCGGAATTGCCGGTTTGAATCAGGGTGTCAAGCAGGGTGTCTGTGGAGACGTAGGCACCGAGCCGGAAACCATAAAGATTCAGAATCCGGACAAGATAATAGCGTCCGTTGATTTCGTAGAGAAACCAGGAGCCAAGATCGATATCGTCCCGATCCAGCATTGTACGGATGGTACTGCGGATGGAAGGATTCGGGCTGTAAGAGGCATCGTACATAATCAGTTCCTGCTCTGCTTCGGCGTAACAGAAAAATCCGTCTGCCGTGTAGGTGGGAAGTGCGGATTCAAATTCACTCCGGAGGCGATAGAGCGCCGGATACCAGGCAGAAGATTTTGGAGTTGCTGTTTTCAGAGCAATCAGGTTTTTATTATTCACCGCAAACGTGTAAAGGTACGTTTCAGTCCGGTCAAGATCTTCATCGAGATGTTTCTGATACAGTACCAGAGTATCTTCTGTATTGCTGTGAATCCGGTCCAGCAGAAGCTGGAATGCAGCCATGTTGTTGTAGAGAGCAAGTGCGCAGAACAATACGAACATACAGCAGAGAAGCAGGGAAATCCGTGCCCGCAGAGAGTGAAACCAGGGAAAGCGGGAACGGGGCGTGTGTTCAGTCATAATCAGGAACAGTCCTTTCTTTTGTGTGGTTTAGTAAAATACAAATTCTTTCAAAAGGATGTGATAAGTTTACAATAGAATAGGGAAATCGTCAAGAAAACACAGCGAAATGAGTGTGAAAAACAGCATAATATACAAAAAGGAAACTGAATATTTGTTGAAGAATAAAAATCATCTTCATTGACTATTTAGAATGAATTTAGTAAGATTAAATTATAAAATATGCGAAAATAACTTTCAGAAAGGTGGAACTTATGTTACAGTCTTATAC
>CAVLAW010000027.1:0-19083 GCA_963661155.1 Tidjanibacter massiliensis | reverse complement strand
GAGTATTGCCGAGTGCTGCACGGAGGTCTTTTAATACGTCCTCTACCTGTGCGAAGTCGAATACGCCTTCGAACCAGTCTACACGCCACTCTACAACGTCAACCGGGATAGAATCAAATGTTTTTGCTTCTTCGATAATGTCGTTTTTCGTAACGCCTACGATTGGAACGATGATTTTCGGTGCGCCTGCGCCGATTTCAATATCACGAACTTTTACTGTATTCATGTGTTTTTCCTTCTTTCTTATGATGTCTGCTGTTTAGTTGTCCTGCTCTGCAAGCTCAACCATTTTTGTGTAACGGAGGTTTACAAACAGTCCCAGTGCAACACCGATTGCGGTCAGCACGATGTTCATGGTCATAACGCCGGACGGCTGCATTTTGGATGCTGCGGTCAGGATGGTGTAGTTACACAGAGAAGATGCGATCATAACCAGTGCGGTTACGGTTCCTTTGATTTTCGGGAACAGCATGTTGCAAACGGAAGTTGCGATCTGAAGCAGTCCGCCTGCGCCTGCCCATCCGATGATGAATGCACCAGCGATCATGAGCGGTTTGCTCTGTCCCATCAGGACAGCGATCATGGTTACAAGGCAGATAGCCGGGTAAACAACGATGAAACGAACATCTTTGATTTTTCTGGTCAGGAATGCTGTTACGATCAGTGCCAGCATGGTTCCTGCAGAATAGTAAGTCTGCATGATGGACGGATCAGCCCAGCCTACATTCTCTTTTGCAAAGTTCTGTGCACAGTTCAGCCACAGCTGGAAAGTACCGGTGCAGGTGAATCCGATCAGGATCATGGCGATGGACTCGAAAGAGAAATGAGTATGTTTCAGGCTGTCGATCAGACCCTCTTTTTTGCCGGATGCTTTCTGGTCAGCGTCTGGCAGCGGGAACAGGAATACCAGTACGAAAAGTACGATATAAGCGATTCCGCATCCGTAGAATAACGGGTTGTAGGAGGTCAGGCCTGCTGCTGTAGAAGTAACAGCTACACCAAGAACAAATGGAAGCAGCATCTGAGCGATTGCGATGAAGAATTTGATTCCCATGGTTGCAACGCCAGGAGCTTTGTAGATGATCTCGGATACTGCCGGGTAAATACCGGTGTCCAGGAAGGAGTTTGCGATACCGCCGATGATGGCGCATACGTAAGCGATGGTGTAACCGCCGTGTGTTCCTGCATTAAATGCAAGAGCAAGGCCGATCAGGTAAATAGCATAAGATGCACTTCCGATTGCGGTGGAAATGCGACGTCCGAGTTTGTCGGACAGAGGACCTGCAAATGGCAGAGCGATCAGACGACCAAGGCCGAGTGCTGCAGAAATAGCAGTGATTGCCATTGCTTCCACTCCCCATGCTGCTGCCAGAGCTTCTTTGATGACTGCCTGGCCCAGAATGGAGCATCCAACACCGTGGATGAAGTAGTTCAAGTACAGAATTAATGCACTTGGCAGGTATTTCTTGTTCATGGTTTCTCTCCTTTTAAAAATTATGAAATTTTTTGTTCGGTTCATCTTTTTGTTTCGTCACAAACAACAGATTACCGGTTTCGCGTTTTTGCGAACGAATGTTAAAAAAATAACATTTGTCTTTATTTTACCAGTGAAACACCGTCCAGTCTAATGCTTTTAAGTGAAAAAACCAATGCACTGAATGCATTAATGTGATATAATCAACTTATTATAAAAGGGGAAGCAATCACTTCCTTACGGAACCGTTTTACAGGAGGAAAAAACGCATGACACTGAATCAGATTTTATATTTCCGAAAGGTTGCCCGGCTGGAAAATTACCACCAGGCGGCGGAGGAGCTTTACATCTCCCAGCCGTCGTTGAGCCGTTCGATGGCTGCTCTCGAAAGTGAACTCGGCATCACGCTTTTTGAAAAGAAAGGACGCGGCGTGACACTCACGAATGCGGGGCGTCTTTTTCTGGAACACGCGGACCGGATCGCGGGCGACTGCGACGTGGCGATGGGGAAAATGAAAGAACTCTCCTCGGGCGGCGGAAAGATCAACATCGGTTATATTTTTCCGCTCGCTGGACATTATATTCCTCATAACGTGCGCAAGTTTCTGGACAAAGAGGAAAACCAGAATGTCGTGTTCAACTTCTGGCAGAACCACACGCCAGCCATCGCAAACAAGGTGAAATCCGGCGAACTTGACATCGGTTTCGGCGGTTATCTGCGCCGCGATGACATGGAATTTTTCCCGCTGATCCAGCAGCCGCTCGTGATCGTCTCCCCGAAAGATCATCCGCTTGCCGGTGAGGATGCCGTGCCGCTTGTCGAACTGAACCGCTACCCGGTCATCAGCTACGACCGCGACTCCTGGATGGGCACGTATTCCGGCCATCTGTACCGGAAATACCAGATCCAGCCAAGCGTCATCATGGAATGTTCAGATGAGTATTCCATCACTGCACTCGTCCGCGAAAATTTCGGGATTGCCCTGATGCCGCGGACCGATATTCTCGAACAGTCGGACGGCATTCGGATCCACCCGATCAAGGATCTCGAGATCTATCATCAGACCTTCATGTTCTGGATGAAGAACCGCTACCACCTCCCGGCTGTCGAGCGTTTCAGCGAATATATGAAACTCCACGCCGCAATTTCAGAAGAAACCATGAATGATACCGAAAACGTATCAAAAGTTTATCTGAAAGATATTGTTAATTTTTAGTACAAAGAGTTATGATAAAAATGTCACAAACAAAGGATTACCGCTCACGTAATGAATAAGGAGAATTTTTCATGAAGAGTGCTTACCCAAAAATTTTCGAACCAATTACCATCAAAAGAACTACAATTAAAAACCGTATTGCAATGACCCCAATGGGAACCAACTACGGTGAGACAAGCGGTGAAATGAGTAACCGTCATATGAACTACTACTCTCTCCGCGCAAAAGGTGGCGTTGGTCTTATCATCCTTGAAAACGCCAACGTAGAGTACCCGGTTGGATCCAACGGAACCAGCCAGATCCGTATCGACCACGACAGCTTCATGCCGCGCTACTATCAGTTAGTAGAGAACCTTCACAAAAACGGCGCTACCGTAGCGATCCAGATCAACCACGCCGGAGCTTCTGCATCTTCTGCAAGAACCGGTATGGAAACTGTTTCTTCTTCCAACATCCCGACAAAAGCAGGCGGAGAAATCCCGCGCCCGATGACAAAAGAAGAAATCATGACAACCGTTAAAAAATACGGCGAGGCTGCAAAACGTGTACAGGCCATCGGCTTTGATGCCATCGAGATCCACTGCGGACACTCCTACCTGATGAGCCAGTTCATCTCCCCGTATTACAACAAGAGAACAGATGAGTTCGGCGGTTCTGTAGAAAACCGTCTGCGTTTCCCGCGTATGGTACTCGAAGAAGTACGTAAAAACGTTGGACCGTGGTTCCCGATCATCGTTCGTATCTCTGCTGAAGAGCGTGTTCCGGGCGGAAATACTCTGGAAGATACCCTTGAGTACCTCGAGTACCTGGATGAGTTCGTAGATATGTATGACGTATCCTGCGGCCTCAACCCGTCTCTGCAGTATCAGATCGACTCCAACTTCCTGCCGGATGGATGGCGTTCCTACATGGCAAGAGCCGTAAAAGACAAATTCAAAAAACCGGTTATCAACGCTGGTAACTACCGTGATCCGAAAGTCGTTGAGAAAGTTCTCGAAAGCGGCGATGTTGATATCGTTGGAATGGGCCGTGGCCTGATCGCTGAGCCGAACTGGGTAAAGAAAGTTGAGAACGGCGAGGAAGACCTGCTTCGTAAATGTATCTCCTGTAACGTTGGATGCGCAGGAAACCGTATCGGTGTCAACCGCCCGATCCGCTGTACTGTAAACCCGGCTGTTCCGGAAGGTGATATTTACAAAGCACTGAAAGTAAACAAAAACTGCAACGTTGTTGTTGTCGGCGCCGGTACCGCTGGTATGGAAGCAGCCTGCACCGCAGCAGAAGTCGGATGCAACGTTTTCGTCCTTGAGAAAAACGATCACATCGGCGGTCTTTCCACTTTCATCTCCGATCTTCCAAGCAAGAGCCGTATGAAAGACTTCCCGAAATACCTTGAGGCAAGAGCTGCAAGACTGAAAAACCTCTATATCTTCCTCAACACGGAAGCTACCGTAGATAAGATCAAACAGTTCAAACCGGACATCGTTGTTAACTCCACCGGTTCCGTTCCGCTTGTTCCGCCGATCAAAGGCCTGAAAGAGAACATCGAAGCCGGAAACGTAAATACCATCTTTGGTATGATCAACAACGTAAACGCTGGAAAATACCCGGAAGAAGCCTGTCAGGGCAAGAAAGTCGTTGTAGTCGGCGGCGGTTCCGTAGGTCTTGATGTTGTTGAGTATTTCGCACCAAGAGGAGCCGAGTGTACCATCATCGATATGCTGCCGCAGATCGGTATGCTTGCAGACCCGATCACCAAATGCTCCATGCGTGAGACTCATGACAAATACGGCGTAAAAGAGTATGTCAACACTGCTCTTCAGGAAGTAAAAGAAAATGCATTCACCGTAAAACTTCCGGATGGAACAATCCAGGATCTCGAATTCGATTACGGATTCAACTGCCTGGGAATGCGCTCCAACAACCCGATTCTTCCGGAACTCCAGGAAGCATTCGCTGATACCGATACTTATGTATACACCATCGGCGATTCCGTCCGCGCACGCCGTATCATGGAAGGTACCATGGAAGGCCGCGCTATCCTGAATGTGCTGGAATCTCAGGGATACCTGCATCTGGAGCCGCTTGAGTAATCACTGACTTTAAGCATCCCGACAAAAAACATTAGTTTATCATCTGCTGCGCTGCCTCTTTTTTCAAACCGAAACAGCGCAGCATGAAAAAAAGAAAAGAGGAAAATATCATGCCAAACGTAACAGGACATACCGAATTAGTTGGATTAATGGCTTACCCGATCCGTCACACCCAGTCTCCTACAACACACAACCTTGCATACGACAAAAACGGAGACGATGTTATCCAGCTCGCTTTTGAAGTTGATAACGATTCTTTAAAAGATGCAGTGCAGAGTATCCGCGCGCTGAAAATGCTCGGTTCCAATATTTCCATGCCAAACAAAACTGTTGTCCACAAATATCTGGACGAGGTAGATGAAGCAGCTAAGTTATGCGGCGCTATCAACACCGTAGTCAACCTCCGCGACGAAAGCGGTCAGGTAACCGGCAAACTGAAAGGCTACAATACCGACGGTATGGGATACTGGCAGGCACTTACCGAAGAGGGCATTGATTTCAAAGGAATGAAAATGGTTCTGATCGGAACCGGCGGTGCTGCTACTGCAATCGCAGTTCGCGGTGCTCTGGACGGAGTTGCTGAAATCGAAATCTTCAACATCAAAGATAAATTCTACAGCCGTGGAGAGGAAATTGTTGATCTGATCAACAAGAACACCAACTGCAAAGCTACCATGAACGATCTGGCTGACAAAGATCTCCTGAAAGAGAAAATGCACGCAGCAGACCTGTTCTGCGATGCTACCGGCGTAGGAATGCATCCACTTGAGGACCTTTCCAATATTCCTGATCCTTCCTTCTTTAAGAAAGACCTGATCGTAACTGATACTGTTTACGCTCCGCGTGAAACTGTTATGATGAAACAGGCGAAAGAAGCAGGATGCGAAAAAGTTTTCAATGGTATGGGCATGATGCTGTTCCAGGCACTCATCGCAATCAAACTGTACACAGGAAAAGATACTCCTGTTGATTACATGAAAGAAAAACTTGGAATCTGATTCCGAACATAATGCATTTCGAAAAAAAAGAGGAAATGAACTTTGTGTCATTTCCTCTTTTTTCTTGCTTTCTTTTGCCAATTGGAGTATAATGCTCTTCATATAGTAGCAATTTAAAGTGCTACAGCACGATTTTCATCATGCTGAAATACGAGGAGAGAGAGGATTTCAAATTATGGCAAAACATATCACAGGACACACCGGATTATTATGTTTACTTGGAAGCCCGGTTGCACACAGCGTTTCCCCTGAAATGCACAACGAAGCGTGCGATCAGCTCGGTCTTGACTATAGCTACCTTGCCTTCGACGTACCGGAAGACAAAATGCCGCAGGCAGTAGAAGGACTCCGCACCATGGGCGCAAGAGGCTGGAACATCACCATGCCGGGCAAAAACATCATGTGCAAGCTGGCAGACAAGGTTTCTCCGGCTTCTGAGATCTCCGGCGCATGTAATACCATCGTCAATGACAACGGCGTTCTCACCGCTTACACCACCGACGGTGTCGGCTTCATGAGAGCAGTTGCAGAAAACGGTGTCGACATCATCGGCAAAAAGATGACTCTGCTCGGCGCAGGCGGCGCTGCTACCGCAATTCTGGTACAGGCAGCCCTCGACGGCGTTGCTGAGATCAACGTATTCAACGTCAGAGACAACTTCTTCGGAAGAGCCGAGGAAATCGTTGCAAAACTGAATGAACGCACTTCCTGCAAAGTTACCCTGCATGACTTCTCCGATCCGGAAATCCTGCGCGCTTCCATCGCAGACAGCGCAATTCTTGTCAACGGAACTTCCGTCGGAATGGCTCCGAAGACTGAGAACACCATCATCACCGACACAACGATGTTCCACAAAGATCTCTTCGTTTTCGATGTGATCTACAATCCGCAGGAAACCCGCTTTCTGCGCGAGGCAAAAGAGGCTGGATGCAAGACAGGAAACGGTATGTACATGCTGTTATACCAGGGAGCTGCTTCCTTCAAACTGTGGACTGGCGAGGATATGCCAGTTGAAATCATCAAAGAGAAATACTTCTCCGGAAAATAATATATGCTAACAAAAAAGGCTTCTGCCCCGGATTTTCATCCGCTGGCAGAAGCCTTTTTGTTGTTATAAGGAATCTAACTCAGCCCGCTTTCTGTACTTCGTCGAGCTGCGCCGTATACAGTTTGTAGTAATATCCTTTCTTCGCCATCAGCTCCTCGTGCGTTCCGCTCTCCATGATGCCTCCGTTGTCGATATACATAATCTTGTCGCAGTTGCGGATCGTGGACAGGCGGTGGGCGATGATGAACGATGTTCTGCCCTGTAGCATGGCATTGAGGCCAGTCTGCAGTGCTTTCTCGGTCTGCACGTCAATGCTTGAAGTCGCCTCATCGAGGATCAGGATCGCCGGATCGGAAAGCAGGGTTCTCGCAAACGAGATGAGCTGCTTCTGGCCCTGGCTCAGCATGGAACCGCGCTCACGCACCTCCGTCTGATAACGGTCCGGCATTTTGCTGATGAACTCATCCGCGCAGACGGTTTTGCTCGCTTTTACAATCTCCTCAAAGGTCGCATCGAGCTTTCCGTAGCGGATGTTGTCCTCGATGTCACCTGAGAAAATAAAGCTGTCCTGCATCATAATGCCCATCTGCTCGCGCAGGGAATGGATCGTCACCTGGGAGATGTCCTGTCCGTCGATCAGGACGCGGCCGCTGTTGACGTTGTAGAACCGTGAAATCAGATTGACAATCGTACTCTTTCCGGCTCCCGTCGGTCCAACGAGCGCCACACTTTCGCCCGGTTTTACCGTGAACGAAACGTCATTCAGAATCTGCTTCGTCTCGTCGTACGAGAAGTTGACGTGATCAAACGTTACCTCTCCGCGGATCTTTTGCATCTCGACTGCGTTTTCAGCGTCTTTGACCGTCACCGGCTCGTCCATCGTCTCGAAGATACGCTCGAGGTATGCGATATTGTTGATAAAGTTGTTGAAGATATTTCCAAGGTTCATGATCGGCTGCCAGAAGTACGATGCGTAGCTCGAAATCGCCACAATCGTACCGAGCGATTTATTTCCCTGGCCGAAAATCACGAGGCCGAACAGGAAGATCGCCGCGCGAACGCAGACCGAAATCGAATCGATGCCCGGCCATACAAGGTTGGAATAACGCACCGCCGTGTTCCACGTTCTGCGGCAGTCCTGCGAAAGGTCTTTGAAAATCTCTGCATTCTCATCCTCTCTTGCAAAGATCTGCGTAATGCGGGCTCCGACGATGTTCTCCTGCAGATAGGCGTTCAGGTTCGAGTTCTTGTTGGAAACCGCCTGCCATGCCCGTCTCTGTTTATTCTTGATCCAGACCATGAACACGCACAGCACCGGCACACCGCAGAGAACGACGAGCGCCATCTGCACATCGACCATGAACATAAAGATTACGATGAACAGAAGGTTGAAGCATTCCAGCACAATGTTGATCAGACCGTTGGACAGCATATCCGAAACGGAGTTCACGTAGTTGACAACGCGGATCAGAATTTTACCGTGCGGGCGGTCGTCGTAATACTGGAACGGCAGCTCCTGCAGATGCTCGAACAGGTCTTTTCGGATGTCGTAGATGATGCTCTGGCTGACATCCACCATGATGCGGCTTCGGATCGTCGTAAAGATTACGCTGACCACATAGATGCCGACCAGCATTCCCACGAGGGAAAATAAAAGCTTCTCGTTCTTGTCCGGGATCGCAAGGTCCAGCGCCCGCTGGATGATCATCGGCGCCACATAGCCGAACGCGCCGCCGATGCCGCTCAAAAGAATCGCGACGACCATCCGTTTTGCATATTTTTTGATATAGGATGAAGCTCTGAGCAAATGTTTAATGTCAAACGGCTCTTCGAGCACTTCATCCTGTTTGTATGTATTTTTTGCCATTGCTTCCCCCTCCTACAGTTCATCCACACCGGTCTGCAGTTTCACCAGTTCGTAGTAGTATCCCTTCTTTTTGAGCAGCTCCTCGTGCGTTCCCATCTCTTTGATGTAGCCGTTCTGCAGAACAATGATCTTGTCCGCTGTTTTCGTCGTCGAGATACGCTGTGCAATCACGACTTTCGTGCACGGGAAGTCAAGTTCACGTAAGGACTGCTGGATCTGTTTCTCGGTCTCCATATCGACTGCTGAAGTCGTATCGTCGAGAATCAGGATCGACGGGCGGATCGCCAGCGCTCTCGCAAGAGAAATTCGCTGTTTCTGGCCGCCGGAAAGACCGACACCGCGCTCTCCGACCAGGGTATCGTAGCCCTCCGGCATTTTGGAGATGAAGTCTGCCGCCGCGGAATATTTTGCAAATTTGATGACCTCATCCATCTTGATGGAATCGTCACCGTAGGCAATGTTGCCCTCGATCGTATCGGAATACAAAAGGACATCCTGCGTCGCAAGTCCGATGTGTTTTCGCAGGTCATACAGCTTCAGATCCTGCACCGGGATGCCGTCGATGCGGATCTCGCCTTCCGTCGGCTCGTAAAATCTTGGGATCAGGTTGATCAGCGATGTCTTGCCGCAGCCTGTCTCTCCCATGATCGCTACAGTCTCGTTCGGATTGATCGTAAACGAAATGTCGTGCAGAACCGGCAGATCGCCGTCCTCGTACTGGAACGAAACGTTGTCGAATTCGATTTTGCCCTCGAAGCGGTTCGGGTGAGCCACTGCATTTTCTTCGTCCTTGATTTTCGGTTCGGAGTAATACAGCTCCATGACTTTTCTCGAAGCCGCCGAGAACCGCTGAAACTCGTTCATGATATTTCCCATCTGGCGCATCGGGTTCGCGATCGCCCAGATCAGGCCGGAGAATGCAACATAATCGCCCATCGTGAGCTGGCCTTTGATCATGAAAACGCCGCCGACCGCCAGCAGGACAACCGGCATCAAATTCGCAATGCTCTCGACAAACGGGAAGAATTTCAGCCATACCATTCCGGTCGCCTTGTTTGTCTCCGCATAATCAGTGTTGGCGCGGTCGAATTTCTCAATCTCGTACTCTTCTCTTGCAAACGCCTTGACAACGCGGTTTCCGGAAATATTCTCCTGTGCGCAGGTGTTCATCTGTGCCAGTTTTTCACGCAGTGCCGCATGCATCGGGGCCACGCGATTGCGGAACAGGTAGATAATCCAGAATACGAACGGTGAAATCACGAGTACGCAGAGCGCCAGCTTCCAGTTCGTATATAAGAAGAAAATGGCCGCTGCCGCGAACAGGGAAAACGATTCAATCACCATTCGGACGACCCAGGCGACCATATGGCGCACGGCGTCGAGATCTCCCGTCAGACGCGTCATCAGATCGCCGGTACGGTAGGTGCTGTAAAATGTCATATCCTGCCGCTGGATCTTGTCATACAGGTAATTCCGCACCCGGTACAGAACGCTCTGTGAGACGCGCTCGTAAATCATACAGCTTCCGTAGACGATGACGACACGCAGGAACGTGAAACCGACCATCGCAATCAGCAGGTGGTAAAGCAGGTCGCGGTGCACCTGCAGATTCGTCGCCGCGTCCTCTCCTGTCAGAAACAGATCGACAATTTTTCCGGAAAAATACGGAATGGTCAGCTGCAGAACGTTATATAAAACCGTTCCGATCATACCGATCAGGTACAGCATCCGCTTTCCCTCCATATTTTCCCAGAGCCACTCGATCTTGTTCTTCGGGAATTGTTTCGTGCTGCTTTTCATGTTTTCATATCCCCCCTTATCTTAAGAACTTCAAAAGGTTTTTGCATTTTTTCTCTTTCAAATGCTTTCGCCATTGTATCAATTTTCCTCCGGTTATGATATAATGCGTCTGTATAAAAATAGAACGTTTCTATTCTCATAAAACTGATATTCCCAGAAAACTGCATTATACTTTCACCTGAAGGGGGACTTTTCCGTTGAAGAATCTTTTTGAATACAGTGACATTTTACACTCGCCGATTGAAGCTTTTTCCTGCAGCTCTGAAAATTTCTATATGCCAGTCGAATCCCACTGGCACTATTTCATTGAGGTTCTTTATCTGCAGGAAGGTTCGCTTCTCGTAAGCTGCAACGACTCTGTCTATCATATGGAGCCAGGTTCCTTTATTCTTCTTCCCCCGCAGACGGTACATGCGCTTGCCGCAGATCACGACCGGCCGTTCCGGTATTTCTGCGTGAAATTCAACCTGAACCGCATCCAGCTCACCGGAAGCTATCTTCCGAACCTGAGCTATGCGTTTCATAAAGTCGCTTCGATGACGCACCCGTCGCTTCTGTTTACACAGGCAGATCTTCCGGGGCTCGATCTTGATGACTTTTTCGTGACGATTGAACAGGAATCCCGCGAAAAGAAGTACGGCTACGATGCCTATATCTACTCTCTTTTTTCCACCCTCTTTCTCCGCCTTCTCCGGACATGGCACTGCCAGGGGATCTGCTTCAGTCTCGATGCAATCTCCGAAAGTGAGGAGCAGAGCATGCAGGATATCCTCGTCTATATCGACCGGCATTCGCAGGAGAACATCAATATTGAGGAGCTGGCGCATAAATATAATATGAGCTACTCGTACTTTGCCAAGCTGTTTCTGAAGCACTACGGGCAGAGCTGCAAGCAGTATATTGAGTTTATCCGTTTAAATAAAGTTGAGAACCTGCTTCTCTTTACCGATTATGATCTGAACTTCATTGCGACCGAGACCGGCTTTGCAGACTGCAGCCATCTGATCCGAACCTTCAAAAAACGGTATCAGATCACCCCGCGGCAGTTCCGGCAGGAACATCAGTCGACGGTTTCCTCGTCGCTTCCGGCGAAGCTGGGATAAATTTAAATTCATCTATTTTAACGCAAAAATGCGGCATACTTTTTCGGTATGCCGCATTTTCGTATCTTAAATTTTCTGTTTTAAACTTCTTAGATATTGAGCAGATCGCTGAATACTTTCAGTGCTCCGTCTGTCTCGTGAGCCAGAACGCGTTTTGCAAGGACTTTACCAAGCTGTACGCCCTCCTGGTCGAAGCTGTTTACATTCCACAGGAATCCCTGGAACATGATCTTGTTCTCGAAGTGTGCCAGAAGTGCACCCAGAGTCTTCGGATTTACCTGATCTCCGATGATGATGCTGGACGGACGGCCGCCTTCGAAGTTTTTGTTTTTATTCTCATCTTCTTTACCGCATGCGAATGCAACGATCTGAGCTGCCACGTTTGCGCAGAGTTTCTGCTGGCTGGTGCTGCCCTGGATGTCGACATCAGTCTCCATCTGATTGCTGCGGAAGCCTACGAACTGCAGCGGAACGATATCGGTTCCCTGATGCAGAAGCTGATAGAAGGAATGCTGTCCGTTGGTGCCTGGCTCGCCGAAGAGAACCGGGCCGGTCGGATAGTTCACCGGCTCGCCGAAGCGGTTGACTGATTTACCGTTGGACTCCATATCTACCTGCTGTAAGTGAGCCGGGAAGCGGTTCAGTGCCTGGGAATATGGAAGAATGGCGGTGCTTGGATAGCCAAGAACGTTTCTCTCATAAACACCGATCAGTGCATCGAGCATCTCCGGGTTCTGTAATACATCTTTGTTTGCAGAAAGTTTGTCTTCTTCTGCTGCTCCCTCGAGGAATGCTGCGAATACTTCCGGTCCGAAAGCCAGGGACAGAACGGCACCGCCGACTGCGGATGTGGAAGAATAACGGCCTCCGATGTAATCATCCATGAAGAAGGCTGCCAGATAGTCGTCGCTCTTTGCCAGCGGAGAAGTCTCACTGGTAACAGCGATCATGTGCTTGGATGCGTCCAGACCGGCGTTCTTCAGAGCGTCTTTTACGAAGGACTCGTTTGTCAGAGTCTCCAGTGTTGTTCCGGATTTGGATACCAGAACGAAAATGGAATGTGCTACGTCGATCGAAGCAAGAACGGCTGCTGCGTCGTCCGGATCTACGTTGCTGATGAATTTTGCTTCCATTTTGAAGCAGCCAGTTTTCTTTGCCCAGTTCTCCAGAGCCAGGTACATGGCACGCGGGCCAAGGTCACTTCCGCCGATACCGATCTGTACAACGGTTGTGAATTTCTCGCCTGCTGCGTTGGTGATCTCACCTGCATGTACTTTGTTTGCGAACTCTGCGATGCGGTTCTGCTGCTCTACATAGAAAGCACGTTTATCTACGCCGTCTGCTGTAACGGTGTTTCCGAGCTGTCCGCGGGTCAGCTGATGAAGCACGAGACGGTTCTCTCCGGTGTTGATAACAGCACCGTTGTAAAGCTCCTCAAATTTTTCGGAAAGCTGTGCTTCCTCTGCCAGTTTTACGAGTGCAGCAAGGACATCTTCATTGACCTGTTTTGCTGCGTAGTTGTAAGCAAGGCCCTCTGCCATCGGAACGCTGTAATTTTTTACACGCTCTGCTCCGTTTTCTCCGGCCATTGCCTCTTTCAGATTGACACGCTCCACTTTTTTCAGCTCCTCAAAAGAAGCCAGTTTATCAAGATTATTCCAGGTAACCATTGTTTAAGTTCCTCCTGTTTTTTATTTTGTCTTTCTATTCCGTCTGCGGTAACGTTCCCGCTAATATATCACTCAAAATTGGTCCACTGGACCAATTGTTGATGTGCAGAGCAACGAAACAGACTGCTTAACAAACAGTCTGTTTCGTGATACTTTTTTATTTTGTATAGTTATAAGAAAGAGCTCTTGCGATCTCCCACTGATATTCCGGAAGGGTCTTGGTCATAGCCAGTGCCTCGTCGATATCGTAATCTACATATTCACCGTTCTTGTAAGCAACTACGCGGTCTGTTTTGCCTTCCAGAAGAAGGTCAACTGCGTAAGCACCCATGATAGACGCGTATACACGGTCTTTACATGTCGGGCTTCCTCCACGCTGCATATGTCCAAGGATGGTAGCACGGGTCTCAATGCCGGTTGCTGCTTCGATTCTGCGCGCCATGCTGGTGGAATGGCCGATGCCCTCAGCATTTACGATGATATGATGTTTTTTGCCTTTTCTACGGTTCTCGATGATGTTGTTGATAATCTTCTGCTCATCGTAATCGTATTTCTCCGGAAGCAGGATATCCTCTGCGCCGTTTGCGATACCGCACCACAGAGCGATGTATCCGGCATTACGTCCCATAACCTCGATGATCGAGCATCTCTCATGGGAAGTGGAAGTATCTCTTACTTTGTCAATGGCTTCCATTGCTGTATTTACCGCGGTATCAAAACCGATGGTATATTCTGTGCAGGCGATATCCAGGTCGATGGTTCCCGGTACACCTACTGTATTAATTCCAAGTGCTGCCAATTTCTGAGCTCCTGCAAAGGAACCGTCTCCGCCGATAACTACCAGTCCGTCGATGCCGTGTTTTCTGCAGACATCTGCAGCACGTTTCTGGCCTTCCGGTGTACGCATCTCTGCGCAGCGGGCGGTATAAAGGATGGTACCTCCACGCTCGATGGTATCGGATACATCACGGGCGGTCATGTCGATGATCTCTTCGTTCATCAGTCCGTCGTATCCTTTGAGGATACCTTTCATCTGAACACCCTTCTGAAGTCCTCTTCTTACTGCTGCACGGATTGCAGCGTTCATACCAGGTGCGTCGCCGCCGCTGGTAAGCACTCCGATTGTCTTTACCTTGTTAGTCGTTGCCATATGAATTCCTCCATCTCATCACACACATTAATAAACGAGTTTTATTTTATTTATTAATCACACACAGTTTTATTTTAAAGCATTCAGGCCCTTTTTTCAATACTCTTTTCTACAACTTTCACGTTTCCGGTACCGAATTTTGCACGAAGTGACTCCACCAGAGAAGCGTCTGCCTGCACATTGCGGCTCGGCGGCAGTTTTTTCATTGCTTTCAGCGATTTGATGTAGAGAACGACCTGGTCTTTGCCGTCGGACTCGCGCAGCATCTGGTACAGATCGGCGACTTCGCGCTCGTACGTTTCCTTGTCTGGAAACTGAATCCAGAGTTCTTTCGGGATGCCGGCAAACGGGAAAATCTTCTCGCAGATCAGCTTGCTCGGCTTGTCATCCTCGGCAGAAACACGGCCCTGGATGAAGACACGCGCATCGGTCTGCATCATCGGTGCGTTTTTCTCGTAGTCACGCGGGAACACAACGATTTCCATACTGCCGACGAGGTCTTCGAGCGTCAGGAATGCCATGGTTTTGTTATTCTTTGTATATTTGATTTTTTTATCCGTGATGATGCCGCCGACAATCTCTTTTGCGCCGTCAGTGACTGCCGGAAAACCGGTCTCCTCATCCGGCTGGAAGTCGGTGGTCACAGCGGAAATGTTCTTCCGCCAGCACTCCTCCTGCTCCTCGAGCGGATGGCCGCTGACGTAGATACCGAGCACTTCTTTTTCGAGCGCTAAAAGATCGCTCTTCTCATACTCTCCGACATCCGGGTACACGGTTTCGTACGACCGTTTGGTCGATTCATCTACAAAATCAAACAGGCTCATCTGACCGCTTAAGGAATCTTTTTTCTCTCTTGCCACGTTATCGAGCACCTGCGTATACACGAACATGAGCTGCTTTCTCGTCACGCCGAAGCAGTCGAACGCGCCCGCCTTGATAAAGTTCTCGACGGTCCGCTTGTTGACTTCTTTGCCGCTTAAGCGCTCCGCGAAATCTTTCAGCGAACGGAATGGTCCGTTGGCTTCCCGCTCCTCGACGATCGCCTCCATCACCGGCTTTCCGATGCCCTTGATGGCCGCCATGCCGTAGCGGATCGCCTGTCCGTCCACCGTGAATTTTCCTTCGCTTCGGTTGATGTCCGGCGGCAGGATCGAAATTCCCATCTGGCGGGAACTTAAAATATACTCCGCCACCTTTCCCGGGTTATCGATGCACGAGGTCATGAGCGCTGCCATAAACTCGACCGGGTAATAATATTTCAGCCATGCGGTCTGGTACGATACGAACGCATATGCCGCCGCATGGGATTTGTTGAACGCGTATTTTGCGAAGTCGATCATCTCATCGTAGATCTTGTTCGCGGTCTTTTCGTCGATGCCGTTCTTGATACAGCCCGGCACGCCCTCCGCCTCATTTCCGTAGACGAAGTTCTGGCGCTCTTTTTCCATGACGGATGCCTTTTTCTTTGACATCGCACGGCGCACCAGATCGGCCCGTCCAAGCGAATAGCCCGCCAGAGTCTGTACAATCTGCATAACCTGCTCCTGGTAGACGATACAGCCGTACGTCGGCTCCAGAATCGGTTTTAAGAGCGGCGTGTCGTACGTAACCGACTCAGGGTTATTTTTTCCTTTGATGTACTGCGGAATAAAGTCCATCGGGCCCGGACGGTACAGGGAAATTCCGGCGATGATGTCCTCGAGGCTCTGCGGCTTTAACTCCTTCATGAAGTTTTTCATTCCCGCACTCTCGAGCTGGAAGACACCGACCGTTTTTGATGCACCGATCATGCCGAGCACTTTCGGATCGTTGTAGTCGATATGCAGCAGATCAATTTTCTTGTTGCTGTAGCGCTCTGCCAGCTTTGTTGCATTCTGAATGACGGTCAGGGTTCGCAGCCCTAAGAAGTCCATTTTCAGAAGGCCAAGCTCCTCGAGTGTCGTCATCGTGAACTGGGTAACGATCGTTCCGTCGCTTCCTCTCGAGAGCGGCACGAACTCCACCAGCGGCCGGGAGCCGATGACAACACCGGCGGCGTGCATCGACGTATGGCGCGGCAGACCCTCAAGTCTTCTCGACATGTCGATCAGATGCGCAACCTCCTCGTTGCCCTGGTACAGTTCCCGCAGTTCGTGATTCATCTGCAATGCTTTGTCGATCGTGATGTTCAGTTCGTTCGGAATCATCTTCGCGATCGAATCGACCTGCGCGTACGGCATATCCAGCACACGGCCGACATCGCGGATGACACCGCGCGCTGCCAGTGTACCGAAGGTGACGATCTGTACGACACGGTCCTTGCCATATTTCTGGGTTACGTAGTCGATGACCTCCGGGCGGCGTTCGAAGCAGAAATCCACGTCGATATCTGGCATGGTGACTCGCTCCGGGTTCAGGAAACGTTCAAACAGAAGCTGATACCGCATCGGATCCAGCTGTGTGATGCCGAGAGTGTACGAAACGATACTTCCCGCCGCAGAACCTCGTCCCGGTCCTACCATGATGTCGTGGTCGCGCGCGAATTTGATGAAATCCCACACGATCAGGAAGTAATCGACGTAGCCCATCGTCTTAATCGTATCAAGCTCGTATTTCAGCCGCGCTTTCAACTCATCCGTCGCCGGGTGATAGCGCTCCTCGAGGCCGTCATAGCAGAGCTTATTTAAGTATTCCCAGGAAGTGTAGCCTTCCGGCACATCAAATTTCGGAAGTTTTGTAACACCGAACTCGATTTCCACGTTGCAGCGGTCGGCGATTTTCTGCGTATTCTCGATCGCCTGCGGCGCGTACGGGAAGAGAGATGCCATCTCCGCCTCGGATTTTACGAAATACTGACCGCCCTCGTAGCGCATGCGGTCCGTGTCGGTGATTTTCTTTCCGGTCTGCAGGCAGAGCAGGATGTCGTGGGAATCCGCATCTTCTGCATACGTGTAGTGAATATCGTTCGTCGCCACCAGCTCGATGCCGGTCTCGGCAGAAAGACGCATAAGCTGCTGATTCACCATCCGCTGCTCCGGGATGCCGTGGTCCTGCAGTTCCAGAAAGAAATTGCCTTTTCCGAAAATCTTCTCATACCGCAGCGCCGCTTCTTTTCCCATGTCGTACTGGTTCCGCACCATGGCACGCGCCACCTCGCCCGCCAGGCAGGCAGAAAGCGCGATAATGCCCTCGTGATACTGCTCCAGAATCTCGATATCGACACGCGGTTTGTAGTAAAAGCCGTCGATGAAACCAGCGGAAACAATCTTCATCAGATTGGAATAGCCTGTATTATTTTCCGCAAGCAGAACCAGATGATAATACCGGTCATCGCCGCGGCTCGTCTCACGGTCAAACCGGGAACCCGGCGCTACATAGACCTCACATCCGAGGATCGGCTTGATGCCCTGCGCGCGGGCTTCTTTATAAAAATCGATACAGCCGAACATAACGCCGTGATCGGTGATCGCAGCGCTGTCCATCCCAAGCTCCTTGACTCTGGCAACGTACTCTTTGATCTTGTTCGAGCCGTCCAGAAGGCTGTATTCTGTGTGTACATGTAAATGCGTAAAGCTCATAAAAGTTCTCCTTCTTTTTTACAGAGGCTGATACATCGATTATAAGCGCAAACGGCTTTTCACGCAACTGCGGAAAAGCCGTTTGACTCGTTATTCTCTCTTATTTTGCTCTCTCTGCTGTCCAGATTTTTCCATCACGGATGACAACCTGTTTTTCTTTCATCAGATGGCCGACAGCGCGCTTAAATGCGGCTTTACTGAGGCCAAATTCTCTCTGGATGACTTCCGGTGATGCTTTGTCATCGAATGGGAGAACTCCTGCGAACTCCTCAATGACGGAGAGTACGTTCTCTGCATCGATCGCGATCTGCTCGTATGCTTTTCCGCGTGCGGACAGGGACAGTTTTCCGTCCTCTTTGACTTCGGTGACGCGGCACTCGAGTTCCTGACCGACGTGGTAGTCTGCCTGGGCTTCTCTCTTTGGAATCAGGCCGGAGTAGCGGTCATCAACAGCAACGAAAACACCGAAGTTTCCGCTGATCTCGTAGATTCTTCCCTTCACAGTATCGCCTACGACGTACGGAGAATTGGTTTTCAGGAAATGGTAAACCTTCATGGTTGCGCAGAGACGGTCGCTCTTATCAATATAGAGGGAAACCAGCACTTCATCTCCCGGGTGAAGGCGGCGGGTCTGCTGTTTAAACGGAAGAAACAGATCTTTTTCCAGACCCCAGTCCAGAAACGCTCCGATCTTTCCGGTAGCAGCTACTTTTAAGACAGCCAGCTCTCCAAGCACCAGCTTCGGCTCTCTGGTTGTCGCAATCAGACGGTCGCTGGAATCGCGGTACAGAAATACTTCCAGTTCATCTCCCTCTTTTGTTCCTTCCGGCACCTGTTTGATCGGCAGAAGAACACGCTCCTTCTCGCCCGCTTCCCGGGTCTCCCCAAGGTAAATACCGAATTCCACTTTCTTTACTACTACCAGCTTTTGCTTTCTTCCTATATTTAACATTGAATTCCCTTTCTGCTACAATTCACAGGTACCCTGCGAACTGTAGCATCATTCGCAGCCCTCATTAAAAAGTTTTGCTTCGCAAAAGGAGGGCTGCTCACACCTGAATCACTTTCTTACGCAGCGAAACAGCAAGTGTTTCACTGCTGAGTGA
>CAVLAW010000026.1:0-19262 GCA_963661155.1 Tidjanibacter massiliensis | reverse complement strand
GTATGCATTTTCTGCATATGAGGTTCAGGATCTGACAACAGGAAAATGGGATTTCATAAGAGTAGATAATGGAAAAACAGTATCTGGAAGTTCCGATGTGATCGACGAAAATGGAATCATCACAGATTCTAACGGAAATCGGAAAGGCGAAGTACTGTTTGAAGTGGAACAGAAATACGACAGAAACAGTACCTGGCAGCACTTTATTGAAATAGCAGATGAATCCCAGAACGAAGCATTGAAACAGACGCGGGAAAGTTATCGACGGCTGGAAGGAGTTGTAAATAATAAAATTTCAGCCCCGGAAAAGGTGGAAGCTGCGATTGCAGATGGAAAGGTTACGTTAAAGATTACCGCGCAGGACAGAGTTGGAAATCCAAAAGATGCAGACGGCAATGTTCTGAAATGCGACCCGTTTAAGTACCGCGTAAAAGTGACAAGCGGAAACAAGACGGTTGTTCATAACCTGTATACCGAGGAAGGAAGCTTCTCAATTCCGGAAGGAATGGAAAAAAATGCAACGATCGAAGTGACATCGGTCAGCATGTTTGATGATGTGGAAGAGTCAGATGCCTATGTAGTAAAAGAGGCAGATCTTAACCGTGTTCTTCCGGATCCGGATGTGCGGGTTGAGCTTGTAATTGCTGGCACGAGATGGGATTCTTGGAATGGAAAGTATTCGTATAAATACCAGTTCAGTCTCAATAATCTGGATGAGTATAATGCGGTAGATGAAAATGGTAACGCTCTTTATCCAGATTGGAAGGTAAACGTAACCATTCAGGGTGTCGATACTGTTACACTGACAAACAACAACAGAACCGGGCAGATCGGGGTAGATGAAAGCAATACCATGTATCAGATGGTAGCACAGGCCACGACTGGAAGTGGAACAGGCTCTATGGTACAGGATTCCAAAAAGGTTTCAACGCCGGTATGTCTGCCAGGTTATGCTCCTGAGATTTCACTGGCTGGAATAACGGAAAATGTTGAAATGACGGGAACGACACTGGATGATCTGCAGATTAAAGTAACGCTGGATGCTTCCAAAAAGTCGGCAACGACACCGCCTGTTTACCGCGTGGAGCTGATTGGAGACTGGGAAAATGAGAAGGCAGTTGTGCTTGCTAAAGAAGATGTTCTGACCGTATCAAATGGAAAAGCATCTGTTATTTTCCAGAATCTTCCGGAGTATATCGGAAAAGCGAAGAATCTGAAGATTCGCATGTGGTATTCGGCTTCCGGACTGGGACCGGTTTATACATACCATGAGACGGAGAATGCGTCGGAGGCAAACATCAAAGAGCTGATGGGAGTGGAAGAGACAGAGAATGGAACGAAGGCAACGTGGAGTTATCTTCATACAACGCTGGAGCCGGACGACACGGCTGAATTTGGAAATTATAAATATATTTCCGGCAGTGCCATCCTGAACTGGCTTGAAGCTCCGAAACTGGAAAATGTGGATACAACCCTTACGCCGGAAATTACAGCGGATGGAAGCGTCCATTACACCTTCCAGTGGGATCAGGACAAAAAAGCAACGGAGACGAGAAACTATGAAGTCGAGCTGACCGGCATTGATAAGAACAGCGGCCGCGAAGTCCGCATCGACGTTGGGGATGCCTACCAAGAGGGCGAGAACCAGCTGACCGTGGACGGCTCCGACTGGAACTACACCAGCGTCCGGCTGAAGGTAACCCGCGTCGGCAGTTCGAGCGGTACAAAGACGCCGCAGATCGGACTTTCCTCCGAGGGAACGTATTCCGTAAAACAGCGTCTGGAGCAGCCGGGACAGATGTCCCTTGCCAATACCGATGTCAATGAGTTGAACTATCAGATTTCCTGGAGTGCCATCTCTTCGGAGAACGGATGTGCCGGCTATCAGCCGTATATCCAGGTATACGACGGCGATACGCTGGGAGAGGCAAAAGCCCTCGGCGATGTCGTGCAGGCTGGAACCGGTGCGGATGGAATCTACCAGAACAGTTACGATCTGGAAGAGTACGCCGGAAAACGAGTCGTTCTTTATCTGGTTGCAAAAGCAGAGGAAAACGGCAGCTATCTGGACAGCAAGAACGGTGTGCCCGTGGAAATGGAAATCCCGGACCGTCTCGCAGAGCCGAAGGTAACATGGAACACCAACTGGAATTATGATAAGAACAGCAGCATGACAGCGGACAAGTTCCAGAACGGCGGCATGCAGGTAAACATTACCGCAGACGCCGGAAGCATCCCGCCGGGCGGCAGCACATATCTGCTGAAAGCGTACATTTACGACAGCGAAGATGCAGCCATGAGCGGCGGAACCCCGCTGGTAACCTACCCGTCCGCGGATGGAACCCCGGTACAGATGGATGTGGTCAATTCCACAAACTACCGCCATCAGATGACAGGCCTTCCGCTGAAATATGCCGGAAAATGGATTGTATTCTACACCAGAATTTCCTCCGGCGGCGGAAATGTGAGCTCGAAATGGACAAAATCCGATGTGTATCGTCTGCCGTATGTCAAACTGGCGGCGCCATCGATTGCGTCTGACACAAGAGCATATGACCTCGATGTTATCCAGACAGACAACCCGGATATCGACGGAGAGGCAAAGACGTGGCACAGCGTACAGAATGTTCTGACATGGAACAGTGTGGAGAGTGCAGATTTCTACACCATTTCCCTGAGAGGAAATACAGTGAATGCACAGGGCGGCAAGACGCCGATGAATGCCGAAATCCGTGTACTGGAAAGCGAAAACGGCGTGACCGTACAGCAGAAGGTACTGCAGATGAATGAGCAGACGAAGAAACAGGAATGGGTATGGGCAGCCGTGCCGGAGAGTGCCAAGAGCAGCAGTGAGGAAAATGAAAAAGTCCATATGTATGAGCTTGACAGCTACAGCACCGAACTGCAGAACAGCTATTCAACCGCAAATGGTGTGAACATTACGTATCAGATGAAACTGACCGCGGCGCTGACAGTGGAGCAGCAGGAGGATGGAAGCTTTTCTTACACCTTACGGCTCCCGGATGTCGTATCGATGACGGCAAACGACGGCACCAGCGTCACAAACAGTGCATTTACCATGACCAGCAACGCATTCGTGACAGCAGATGTGCAGGCAAACCAGGATGGAAAGAGCAGTGATGCCTTCCATGCTTCGGATGCATCGGAAGTCAGATGGAATAACTAGAGAAACAGCAGCAAAAAGGAGTCCCACAGAAAATGAATCGTCTGAAACAGTTAAAAGCTGATCGAAACAAAGGAATATCGATGGCCGTGGTACTTTGTGTATCGGCATTTTTCCTCGCGTTTGCGGCTGCCATTCTGTATACGGCGGGACTTCTGACGGCGCAGTCGAACAAACGGCTGGAAGAAGAGCGGTGTTACCAGCTCGCCAAAAGCTATGCGGCGGTGCTGGAGCAGCAGCTCACGAAGGGAACACAGAAAAGCGAGGAAGATACCGGGGCGAGCCGGAGTTTTTACGATTTTGCGAACCGCTTTCTCGACGGAGAGCAGTACGTGGAATACGACGCCGGAAACCCGGATGCAACAAGCTACCACTTTGTGACAGGTGGAACCGATCTCGGAGATCTTTCCAAAACGTCGGATCTTGCCAGCTCCTATGGAAACATTGGAGTTACGCTTCGAAAAGAGGCGAATGCTGGAGAGGGCAGTACGATTCTGCAGGAGGGAACCATCCCGCTAGACCCGAGTGGAAATTATACAGCCCAAATTGAGGCGCTCAGAAAGACCACGGTCCGGAAATATCTGCTCTCCGTGGATGTGACGGCCTACTACGAGGATGTCTCGTACACGTATACAACGGAGTTTGCCAGAGAGGAAACGTACGATGTCAGCTTCAGCTACAATGGTACGGCGCTTTACTGGGATGAGGAAAATAAGGTATGGCGAACAGGAAACAGCGCAGGGGAAGTGTATGATAACTGGGGCACGGGAACGGACAATGGGAGCATTACCTACCAGTATCTCGACAAAACAACATCCTGCCGTTATGTAGAAAACACGTATACCGAACAGCAGACGACAGAGGAAGGAGGCGATGCCGGTGCGGAGAGTTAGGAAGAGCCGCGTGAATGCGGGCGAAACGCTGGTGGAAGTGCTGGTCAGCGTCTTTCTGTTTCTGATGCTGGCGGCGGTTCTGGAGGGCGCGGTGTCGTACAGCAGCGCGGCGTTAAAGAAAAATAAACAGATCCGTGCCGATCAGGCGGCGATTCTTACGAGCTTTGCAGAGACAGAAGCAGATCCGGGAGCGGAGCAAACGATTTCGTTTCAGGCGGTCAGCTCCGATTTTACGCAGAAAGGTAATCTGGTGTTTCAGGTTCCGGTCCGGCTGGATGAGAAGAAGGTAGACTATCAGGATACGAAGAGACAGCCGCAGCAGATCACCTTTTACCTGTACGGCAGCGCCGGTTCCGGCGGTGATGATGCGGGAGGTGATACGCCGTGAGGCTGAAAAAACGACATCGGAGCGGCACGACCCTCGTCGAGATGATTGTGTGCCTGATGCTGATTACGATTCTGATGGCGATGGGCGCGCAGACCTTAAGTTCGGCTTCGCGGATTTTTGTGGAGGTGCAGAAAACGCAGTATGCGCAGTCGATCCTCGACACGACGATGACGGAGCTGCAGTCGATCACGCGGGATGCGACGGTGTATGTGAAACTCTATCAGGTGACAGCGACCGGCGGAAACAACATCGCAGGCGACAATGGAACCCTGAATCAGGGACAGATTCTTGAATTTGTAAATGAGGAGGGATATGCGGTCGTGGTTTCGGCAGAGGGCTGTGATGAGACCGTGCTGACCGGCGGAAACAACAGCGGTACCGCTTCGGCGGTGGAGGCTGGAAGACTGCTGACCCGGTATTATACGAGAGAGGCAGATGGAACGTTTGTCTATGCAGCAAATGGAAAGCCGCAGGCGCGGGCGGTTGCCGAAGTGTTCGGAAAGGGGTTCTACATGAAGAATTATCTGAAAGTAGAATTTTCCACGCCGGCAGGTACAGCGAACGGAGACAGGGTGAACGAACTGACTGCGGTTGTGACGCTGTACAGTGATGAAAACAGAACGAAAATGGTAGCACAGGATACCGAAATACTGGACTTTCGCCATGAAGTCCGATTTAAACAGGGTGATGGCGAAGTGACTGCAAAGGCGGAGAGCTGATTTCCATTTTGCAGCCGTAACCGCCGCTGCGGAGGTACCGGCAGCGGGCATAACTTACGATATAAGCGCTGGCACCGAGGCGTTTATAAATACACACGATTCCATGAAGGAGAGATGAAATCATGATCAAGAGCATGAAAGAAAACAAAAAGAAAGGATTTACCCTGGTAGAGCTGATCGTTGTACTGGTAATCCTCGCAATCCTGGCAGCACTGCTGATTCCGGCACTGACAGGATATATTGACAAGGCAAAGAATAAATCTATCGTAGCTGAGACTCGTCAGATTGTTATGGCAACGCAGACACTGGTTGATGAAAAATATGCATCGGATCAGAAAACAGAAATTGAGGTTGCAGCAAGTACAGTAACGGGAAAAAATATAGTATTGATTTCTGACATTGCAGATTTATCAGAAGTAGCGGTTACAGCTACTAATTTCTCTGCTATTGTTAGTGGAGGAAAAATCACTGAGCTGACTTACACAAATGCAGGGAAAACATGTACCTATTATGCAGATACAGCAAATGTAACACCAGAAGCTGGACAGACTTTGGAAGGTAAATATCTTGTTGGAAAAGCAAGTTAAATAGTAGTATTTGGGAATACAAGGAGAAGAATATATGTTTGAAATAAAAACGTTTTTTAAATCTCAAAAGAATAGAACTCGTTTATTTAGAAGTATTCTCCTTGTAATATTTATTGCGTTAATGACTACAATTTTACTTATTCCAGCCTCACTCCGTCTCCTCTACCGAGCCGACGCCCAGGTCGCTCTCGGACATGCCAAATCGGTGCGTATGGCATTCCAGGTCAAGGGAACGGAGCGCTACGGCAGCAGCGGAGACTTCTGCGACAAAACCCGCGAGGGCGGAGTCGCAGAAGGCCTCTACGAAGAGATCCTGGAGCTCTCCAAAGCTCCGGGAGACTTCTGGGTATTACAGACCGACGAGGCAGGCTATCAGGTCCTTCGCTTCGTCTATCAGGAAGGCGAGTACACCGTCTGGTATCAGGCGAACACGTCGACCTACACGGTCTACCACGACAATACCATGATATCAGGGTCAAAAGATCAGAAATCCGACGCAAGCTTGCTTGCAGGAGGTTTTTTGATCTTGGGACCCGCAAAAACATGAGTAAGCAGCCATTTTTCGGAGAAAAATGAGCGGATTACGAATGTTTTTGAAGATTGCGGGAGTACGAAGTACGGAGCAATCTGGTATGATACAAAAAGCGGAAGCTAACCCCGCTTTTTGTATCTGTTCCGCACCGGAGCCGGACAAAGAATCCGGTTCCGGTGCAGAACAGATGCAAAAAGAAAAGCATCCCCCGTAGTTACGGGAAAACAAACGAAAACAGGAGTTTTACCTATGTTAATTTTTCTGGAAACGCTGATGGCAGTCCTCCTCTTTCTGATCGGAGCCTGCATTTTCAGCTTTCTCACCGTCGTCACGGACCGTCTCCCGAAAGGAGAAAACCTCGTCCGCGGCCGAAGCTACTGCGATCACTGCGGAAAAACCTTATCCCCCGCAGAACTGATCCCCGTCGTCAGCTATCTGGCGCTCGGCGGAAAGTGTAAAGCGTGCGGAACCAGAATCCCGCTCCGCTGTCTGATCTCCGAGATCTTGGGCGGCGCTCTTTTTCTGCTCACCGTGCACCGGTTCGGAACCGAAAGCGGACTGCTCACCTTACAGGGAGCCGTTATCTTCGCTTTCTGCTGCATCCTCTACGTCATCGCCGTGATCGATTACGACACGCAGACCATTTACGACCGGTTCCATGTATTGATTCTGCTTCTTGCAGTTGCAGAAATTTTCCTGGTTCCATCGCATTCCATCCGTGACCGCCTGATCGGAGCCGTCATCATTTCTGTGCCGATGCTGATCCTCGCACTCCTCATTCCGGGCGCGTTCGGCGGCGGAGACATCAAACTGATGGCAGTCTCGGGACTGTTCCTCGGCACCGCGGCGACCGTCGTTGCGATGTTCCTCGGCGTTGTCCTTGGAGGAAGCTATGGAGCCGTCATGCTGAAAACTGAGAAACTCGGCAAAAAAGACAAGTTCGCCTTTGGCCCGTACCTTGCCGTCGGGCTCGGCATCGCCGCTTTCTGGGGCGATCAAATAGCAGCGTGGTACCTGCATTTTCTTTAAAAGTTACCACAAAGAAAGGAAGAAGAAGCTATGGCGCGTTTTCGCTATGTTGCGAAAGATATGAAAGGAAAAAGCCACCGGGGAACCGCCGACGCGGCGACCGAGACGGCGCTGATCCAGCAGTTGAAAGAGCAGGATCTGTTCCTTGTGAGTGCAAAAAATCTCACCGAGGCAAAAGGCTATAAAAAACTGAATGCGAAGCAGTTGACGGAGTTCTGCCGCGAACTTTCCACCCTTCTTGCCTCAGGCATCAGCCTGGTGCAGGCGCTCGATATTCTCTCTGAGCAGGAGAGCATCTCCCCGCAGGAAAAAGAAATTTACCAGGCGGTTCTGCAGGACCTTCGAAAAGGTACGCCGCTCTCCGAGGCAATGGAGACGAAGGGCTGTTTCCCGGATCTGATGATCGGCATGCTCCGGTCCGGTGAGGGAAGCGGAAATCTGGATCAGGTGGCCCAGCGTCTCGCAATCCAGTATGAAAAAGATTACAAGCTGACCCAGCAGGTCAAATCGGCGATGACGTATCCGTGCGTCCTGCTGGTCCTCTGCGTGGCGATTGTCATTTTGATCGTCACCTTTATTCTGCCGCAGTTCCAGAGCCTGTTCGATCAGATGGACAGCCTTCCGTGGGTCACAAACGTTCTGATCGCGGCGTCAGATTTCCTGACACAGAAATGGTACATTGCGATTCTCGTTGTGCTCTGCGTTGTCGCTGTGATCCGCATCATCGCAGGCATCCCGGCAGTCCGCCGCCAAATAGATTACCGGAAAGTGCATCTGCCGATGTTCGGACGGCTTTTCAAGGTCATCTACACGGCGCGGTTTGCGCGTACCTTGAGCAGTCTTTATTCGAGCGGTATGCCGTTTGCCTCGGCGATCGGCATTGCAGGAAGCACGATTGGAAACAGTTATATTGAAGACCAGTTTGAGGGCGTTGTAACACAGGTGCGGAGCGGAATCCCGCTCTCCCAGGCACTGCGCGAGGTGGACGGCCTGATGAAAAAGCTCGCCAGCACGATCCTCGTCGGCGAGGAGAGCGGCCGTCTTGACGTCATGCTCGATTCTATCGCCAACACCCTCGAGGATGAGTCCGAGGAGGCAACGAAGCGTATGGTTACGCTACTCGAGCCGATCCTGATTTTATTTATGGCTGTCATTGTCGGTTTCATCATGATTGCTGTCATGCTTCCGATTTATCAGTCCTACGCAGCTATAGAGAACGCATAAAAGAAGGGAGACAGATAAATTATGAGTGATACCGTGATCCTGCTGCAGGAAGACTGCATTCTTGCGGCGAGCGGAAAAGAGGGAAAAGCTCCGCTGGTGCAGAAGATCCATCAGATCCCGATCGAGGGGTACGGCGATCCGATTGACCAGTGGAAGGAAGCCCTGATGGAATATCAGCAGCGCTATCAGCCGGACAAGGTAAAGCTGATTTTGCCGGGTTCGTATTCGAGTACCCGTGTGACGAAGATTCCGTTTTCGAGCGGAAGAGAACTCGAAAAGATGGCGGCGAACGCGCTTGCGGAGAATGCTTCCGAGGAAACCCTTTCCGACTACGGTGTAATATTCTCCGACCGGAAAGCGGGTGTCTGCATCTGCTGTGCAAGTGCCGAACAGAATCTTCTTGACCGGCTGCTTTCCATGTGCAAAGAAATTGAACTGAAAATCACCGGCATTTCTGTCCAGATGGAAGGATATCTCCGTGTACTCGACCACTTAAAAGAGTACCGGAAAAAGACGGAAATTTATCTTTTATTTGAAGAAAACAGTATGACGAGTATTCTCTACCAGAAGGGCCAGTACCTGTATTCCACGCGGAGCCGTATCTTCAGTGAGCGCGGAACGCTGGACTTCGGAACCGAGATTGTGCGGAATATTTCCGGTATTCTGCAGTTCTATTCGACCCAGCAGGCATCACAGCCGATCACCGACGTTTACTATGCCGGATGCAGTGCGGACGATTTTGAAGCAGGAGAGGACGGCATCCGCGGTATGAACCTGGAAGTGCATCCGCTGAAAGTCAGCTTTGCGTTTGAAGCAGAAGGACAGGCAACTGACTATCTCGACTGCATCGGTGCGATGATCACCGAAAAGAAGAAAAAGAATGTCAACCTTTACCAGAAATGGATGGTTTCACAGGAAAATCCGGGAATCGAAAAAGGAGAGCTGGCAAAGCACTTTGTGTTCCCTACGATTTCGCTTGTAGTGTGTCTTGCCGTATATGGAGGCATCGTGCTCTGGAATCATCAGACGCAGGGGGAGATCGACAAAATCAACGACTGGATCAACAGCGAACTGGTGCAGACGCAGTATCAGAAGGCGAAGGCGCAGGAAGAGCAGAGTACCGCGCTTGCGTCCGCGACAAACCAGGTGCGCCAGATGGACAAGAACCTTGATACCTACCCGGACCTGACGAAGGAAAAGATAGAGCAGATCGAGGATGTGGGCGGCAAGGACATGGAAGTCCGGATTCAGACGATGGATGCCGACACCGGTCTTCTGACGTTCTACGCAGTCAGCAAGGAGGTCATCGATATCCCGGAGTACGTACAGAGCCTGGAGGACACAGGACTGTTTGAGTCGGTCGACTACAGCGGCTATTCGTACGACGACGGAAAGTATTCCATGACGCTCTCCTGTGTGATGAAAGAAGAAGCAACAGAAGAAGATACAACAGGAGGTGATGCACAGTGAAACTTGAGATGGAATTAAAACCGGGCGATATTGTCCTGCTCAAATTTCTGGCATGCGTCCTGATTATCTTTTTCGCGGCGCATTTTCTGATCCTGCCGGGCATCGAGACACATCAGGATCTCGTGCAGCAGCGGGATGACCTGGAAGTGCAGCAGCAGGAGATGGACTACAGCATTTCCAATATCCAGACCGTAGCGGACCGGATTGTGAACCAGAAGAAAGGCCTGGAAGAGGCAAAAACGGGCTATTATACCCCGATGGAAAACCGGAAAATCGACCAGCTTGTGACAGGCCTTGTGCTGGAATACGGGCTGATGCCGGTCTATCTGAATATTTCCGACCCGGAATACGGGGTACCGAATCCCTATTTTCTGGCGAAAAACACGAGCGCATCGGCAAGTGCATCGGCAGACATCGGAAGTTCTTCTTCGGCACTCGAGAGCGCGGGTGCGGAGCTGAACGGAGACAGCGAAAGCACAGATACTGCATCCTCTTCGAACACCGGCAGCTATACCCAGTATGTGAACAGTGTGAGCGTCAACCTGACCCTGCAGGGCGAGGAGGATCAGGTGCGGGCGCTGCTTGACGATATTGCAAAGAATTATCCCGGCATTCAGGTAAAATCGTTCCAGATGCAGGAGAGCACGTATGTGAACGGTGCACTCGAGGACGTGGCGCACACTTCATGCAGTTGTGTGCTGGTGGTTTATCTGTGCGGAAATGATGAAATTGACGGAACCGGGGAGGAGAATTAAAGGATATGAAAACAAATCTGAGAATAGGAGATGTCCTGAAGGAGAAGGGCTATGTAAACGATGAGCAGATGTCCGAGGCGCTGGCGTATCAGAAGGAACATCGCGACAAGCGTATCGGACAGATTCTGATGGAACTGGGCTTTGTGACAGAGGGGCAGGTGCTCGATGCACTGGCGAACCGTCTTCATCTGAAAATCGTGGATGTGGCACAGCTTTCCGTCGATCTCGACGCGGTGGCGATGGTCCAGAAGAATCTGGCGGAGAAAAATCTGCTTCTGCCGGTCAGTGTGCAGGCGCATCACATGGTGCTTGCGACGAATGATCCGCTGAACTACTTTGCCCTGGAGGAGGTCCGCCAGCAGACGGGCTGTGATCTGGAGATTGTCTTAAGTGAGGAGCAGCCGCTGCGGCAGGCCGTTTCGTATTACTTTGCGGAGGTCAGCGCGCGGAAGGCGGCAAAACAGGCGAATGTCGGTTTTGCGACCATAAATGAGGATGACATCGAGATTGAGAACATCGAGAACAGCGACGATGTGGCACCGATTATCCGTCTCTTAAACAGTCTCATCGAGCGTGCAATCAAGACGAATGCGAGTGATATTCATATCGAGCCGTTCGAGAAGGAGACGAAGGTCCGCATGCGTATCGACGGCGTGATCATGGAGTACGTTACGATCCAGAGAAACATTCATGCGCCGCTGATTGCGCGTATCAAGATTCTGGCGAACCTGGATATCGCGGAGAAGCGGATCCCGCAGGACGGCCATTTCCGTGTAAGAATTGAGGACAATAACGTCAATATCCGTGTTTCGATTCTGCCGACGGTGTTCGGCGAGAAGGCGGTTCTCCGTATTATGGCGGCGACGGGCCACTTAGAGCACGCGGATCATTTTGGAATGGATGATTTCAGCTATTCCCAGTTCCAGCCGATGCTGAATACGCCGAACGGCATTATCTATATTACGGGACCGACGGGAAGCGGTAAATCGACGACACTGTATATGGTGCTCGATTATCTGTCGGGACGGAATGTCAATATCTCGACAATCGAGGATCCGGTCGAGAAGAACCTGCCCGGCATCAACCAGACGCAGGTCAACCCGGTCGCCGGCCTTACGTTCGATGTGGGACTCCGCGCCCTGATGCGTCAGGACCCGGATATCATCATGGTTGGAGAGACCAGGGACGGCGAGACGGCAAGTACCTCCGTCCGTGCGGCAATCACAGGCCACGTCGTATTGAGTACGCTTCATACGAACGACGCTGTTTCGAGTATCGTGCGTCTGGAGGATATGGGTGTTGAGACGTATCTGGTGGCAGCCTCCCTCGTGGGACTCGTGGCACAGCGTCTGATGCGTAAAATCTGCCCGAACTGTGCGAAAGAGGTCGAGACGACGGAGCAGGAGCGTATGTTCTTAGGGCAGGACGTGAAGACCGTCAAACGCGGCATGGGCTGCGGCCAGTGCAACAACACGGGATACCGCGGACGAATTGCGGTGCATGAGATCCTCGTCATCGACAATGAGATCCGGAAGATGATCACGAACCACAATACGGTGGAAGAAATTACGCAGTATGCAAGAGAAAAGAAACACATGCGTACCCTGAAAGAAAGCGGTCTTATCCTGGTAAAACAGGGCGTGACAACACCGGAAGAGCTGATGAAGATCAGTTATGAGTAAAAAGAAAAACGGAATAGAAAAGCCCCGGTGTTGGCCTACCGGGGCTTTTCGAGTTACCATGAGTTTTATCATTCTCTCTGTGGCTATTATAGCATATGCAGATGAATATGAAAAGTATACAATTTTTGAAAAATAAAATGAAAAAACAGAGGAGGATACAGCAAAATGAATGAAAAAATGGACGAGATTATCCGCAGTGCGAGAGCGCGTTCGACATCGGATATTCATATTACAGAAGGGATGCCGATCTGGTTCCGCATTCACGGACGGCTTGCAGCGGCATACAGCAACAACCGGCCGGAGCTGGATCAGTATTTCCAGAGATAATTTTCCATCTCGCCCCATTTGTCTTCCATATCCGCCACGAGCGCAATCTGCGTCCGCGCCCGCACGAGGTTGTGCTCTGGGTAAGCGGTCTTGAAATAGGTATCGCCCATCAGATAATCGGTGAGGAAGCGGATACCGCATTCGAGGGTCATCAGCTTCGCGCCCATCGGCAGCATTTCGACTTCCGCACGGGTCAGGGAACCGGCGCAGCCTGCGAGAAAGCCCTCTGTGTAGCTCTGAAAAAGCGGAAGGGAAAGAGATACCTTCGAGACGTCCTGCTCGTCCTCGGCGGCCGTATTCGCGCCGAAACGGATCGAATCACCGAAGTCGAAGATCGACAGTCCCGGCATGATCGTGTCGAGGTCGATGACACAGATGCCCTCGCCGGTCGCGTCGTCGATCATGATGTTGTTCAGCTTCGTATCGTTGTGCGTCACGCGGATCGGCAGCTCGCCCGAGGCTTTCATGCGCTCTGCAACACCGTAATCATCGGCGTGATCGAGGAAAAACGCCATTTCTTCCGAGACGTTTTTGAGCCGTCCCTTCGGGTCCGTCTGTGCGGCCTGCAGAAGTGCCTGGTAGCGGAGCGGGGTATTGTGGAAATTCGGGATCGTCTCGAAAAGAGAGGCGGACGGGAAGTCGGAGAGCATCTGCTGGAAGCGGCCGAATGCCTTTCCGGTCTCGTAAAACAGCTTCGGATCGGTCACCGCGTCGTAGCAGGACGCATCCGAAATAAAGAGAAATGCGCGCCAGTATTCCCCGCGGTCATCGACGAAAAACCAGGCGCCGTCGGTCGTCGGGATCAGGTTCAGTGTCTCGCGTAAGGGATCGCCGCCTGCGGCTGTGATTTTTTTACGCAGAAATGCGGTTACCTGTGCAATATTCTGCATCAGCTCCTCCGGCTGGTGGAAAACGGTGCGGTTCATGCGTTGCAGGATGGATTTGCGGAGCTCACCGTTTTCGGTGGAGCGGACCAGGAACGTATCGTTGATATGGCCGTTCCCGTGTGGGGTCCAGTCGGTCACTGTTCCCGGGAAAGCAAAAGTGTGGACGATGGAAGAGAGCTCTTCCTGTGTGTATGTCATCATCATGGATTTTAACTCCTTATTCTTTAATACAAACCTGCTTAAGTAAAGCATACGCGGGAGGAAAAGTCAAGAAACGATTGACAACGTGTGTCATTTCCGACTATAATAGACAACAAAGTGAACCCTAAAATGCAGTGACAGGGAGGAGTACCTGGCAGCGCAAAGCCAAGAGAGGAGATGGATGGTGAGAATCTCCGTGAGCGTGCCTGCGGAAGTAGCCCTCGAGCAGTGGACTGAACAGAAAAAGCGGACAGAAATATTTTTTCCAAGTAGGCTCCAACGTAGTTCCCACGTTACCGGGATGTCGTATCGGACGATTTGTCCCGTATGGATTGAGCAGAAAAGAGATTTTCTGGAATTCAGGTGGTACCGTGGATGGAAACATTCTCCCTGAACGTAAGGCACAGTAAATGTGTTTTATGTTCGGGGATTTTTTTCGCGAGCAATGAGTCAAAGTCCGTGCTTGCACGAGACCTTGACGAATGCCGCGATAACGAGGAAAACTCGCAAAGCGTGTTTTTCTCGTTTCCGAAGTATTAGAACAGGAGGTTTTCATATGAAACAGATTACAGGAAACAAACTTCTGGTAAAGGCTCTGAAGGAGGAGGGTGTCGAGTATCTCTTCGGTTACCCGGGAGCCTGCACCATCGATATCAGCGATGAGCTTTACAAACAGGATGAAATCAAAATCGTTCTGCCGCGTCACGAGCAGGCGCTGGTGCATGAGGCAGACGCTTATGCAAGAACGACAGGAAAAGTCGGAGTGTGCCTCGTAACAAGCGGCCCTGGCGCAACAAACCTTGTCACCGGACTTGCAACCGCCAACTACGACAGCGTTCCGCTTGTCTGCTTCACCGGCCAGGTAGCCCGCCACCTCATCGGAAACGATGCATTCCAGGAGGTTGATATCGTCGGCATCACCCGCAGCATTACAAAATACGGTGTGACCGTCAGAAACCGTGAGGATCTCGGACGCATCATCAAAGAGGCCTTCTACATTGCCCGCACCGGAAAACCGGGTCCTGTCCTCATCGACCTTCCAAAAGATGTGATGGCAGAGCTTGGCAGCGCAGAGTATCCGAAAAATGTCAACATCCGCGGCTACAAACCGAACACCAGCGTTCACATCGGCCAGTTAAAACGTGCGTTAAAGATGCTCTCGAAAGCAAAACGCCCGCTGTTCCTCGCCGGAGGCGGCGTCAACATCGCGCATGCGCAGGAAATCTTCCGCGAAGTGGTAGAGAAAACACAGGTGCCGGTTGTCACAACCGTTATGGGACGCGGCGCGATTTCCACGAAACATCCGCTGTTCATTGGAAACCTCGGCATGCACGGTGCTTATGCAGCAAATATGGCGGTCAGCGAGTGCGATCTGCTGTTCTCGATCGGAACACGTTTCAACGACCGTATCACCGGAAAGCTGCATGAATTTGCCCCGCACGCGCAGATTGTCCACATCGACATCGACACCGCTTCAATCTCCCGAAACATCCACGTCGATATCCCGATCGTAGCCGATGCGAAAGAGGCGATCACAAAGATGGCAGAGTATGTCGAGCCGTGCAGTACCGGAAAATGGCTCGCGCAGATCGATGCATGGAAGAACGAGCATCCGCTGACCATGCGCCCGAACGGCGTGATGGGACCGCTCGATATCTTCGATGCTATCAACAAACAGTTTGATGACGCGATCATCGTCACTGACGTCGGACAGCACCAGATGCTGACAAGCCAGTACGTCGATATCACCGAAAACCGACAGATCATCATGTCCGGCGGCCTCGGAACGATGGGATACGGCCTTCCGGGCGCAATCGGAGCGAAAATCGGAAACTCGGACAAACCGGTCATCGCGATTTCCGGCGACGGCGGTATGCAGATGAATATTCAGGAGCTTGCAACGGCCGTCCTCGAGGAGCTTCCGGTCATCCTGTGTATCTTTAACAATGAATACCTTGGCATGGTACGCCAGTGGCAGAAGCTGTTTTACGGCAAACGCTACAGCATGACGAATCTGCGTGCCGGCGCACTTTCCCGCCGCACAGACGGAGTGGAGTACCCGGAATACACACCGAACTTCATCAAACTTGCTGAGAGCTACGGTGCAAAAGGCATTCGTGTCATGAAGAAAGAAGACATTGCCGCTGCGTTTGAAGAGGCAAAGAAAAACACCAAGACTCCGACGATCATCGAATTTATCATCGACCCGGAGGAGATGGTTTACCCGATGATCAAACCGGGTGGAACACTCGAAGATATGATTATGGACTGTTAGGAGGAAAGCGTGATGAATAAGGAAATGAAAAAAAGATGGATTTCACTGTACGTAGAAAACCAGGTGGGTGTTCTTTCCAAGATTTCCGGGCTTTTTTCCGCAAAAAGCTATAACCTGGACAGCCTCACTGTCGGAACGACCGAGGATCCGACCGTATCGCGTATGACGATCGCCACGGTCAGCGATGACGAGACGTTTGAGCAGATCAAAAAGCAGCTCAACCGCATGGTCGAAGTCATCAAGGTCATCGATTTCACAGATGTGTTTGTGCGTATGAAAGAGATTCTGTATATCAAGGTCTTTAACTGCAGCGCAGCCGATAAAGTCGAGCTGTTCCAGATCGCCGAGACATTCAAGGCGAAAGTCATCGACTACGGAAAAGACAGCCTGCTGCTCGAGTTTGTCCAGACCGCGACGAAAAACGATGCGGTTGTGAAGCTGATGAAAGAAGAATTCGGCAAGATCGAAGTTGTGCGCGGCGGAAGCGTCGGCATCGAGTCGATCAATGTGATGGAGCGGTAAAAGAGAGGACGTTTTTGCGTGAACGAAAAGAGTATTACCACAATTACGTTAAAAAAGATCAATAAAAAGAGCGTGTATCAGTACATCTACGAGCATCATCAGACCGCGAAACAGCAGATTGTGCAGGATCTCACGATGGGACTCTCGACGGTCAGCCAGAACCTCAATGTGCTGGAAAAAGAGGGGCTGATCACGCGGGACGGCTTTTTCGAGTCGACCGGCGGGCGGAAGGCCCAGGTGATCCAGATTGTGCCGGAGTACCGGATTGCGATTGGAATCGGGATTTTGAAAAAGATGTTTCATTTTGCGGCGGTCAATCTCTATGGGGAGGTGATCGCTGAGGAGACGGTTGCTGTGCCGTTTGAACAGAGTGATGCGTATTATGACAATCTGGCATCGGCACTGGAAGCGTTTATTGAACGAAACGGATACGACCGAGCGAAGATCCTCGGTGTCTCGATTGCGACGCAGGGAATCCCGGCACCGGACGGGGCTTCGGTACTTTACGGGGAGATTCTCCACAACAAAGATATGAAGCTTTCGGACTTTTCTGCACGGATTCCGTATCCGTGCCGGCTGGAGCATGATTCGAAAGCGGCGGCCTCGCTGGAACTCTGGAATCATCCTTCACTGGAGAGCGCGGTGGTCTTTCTGCTGAACCGCAATCTCGGCGGGGCGGTGATTACGAATCACAAGGTTCACCAGGGATTTTCCATGCACAGCGGAACACTGGAGCATATCTGCATTGACTCGGAAGGGCCGGAATGCTACTGCGGGCAGAAGGGATGTCTCGAGACGTACTGCTCCGCCAACGCACTCGAAGCGGCGGCACGGATGCCGGTGAAAGAATTTTTCCCGGCGCTGCGGGAAGGAAACGATGCGCGCCTTGCGGGGATCTGGGATGCGTATCTGTCGCACCTTGCCTATGCAGTGAAAACAGCGAACCTGCTGCTCGATGGGGCGGTGATTGTGAGCGGTTACCTTGCACCGTATTTCACGGAGGAAGACTGTCAGACATTACTTGCGAAAGTCAATGCGATCAGCCCGTTTCCGCTTAAGCGGGAGCAGCTTCTGGTCGGCACACATGGCCAGTACACGTCGGCGATCGGAGCGGCGCTTCTGTTTATAGAAGAGTTTTTACAGTCGGAATTTTAAACTTCAGATACAGAAAATCCGGGAACGGAAAGTTTTGAAATACTTTCCATTCCCGGATTTTTCTAATTTACGCGGGCAACGAGCCAAAGTCCGTGCTTGCACGAGACCTTGGCGACTGCCGCGATAACTTGAGAAACTCGCGGAGCGTGTTTCTCATAGTTCTGCAGAATTTAGTTTTTAAAGAAACATCGCATAAATCGACGCCCCGATCACGGTCAGAATACCTGCAACCGCAATCGAAAGGCTGCTCATCGCGCCCTCGACATCGCCCATCTCCATGGCCTTTGCCGTACCGATCGCGTGGGAAGCCGATCCAATGCCGATACCTTTTGCAATCGGCTCCTCGATGTGAAACAGCTTGCAGAGCGTCTCCGCCAGCATATTTCCCAGCACACCGGTGATGATGATAACCGCAACGGTGATCGTCACCGCACCGCCGAGTTCCTCGGATACGCCCATGCCGATCGCTGTTGTGATGGATTTTGGCAGCAGCGTCACGTACATTTTATGATCCAGGTTGAAGAGCAGTGCCAGCACGAGAACCACGGTAAGGCTCGTCAGCACACCGGAGAGAATTCCGGCGAGGATGGCTTTGACGTTCTTTTTCAGAGCCTCCATCTGCTCATACAGCGGAATGGCCAGGCAGACCGTTGCCGGTGTCAGCAGGTAGCTCAGATATTTTGCACCGTCATTATAGCTCTGATAATCGATGTCAAAAACGGCAAGGAACACGATGACGACAGCGATCGAAATCAGAAGCGGATTGAAAATCGGAAGTTCGAATTTTTTCTTTAACAGCATGCCGAGCTCATACGCGAGAAGGCTGATGACAACGCCGAAAAATGCGGATTCACAGAGCATATTTGTCATTTTGCATCTCCTCCTTTATGTTTCTTTTCCATACGGATGACCGCCTGCGTCACGCGGCCGGAAACAACCATAACCACAATGGTGCTGACCAGCGTAATCACGAGAACCGGAACGAGAGCGGCTTTTAATTCACCCCAGGATTCCATCAGGCCGACGCCCGCCGGAATGAACATGACCGGCATAATCTCGATCATAAATTTGCCCGCGTCTTCGACGGCAGAAAGCTTTAAGGCTCCCGTCATCAGAAGTGCCAGCATCAGAACAAGGCCGTAAATGCTCGCCGGAATCGGAAGCGGCAGAACGGCGTGCAGGATTTCCCCGACGAACGAAACCGCCATAATTACCAGAAACTGTCTTAATAATTTCACTTTTGTTAGATTTCCTTTCTCCCCGTTACCCACATAACATAAGTACTTCTCAATGTCACGAACCCGATTATACTACCCGGCTACTGGAATTTCAACCGTAAATATTACCGCAATTTTGGCAAAATTTGCAAAAAAAATCGTAACTATTCAGAGCCCCATCTCGATTCCGCTGCGCTGCATCTCGATGTGGCTTC
>CAVLAW010000025.1:0-20117 GCA_963661155.1 Tidjanibacter massiliensis | reverse complement strand
GAAATATTGAATTTTCAAGGTGCGAAGCCCATTTTAGGTATGGGAAGTTTTAGTATATTACTAATTAATTCAAATGTCGGATGTTTTGTGTTTTATAAAAGGAGAATGACTATGAATATCAAGAATAAGAAAAAATATGCAATTATGGGAGTTGGTTTAATTTCCGCGAGTGTAATTACTGTTTTTTGTGTCAGAAATGTAACGAATGCTTCAAAAAATGTGGGACCGGAAGAACTTGAAAAATTGGGAGCCATTATTGATCAGAATCCAGTTTTTCAAGATGATATGGCTGTTTATAGTAACGAAGGAGAGGAAGGCTTATATGCAGTGGGTGATAATATTGCTATCACACAGGCAGAAATGGATTGGAAGATAAGAGCAAATGAGATTCTGAATATAGCAAATCCAGAAGAAACAGCGTATGAATCATTAAGCAAATTAAAGAGTGAATATTACTATGCTTTAGGAGAGGGATACGAATGTACGGATGAAGAAATCGATGAAAACCTTCAGGCAATTCGCGAACTTTATCAGTCGATTCTGGATGGCGAAGACATCGGTAATTCTGAAGAAACCGTGGCATTGATTAATGCCAGCGGAGGAATCGATGCTTATTGTGATAAAATTCGTGATATTTTTGGAAAGGAACTGGTAATTAAAAAATTTTATCTTGATCGAGAACAGGAATTCAAAGCTACACTGGACGAATCGATTGATACAAATGAAGCAGAAGAATTGTGGTCACAGGAGCAGGAGAAAATAAGCAAGGAAATCGTGGAAAATGAACATATTCATAAAGTAACAGATACGGAAGCTGAATCGGAATATTCCACAGAAGATACGCAGGATGATCAAGAAACGGAAAATACATCTTATGTTGAGACAGAGAGTGGTGAAAGTGAATAGTATCGTGACAATATATACTAATAAATAGCTGAAGAAAAGTTAGGGGGCTGTCGTATTAGCAAATATTTTTGCTGAGTAGCAGCCCTGCTAACTTAGAAACCTGAATGAGTATAATGTCAACTAAATATTTGTATCAGCGCTTGAAAGAGCGTGCGAAGAGCCTCGGTTTTGTGCCGGGGCTTTTCTGCTGTGAAAAAATCATACATATAAGAGAAATGTAAGAAAATTTTAAAGAAACGTCATAGATTTTCAGAAAAATATGTAGTAATATAGAGCTAACAATAAGTATGTGAAAAAAATAACAAAGTAGAAAGGAGATGCAGATTATGAATAAAAAATTAGCAGGTGTTTTTGTAATGTGTGCTTTATTGCTGACAGGATGTCAGGGAGCGAAAGAGAGCAGCAAGGAAATTACACCGCCGGATACTGGATGGGGAAAAACGGTAGATGAAGTACTTGCTGACTGGAATCTGGATCGGGATCAGGTGGAGATTTTCTCTGAAACCGACAGTGCAGCAGCGATCGCAGTAGATACAGAAGCCACTGTTTTCGGTGAGAAAACTTCCAGAGTCATGTTTCAGTTTATCAACCTCGATCAGACCGGAGCGACGGGAAAACCGGTATTGTGTGAAGTAGACATCACCTACCCGGATGATGCCGATATGGATACCGTGAAAAAAGAAATGGAAAAATCCTACGGAAGTTCCAAAGACTCCATTACCCGCTATGAGCTGTACCAGTCGATGGGCGACGATCAGCTCCCGGAATACACTTACAAAAAAGCGGATCAGCTTGCCGTCTGGTCCGGCGAGAGCCTGAAAGATGCAATTCCTTCCGACAAGAGCACCGAATACGAAACCGCCTGGGAAGCATACCAGCCTGGCCTTACCGCCGACAACTGGGAGAGCTACACTGAACAGGCAAGCACGGCAACTGCCGTATGCGCATCCGGCGCAAAAGCATTTCCAATGTTTGAAAAAAACGGCGTCAGCCTCGAAGCCTATCCGGGACTGGTGTATGAACAGGTGAAAAAGTAATAAGCGTTAGAAAAAATATAGAAACCTCCCGACCATGTGCGGGAGGTTTCGTACTGCCTATGATAAAACAGGTTATTCTATTTCTCGCAATTCCTCTCATACAAAAACGCCAGCCCCTTCAGCAGCAGGTTCGGGTCGTAGATGTGTGGATGTAAAACAAGCGGTTCAACAAATCGTGCCGCGCCGCCGGTGAGGATGAGGGTGGCGGGGGAGCCGAGTTCGGCTTCGATGCGCTGAACCATTCCGTCGAGCATGGCTGCCATGCCGGCGATGGTGCCGGAGAGGATGCATTCTTCGGTGTTTCTGCCGATGATGCGCTCCGGGGTCTGGAGGTCGAGCCGCGGGAGTTGGGCGGTCCGTTCGGAGAGGGCGCCAAGTCCCATGTCGAGTCCCGGTGCGATGGCTCCGCCGCAGAAGACACTGTTTTCCCGGATCACATTGAAGGTCGTTGCCGTTCCAAGATCCACGGTGATGACCGGCAGCGGATAGTGTGCGGCGGCCCAGGCTGCATCGACGAGGCGGTCGCGGCCGACTCTTTCCGGTTCCGGGATGGAAAACGTCATGCCGAGATCACTTTCTGATGTGACGAGCAGCGGTTCCACGCCGAACAGATGGCGGACACATTCCTGCAGAAGAGTCAGAACCGGCGGAACAACGCTGGAAATGATGACTCCCCGAAAGTCGGACGGGGAAAGATTTTCATTTTCAAAAAGCTGCCCGATTGCAGTCTCATACTGGCTGGCGGACCAGGTGCGGTCGATGTCGATCCGCGCTGTAAATTCGAGGGAATACGCCTGCTGCGGTGCAGTCCGGACGCCGCCGAGCGTGACGGTTGTGTTCCCGATATCGATGGCTAAAATCATAAAAATACCTCGTGCTGATTTAAAGTGAGTGCTTTCTGATTTTTATTATAAAGCCTTTTCACAGGAATGGCAAACCGGATTGGTTGTAATCTGTTTTTCTGTCTGTTATACTGAAAGCATCTTAGGAAAAAAAGCTGCTTCGAGGCAGCAGAACGGAGTTACAATGGAAAATCTTCACGGAAAATGTGTTGTACTTGGTGTGACAGGCGGAATTGCCGCCTATAAAATGGCAAACGTGGCAAGCGGCCTTCGGAAAGCCGGAGCAGATGTGCATGTCATTATGACGGAAAATGCGACGCAGTTCATCACCCCGTTGACGTTTGAGACGCTGACCAACAATCGCTGCGTGGTCGATACGTTTGCGCGTGATTTTAAATACGAGGTGACGCATATTTCGCTGGCAAAAGCAGCGGATCTGATTATGATTGCCCCGGCTACCGCCAATGTGATTGCAAAAATGGCACACGGCATAGCAGATGATATGCTGACGACAGTGGTGCTCGCAGCAAAGTGCAAAAAGCTGGTCGCTCCGGCGATGAATACGGCGATGCTGGAAAATCCGATTACGCAGGATAATCTGGCAACACTGAAAAAATATGGTTTCGGCATCATCGAGCCGGCCGTGGGAATGCTGGCGTGCAAGGACGTTGGAAAAGGAAAACTGCCGGACCCAGAGGTGCTGCTCGACTACATTGCAATGGAGCTTGCCCGCGAAAAGACGCTCGCCGGTGTGCGTGTCACCGTGACCGCAGGCCCAACACAGGAATCCCTCGACCCGGTGCGGTATCTGACGAACCACAGCAGCGGCCGTATGGGTTATGCGATTGCACGGGAAGCAATGCTCCGCGGCGCGCAGGTGACGCTGATTTCCGGCCCGGTTGTACTGCCGCCGGTTCCAGGCGTTGCGATGCGTCCGGTGACGACGGCGAAGGATATGCTGGAGGCGGTGCAGGAAACGCTGCCGGAGACAGACATTCTGATCAAGGCGGCCGCGGTTGCCGATTACCGGCCGGTGACGGTGGCAGATCAGAAGATCAAAAAGAAGGACGGCGACATGAGTATTCCGCTGGAGCGCACCGACGATATCCTGGGATGGGTGGAAAAGAACCGTCATCCGGGGCTGTTTGTGTGTGGATTCTCGATGGAAACCGAGAACATGGTGGAAAACTCGCGTGCGAAGCTGGAGAAGAAGCATCTGGATATGATCGCGGCAAATAATCTGAAGACGGAGGGGGCCGGTTTCGGCGTGGCGACGAATGTGGTGACGCTGATCACGAAGGACGGCATCAAGGAGCTTCCACTGATGGGAAAAGACGAAGTAGCGGGCTGCCTGCTGGATGAGATTGCGGCGCGGCGGTAATCGTGTCAGGACGTGAGATATTTTTGTTACTGTTCACTCAGCAGTAAAACACTTGCTGTTTTACTGCGTAAGAATGTGATTCAGGTGTGAGCAGCCCTCCTTTTGCGAAGCAAAACTTTAAATGAGGGCTGCGAATGTTACAGTTCGCTGGGTAGCAGTGAACTGTAACATATTTTTTCGTTTCCTGGGTTGCGCGGGAAAAATGAATGCGTTATAATAAGCACAGGCGCAACGGCGCACTTTACTTTTACGAAAACAAAAGAACGAATAGATGCGAAAACGGAAACAGGGGAAGGCTATGCAGAGCTTTCTTCCGTTTCTGTTTCATTTTTTAAGGAGAAATTCAGAGATGATATTTGAGACACATGCACATTATGACGACGAGAAGTTTGATGAAGACCGCGAGGAGCTGCTTTCCTCGATGAAGGAAAATGGGATCGGACGGATCATCAACGTCTCGGCAAATCTGGAATCGCTGGAAAATACAAGAAAACTGATGGAGCAGTATCCATTCATCTACGGCGCGTTCGGACTTCACCCGGATGAGGTGGGCGACCTGAACGAGGATGTGATGGCGCGGATGCGGGAACTCTGCCGCATGGAAAAGGCGGTTGCAGTCGGTGAGATTGGCCTTGATTATTATTGGAACAAGGAAAATCACGAGACGCAGGAATACTGGTTCCGCCGTCAGATTGCGCTCGCGCGCGAAGAAAAACTTCCGATGATCATCCACAGCAGGGAGGCGGCGGCTGATACGCTCCGCGTCATGAAGGAGGAGAAGTCGGAGGAGATCGGCGGCGTGATTCATTGTTTTTCCTATTCTGTGGAAATGGCAGAGGAATATCTGAAGATGGGATTTTATCTTGGCATCGGCGGCGTGGTGACGTTCAAGAATGCGAAGAAGATCAAAGAAGTGGTTCAGATGGCTCCGATGGAGCGTATTCTGCTTGAAACAGACAGTCCGTATCTGGCACCGGTTCCGTACCGGGGAAAACGAAATTCTTCTCTGTATCTGCCGTACGTTGTGCGGGAAATTGCAGAGATCAAGGGAATTTCCGAAGAAGAAGTCATTGAGATGACAGAGAAAAATGCGGTCAGACTGTTTCGAGTAAAGGAATAGGAAGCGATATCAGATACCATGGGTGTTTCTTCTATTGTGGATTTGTTCGGTACAGTTTTTCTGGCCGTACAAATTGAATAGGAGAAAGCGAAAATGGTTGATAAAACAATGATGGGCGACAAATGCGCCGAGCTGGTGCGCGCCGCGATGATTGGTGCGCTCGCAGTGACACTGGGAAACCCGACAGCCGTTTATGCAGCAGAAGAGGAAACGGCAGATCCGGGACAGATAGGAATAGAAATTGCAGGGGAAGCAGCCGTTGGGGCTGCTTCTTTTGGTGTGGAGGAAAATGCAGATGCGGCAGAGGCGGAGAAAACAGAACTGGCACAGCCGGGAACGGCGGAAGATGAAAGTGCGGCAGTTCCGGAAGAACCGCAGGAGCCGGGCGACGGAGAGGATGCGGGAACGACGGAACCGGGAGAGGCAGGGCCAGAAGAGGAGCCGGAAAAGCCGGAAATAGATGAATCGGGAAATTCGACAGAGAAGCCGGATGAGGGAAATGACGAGGATGTGCCGGAGACACCAGATTTGGGAGATAACGCAGATGCGTCGGAAACACCGGGTTCAGAAGATAACGCAGATATTTCGGAAAAGCCGGGAAACAGCAAAACGGATGGCCCGTGGCCGGGCGAGGGGGAGGATATTTCCAACGATCCATGGCCAGGGCAGGAAGAAACAGAAGGGAAGAAAGAGGAAAACGGCGATGGAGACGGAATTCAGTCAGAGCCGCCGGAAGAAGAAAACGGATCCGCGGGAAGCGGTGATGAAAGTACAGGGAGCAGTGATGGTGTGAATGGTGGGGATCAGACAGCAGAAGGCTTTTCAGATGCAGCTTCATCACCGTCAGTCGAAGTGCCGGCCGCCGAGGCAGAAGCCGTTTTTTCTGCCGAACAGGAAACCGAACGCAAGCGGGAGAGCTACAGTGCATGGCAGTCCGCCGAAGCCGAAAAAGTCACGATTTCCCGTATGCCCTGGCTGTTCCACACCGTAGAAAAAAGATATGCCATCGCCGACGTCAATTCCTGGCTTCACGTCCGCGAAGGAAAAGGCACGGACCAGAAAATCGTCGGAATTCTGCCGAAGGGAAGTCTCTGCTGCATCCTGGCAGATGCAGATTCCGACTGGGTTTACGTGGAATCCGGTGATGTCCGCGGATTTGTCTGCGCGCGATATCTCCTGCGCGGTGAAGCGGCCGAAACAGAGGTAAACCGCTGGCAGGAGGAGAGCTTTCCGACGGCAGAAATGTGGGTAAAACCATGGCGCAACAAGGCATACACCTATACCTATGCGACGACAAAAACAATGCTTCCATCCAGTGAAGCGCGCGGTGAGCTTCTGCAGTATGCGAAAAATTTTCTGGGAAACCCATACATCTGGGGCGGAACGAGCCTTACGAACGGCTGCGACTGTTCCGGGTTTACCCAGCAGATTTTTGCCAATTTCGGCTACGCCCTTCCGCGGACTTCGCGCCAGCAGGCAAAAACCGGAGCACGGATTCCGGTTCAGGAGGCAAAGCCCGGTGATCTGCTGTTTTACCAGCGGGAGAGCGGGTTTATTTACCATGTCATGATATATCTCGGTGATGGAAAAGTGATTCACGCCGGAAGTGAGGCGACGGGAATTCTGATTTCCGATTTTAATTATGAAAAATCGGCAGAATTTGCTGTGAGAATCATTCCGGAAAAGGAAACCGCGGCGGTGGATCATGTGAATGATGTGGATGAAAATGAAGACGATGTGGAAAACCAGGGCGCAGAAACGAAAAGCGGTGGAAAAGAGAGTGCAGGAACAGAAACGACTGTGAAAACGAGTGCAGAATACAGCGCAGCAGAGGGACGCCTGGAAAATGATACCGGAAAGTATCTCGGCAATTTCAAGCTGACCGCCTACTGCAACTGCGCCGTCTGCTGCGGCCGATGGGCGGGCGGTCCGACGGCATCCGGAAAAATGCCGGAGCAGGGCCGCACCATTGCGACCGGTGTTCTGCCGTTTGGAACGAAGCTGAACATCGGCGGCAAAATTTACACGGTCGAGGACCGCGGCACGCCGTACGGTCACATTGATATTTACATGGAAAACCATGCGGACGCGCAGGCATTCGGCGTGCGCTACGCGGATGTGTATCAGTCGGAAGAAATCTGATAAAATCTGCCGATCACGGCGGCGTGCGCATCGGTACCGTGGCCGATGTACGGAGTTCGTGCAATTGGAAGATCCGTTCCGGCAAATTGGCGGACAAGCTGCGGCATATCCGGTGTCAGCTGGTCGCGCTCCATCTGCGAGAAGGTTCCGAGGAGAATGCCGTTGATCTGCTCAAAGGCATGCATCATTTTCAGCTGGGACAGAAACGTGATCATCTGCGGAACGCCGCCGCCCATGGCTTCGAGGAGCAGGATTTTTCCGTGAAAATCCGGCTGAAAATCCGTTCCGGCGAGTTTCAGAAAACAGCGGATATTTCCGCCGATCAGAACACCCTCCATGTGGCTGCCCTGCAGGAAAGTGCATGGCAGGTCAAAAAGACTGGGTGACTGATGGGAAAAGGCATTTTGAAACAGGGTAATCTGTTCGGCACTGTGGTCGTACAGCAGATTCCGGATCTGATACAGCATCGACTCGTTTCCGGTTGCAGTCGTAACGGCATTAACAATCGTTGAGAGATCACTGTAGCCCCAGAAACGTTTGCCAGAAGCGGCGATGACGGAGAAGTCCAGATACGGCAGAACTTCGTTTGCCATGTCGCCGCCGGAGATATCAAAGATATCGGTGATTTCCGGGTCGCGGTAGAGATGCATCAGAGCATCTGCCCGCTCCGCGCCGGTACCGGAGAAACCGGAGCCGGTATCGTAGAGGCAGGGACTTAAAACCGGCTCGAATCCGAGGTCCTGCAGGATCTGGCAGAGACGCGAAAGATCGGCGGAAAAGGACGGACGCATGGGGTTGGAGCAGGCAGCAATACCAATTTTGTGAGACATAAAGAGATCCTTTCTTGCGTTGAAAACTGGACAGAGTTTATAAGGTTTTGAGATCTGCAATCAGAGCATCTACTTCCTCATCCGTCGTTGCCCAGCTTGTACAGAAACGCACAATATTTCCGCTGTCCGCGGATTTTCCCATCGGCTCGAAAATATAGCGTTTTTCCAGTGTTTCTTTCTGAGTATCGGTCAGGATCACAAACTGCTGGTTCGTAAAACTCTCCACCCAGAACGGAATTCCCTGCGCGGCGAATGCTTCCCGGAGTTTCATGGCAAGCTCATCGGCGCGGCGGGTTGCAGTGAAATAGAGATCATTTTCCAGCAGGCAGTGGAACTGCAGTCCAAGCAGCCAGCCCTTGGCGAGAACGGCGCCGTTCTGTTTCATGTAGGCTTTGAAACGTTTTTTCAATGCATCCGCCGTAATCACAACAGCTTCGCCGAACAGTGCACCGCATTTCGTTCCGCCAAAATAGAAAACATCTGTGAGAGCGGCGAGATCTTCGAGAGCAACATCATTCTTTTCCGATCCCAGACCGTAGCCAAGCCGTGCGCCGTCCACGAACAGATACATACCATACTTACGGCAGACATCATGAATATCCTTCAGCTCCTGCAGCGAATACAGCGTTCCCTGTTCTGTTGGGAAAGAAAGATACACCATCTTCGGCTCCGTCAGATACTCCGGCTCGCCGCCTTCATAGTAAGCCGCCGCACACGCTGCAATCTGCTCTGCCGAAATCTTTCCATCTGTATTCGGCAGCTCCAGAATCTTATGTCCGGTATTCTCAATAGACGCCGCCTCATGGCAGTTAATATGCCCCGTATCCGCCGCAATCACACTCTGCACCGGCGAAAGTGCCGCCGCCGTCACAATAAAATTCGCCTGCGTCGCCCCCGGAAAAAAGTGAACCGCCGCATCCGCACAACGAATCTTCTCCCGAATCAGCTCCGTCGCCTTCTCACACCATTCATCCTCACCATATCCACCATAACTATTCCCGTTAATCGCCCCCAGTGCCTCCAGAATCTCCGGATGCGCACCGTGATTGTAATCATTATTAAATCGTATCATAAATTTACGTTCTCCTTAAAATAAAATTTTACAAAATACTGTTTCCATTATACGGCATCCGGGCAAAAACAGCAATTGGAGAACAAAGAGAGAAAATGCAGAAAAAAGCAGCAGGAGGATTATTGAATCAGGAAATCAAAAACACGATAAATACTACAACTGACAAAGGCGCACAGTATGATGAATGTGCCAAAAGAATTTTAGGCCAGAAAATTATTCTGGCGCATATCCTGGTAAAAACCGTGGACGAATTCCGCGGAATGAACCCGAAGGTCGCGGCGCTCTTGATCGAAGGCCAGCCATACATCAGCAAAGTCCCGATCGATCCCGGTCTGACGAATCATACATATGAAAAAAACGGAGAACGCATCGTCGGCCTGAATACAGAAAACCAGGAACTGAATGAGGGGCTGATCCGTTTTGACATTATCTTTTACGTCCGAATGCGCGACGGCCTGTCCCAGATCATCATTAATATAGAAGCACAGCGCGGAGACACAAAAGAATACGACATCATGAACAGAGCCACATTCTACGCCAGCCGCATGATCTCGTCACAGAAAGAACGGGATTTTACGAATTCCAATTATGATGACATCAAGCGCGTGTACTCCATCTGGATCTGTATGGACTGGAAAGAAAACTGTATGAATTACTTTCATCTTGCAGACGAAGCTATCTTGGGCTCGTATCGCTGGAAAGGGAAAAGAGACTTGATTAATATTGTTATGATTGGTTTAGGCAAAACACTGCCGGAGCAGAGTGAAGAATATGAATTACATCGTCTGCTCGGTGCTTTGCTGTCAAAAGAACTTTCCGTACAGAAAAAAAGTGATATAATAGAAGAAGAGTACAACATACCAATGGAGCAGGAGTTAGGAAAGGAAGTGAAAACGATGGGCAGTTTGAGTGAAGGTATCAGAGAGGAAGCATTCGCAGAAGGAATTGCCGAAGGCGAAAGTGAGATCATTCGCAAATTGTATCAGAAGGGTTGTCCGATTGAACAGATTGTATTATTTACAGACAAGTCAGAAGAGGAAGTGCGGGCGATCATTGAAGGAAAGACACTTGAACTTGTGTAGGAAATTCCTCTAAACCGTAAGAAAAAGAGCCGACAGAGAAATCTAAAACCCAAACCAGGATTTCCCCGTCGGTTCTTTTTCTTTTGTACCTATTTTCATCCATTATATATTTTGCATTGACTTTTTATATACCGATTGGTATAATAATAACAGAAACACACATAAGAAGCCTGCAAAATCCAACAAAATTCGTCAAAATTGCCAATAATTCACGCAATCAGACCATCGCACGCAAAAGCAGACTTCTTACTATAACAACTAACAAAAGTATTTTCACTATAAGAAAATGCAAACTCACACGTAACTACTAACCCAACAACCACACCGCGGCCAGGCTCAGCTTTCTGGAGTTCGCCGTGGGCGGGAGCGCATTTGCAGGAAGCGTAGTACCTCTTAGTGCTTCGAAATTTGCGTTATTCCCCAAAATTCAACTGTCTGAGCCCCAGCGAGTTTTGAATTTTGGGGAATGGTTTTAGCAAATTCCGAAACACTTAGAGGTCCTAGCTCCCGAAACCGCGCTCCCGCCCACGGCGAACTCCAGAGAGCGTCCCCCTTCCGCAATCTGAGGAATCAAAATGGACAACCGTCAGCTAATCATGAACTCAGCCCTGACCCTCTTCTACGAAAGCGGGTACGACGCCGTAGGTGTACAGCAGATCGTAGACTCCGCCGGAGTCTCCAAACCGACCCTATACTATTACTTCGGCAGCAAACAGGGCCTCCTCGAAGCCCTCTTAAACGAACATTTTCAGCTCATGGAACAAAAACTCACCGAAGCCTCCGAGATCGGGAAAAACATTCCCGAGAAATTGTACCGCATCGCGCGTGCCTTCTTCAACGGAGCCTCCGAAGACCCCAAATTCTATATGCTGATGATGTCGCTGTTCTATTCCGGAAGAAAAAGCGAAGGCTTCCGCACCGTATACCCCATGATCGACCGATTCTACCGCCTGTGCGTCGACGTCTTCGACAACGCAAGCGCCGAACTCGGCAACATGAACGGCCGCCAGGAACAATTCGCCGTAGGCTTTTCCGGAATCCTGATGCATTACCTGATGATGACAGCAGGAGATCAGTCAGACCTGTCCGGGCTCGTAATCCGGGACGAAGAAGTCTACCGGATGGTACACCAGTTCATGTATGGAATCTATTCATAACGCAAAGCAAGGAGGATAAACACAATGGCACCATGGTATGAAGAGGCAGAATTTTATCACATCTATCCGATCGGATTGACCGGCGCGCCGAGAAAAAATGAATCGGAAGAAACCGTACACCGTTTTTCAATACTGGAACAGTGGCTTCCGCACATCGCAGATCTTGGCTGCACCGCAATCTACATCGGCCCCTTGTTTGAATCAACCACCCATGGATACGATACAAAAGATTACAAACAGGTAGACCGCCGCCTCGGCGACAACGCAGACTTTACCGCATACGTAAAAAAAGCACACGAACTCGGCATCAAAGTCGTAGTGGACGGTGTCTTCAACCACACCGGCCGCGAATTTTTTGCGTTCCGCGACATCCAGGAAAAAAGAGAACAGTCCCCGTACTGCAGCTGGTACAAGGGAATCTGGTTCGGCGGAAACACCTGCTATAACGACGGTTTCTCCTACGAAGCATGGAGAAACTGCTTCGAACTGGTCAACCTGAATCTTCAGAATCAGCAGGTACGCGACTATCTGCTGGACGTCATCGACTTCTGGATCGATGAATTCGACATCGACGGCATCCGCCTCGACTGCGCAGACTGCCTGGACTTTGGATTCATGGAACAGATGCGTGCGCGGACATCCGCGAAAAAACAGGATTTCTGGCTGATGGGCGAAGTCATCCACGGCGACTATGCGCGCTACATAGGAGACGGACAGCATCTGCTGCACAGCGTCACAAACTATGAGCTTCACAAAGGACTTTATTCGGGACATAACGATCATAACTACTTCGAAATTGCACATACGATCCGCCGCGAATTCGATGAAAACGGCGGCATTTACAGAGGAAAGAAACTGTACAGCTTCGTCGACAACCACGACGTGGATCGTCTGGCGAGCAAGCTGAACGTAAAAGAAAACATGATTCCAATCTACGCGCTGATGTACTTCCTGCCGGGCATCCCGTCCATCTATTACGGATCGGAATTCGGCATCGAGGGAAGAAAAGAGGGCGGAAACGATGATCCGCTGCGCCCGGCGCTGAACTTGGAAGAACTTGAGAAAAATCCGCCGGCAGAAAAACTTCCGGCATGGATCAAAACCTTATCAGACGTCAGAAAAAAACATCCTGCTGCAAGATGCGGAAGATACCGTGAGCTCATGCTGACCAACCGCCAGTATGCCTTTGCACGCCTGGATGAAACAGACGCTCTGATCACAGCAGTCAATAATGATGAAAACCAGAGTGCGGGAGTTTCGATTCCTGCACCTTGCGACGGAACATGGAAAAACGCGGTGACCGGAGAAGCCATTTCTCTGGACAATGGACGGCTTTTTGTGGAAGTCCCTCCGTGCGGCTGTGTTCTGATTGAAAAAGAAGCATAAAGGGGAATTTTTCTATGAAGGAAACTGCGAAAACAACAGCAAATACAACAGCAAAAACCAGAAAAGTGCAGAAGAAACCGGCAGGCTATCAGCCAAGATTTTCCGATCTGGATCAGTATTTATTCGGTCAGGCAACCCATTACGATATTTTCCGGAAAATGGGCGCGCACCTGGATAAAAAAGATGGGCAGATCGGAGCATGGTTTACCGTATGGGCTCCGCATGCGGCGGAAGTATCCGTCATCGGCGAATTCAACGGATGGGACGTTCGGGCAAATGTTATGAGAAAAGTCGGAGAGGACGGCGTATACGAGGTTTTTGTACCGGGTGTGATAGAAGGAATGATGTATAAATATTACATCCGCACACCGGACGGAAGAGAACTGTACAAAGCAGATCCTTACGCATTTGCATCGGAAAAACGGCCGGGAACGGCATCAAAAGTAGCAGAAATCGAGGGCTACCGCTGGGGCGACAGCGAATGGCTGACGAACCGCAAAAAATTTGATGTTCAGAAATCCGCGCTTTCCATTTACGAAGTGCACCCGGGTTCCTGGATGAAACATCCGTGGTCCGAATCCAATCCGGACGGATTCTACAATTACGTGCAGCTTGCACATTCGCTGGCAGACTATGTAAAGAAAATGGGCTACACCCACGTAGAATTAATGGGAATTGCCGAGCATCCGTTTGACGGCTCCTGGGGATATCAGGTGACGGGCTACTATGCACCGACCTCCCGCTACGGAACACCAAAAGAGTTTAAATATCTTGTCGATTATCTGCATAAAAATAAGATCGGCGTTATTCTGGACTGGGTACCGGCGCACTTCCCGAAGGATGCGCACGGCCTTGCCGATTTCGACGGTCAGCCGCTGTACGAGTACGCCGATCCGCGAAAGGGCGAGCACCCGGAGTGGGGAACCAAGATTTTTGACTACGGCAAAAATGAGGTCAAGAACTTCATGCTGGCAAATGCGCTCTACTGGGTTGAAGAGTATCATGTCGACGGTCTCCGTGTCGATGCCGTTGCATCGATGCTGTACCTCAACTACGGAAAAGAGCCGGGTCAGTGGGTGCCGAACAAGAACGGCGGAAATGAGAACCTTGAAGCTGTCGAATTTTTCAAACACCTGAATACGCTGGTGCGCGGACGAAACAAGGGCGTTATTATGATCGCCGAGGAGTCCACAACATGGCCGAAGGTAACCGGAAGCGTAGAGGACGGCGGCCTGCATTTCTCCTACAAATGGAACATGGGATGGATGCACGACTTCCTCGATTACATGAAGCTGGATCCATATTTCAGAAAATACAATCATAACAAGATGACCTTCGGCATGACGTATGCATTTTCCGAGAACTACATTCTGGTGCTGTCGCACGATGAGGTCGTTCATCTGAAATGCTCGATGATCAACAAAATGCCGGGCGACCTGGATGAAAAATTTAAGAACCTGATGGTAGGCTACGCATTCATGTTCGGTCACCCGGGCAAGAAGCTGCTGTTCATGGGACAGGATTTCGGACAGCTCCGCGAGTGGAGTGAGGAACGCGAGATCGACTGGTTCCTGCTGGCAGACGAGGGACATCAGCATCTGCAGACCTTCTTCAGCGACCTGCTGAAAATGTACAGCAAGTACCCGGCGCTTTACGCAAACGACTGCGGCTACGAAGGCTTCCAGTGGATCAACGCCGATGACGGCGACCGCAGCATCTACAGCTTCGTCCGCTGGTCACCGATGGGCAAGAACAATCTGCTGTTTGTCTGCAACTTCACCCCAGTCGAGAGACCGGACTACATGTGCGGTGTCCCGCGCAAAAAACAGTACCGCCTGATCCTCGACAGCTCCGACGTAAAATACGGCGGCCCAACCCAAAAACGCCAAACAGCATACCGCGCCAAAGACGGCGAGTGCGACGGCCAGCCATACCGGATTGCATACTCACTTCCGGCGTATGGAGTGGCGGTGTTCAGTTTCTAAAATAAGATCATTTGTGACCGGCTGCGTTTGAAAAGTAGCCGGTCATTTGATGTAAAAGAAAGGAAAAGAATGCAGAAGCCAGAGTATATTTCAATCAACGATCACATTTCCTACCTTACAGCAACAGAAGAACCGCTTTCGGCAAATGTTGTGTTGATTGAGGGTGATACGTTTCTCTGGGTATACGATGTTGGAAACTATCCTGTGGTTCCGGGATGGGACAGTGCGCCTGCATTTATTTCCAATTCCGTCAAGCCACGCCAAAGGATCGCTTGCGCTGGAAGTGGATGAGACTTGGTGTTTTCTCGGGGATGCGGCATACGCGATGCAGAAAAATGGCCATACGGTATATAATGCCGAGCGGCTGCTGGCGGAAATCCGCGTTCTGCAGAAAGTACAGGCCCCGTGGTTTTTTCTGAGCCACAGAGAACCGTTTCAGCAGAAAAAGAGGATGTCCTAGAATGGATGGAGGCAATTTACGAGAAGCGGAAACAGGGTGAGCCATATATTTTGTGTGAATCCCGATAAATTTTTGATTTGCACGCTGGATTCCATGGATCAAGTTTGCTTGATAAGAAATCTTGTGCTTGTGTGGAGAAAAGGGATTTGTCAAGAAAAGGCTGCGTTTTGTCTGGAAAGAAACGCAGCCTTTTTTGCGCAATTTTTCGAAAAAGGAAAGCAACTTAGATGCTATCTATTTTAAAATTCAGATGCTAGAATACGCATGTAAAACATAAGAAAAAGAAAAAATAGAAGAATAAAAATACAGAGAAGCAAAAAAAGGTTGAGGGCAAAGCGTTGAGGAAAGGAGCCGTATATGAAGAGAAAAGAACAACTGCTGGACAATTGGAAATTCGCGTATGGACAGGAGAAAAGCTGTCTGGAGCATGGAAAAAAAGTGGGAGCCATTCATACCTGGAATGTGGATGAAAATCTGGAAGACAGCTGGGGAACCGGCTGGTATGAGCATGAACTGGATATACCGGAGAAATGGAAAGGAAAACGAATCTGGATTCGGTTTGGTGCCGTATATCATGATGCAGAAGTCTTTCTGAATGAAAAAGAGATCGGCAGCCACAAAAATTCGGGATATACTCCGTTTACCATGGAACTGACGGACGCTGTCAACTTTGCCGGCAAAAATATACTGCGTGTGAAGGCAAACTCTGCATTCAGTGATCAGATCCTTCCCTGCAATCGCAGTTTTGACTGGGCAAATGACGGCGGCATGATCCGGCCGGCGTATCTGTATACGACAGGAAAAAGTAAAATAGAAGAGCTTGCAGTAACAGCACATCCGATCATAACAGAATATGGAGAGAGACAGGACGGCGGTGAGGCGGAATTTGGATTTACAGTAAAACTTGCCGGAGAGAAAACAAAAAGAAAAAAACTGGAGTGGCAGCTGGACAGTATTCAGGCAGACGGTGAGAACTGTATTGCGGCGGGTCAGATTGAAAATGTGCAGCAGACGGCAGTATTAACGGAACGCATACTTCCAGAAACACGATACTGGCATTTTGACAGAACAAATCTGTATCGGCTGTCTCTGAGACTGGAAGAAGGAGAAACTGTACTGGATGAAGTGGAGGAGACCTTTGGCTTCCGGGAGTTTCTGGCAAAGGACAGCAGTTTCTTCCTGAATGGAGAAAAGGTCAGACTGTGCGGAACGGAGTGGATGCCGGGTTCCGATCCTGCGTACGGAATGTCAGAACCGAAAGAACAGCTGGAAAAAATGCTGGTGTGTTTAAAAGAAAGCAACTGTGTTTTCACCCGTTTCCACTGGCAGCAGGATGATACCGTTTTTGACTGGTGTGACAGACACGGAATGCTTGTGCAGGAGGAAATTCCGTTTTGGGGAAGAGATCCGGAGACGGCAGGGGAACAGCAGTGGAATGTATTCCAGGAGCAGATGACGGAGATGATAAGCGCACATCGGAATCATCCATGTATCATTGCCTGGGGTGTTGGAAATGAACTGGATGGGCAGAGTGAGATCACGAATGCATACATTCAGAAAGCAGTTGCGTTTACACATGAAGCAGACAAGGATCGAACCGCAAATTATGTCAGCAACAGCTTTTATGGTGACTGCAAACTGGATGGAACCAGCTACGGCGATATAAAAATGATCAACGAATATACAAAAACCTGGATGCCGGATGACGATGCCTTTGAAGTGGTCGGAAAAATGGTTCGCCAGGCGCCGGAAAAGCCGCTTGTGATTTCAGAATATGGCTTGTGTGAACCTGCATTTCCGGGAGGAGATGAGAGAAGAGACAGTCTGTTTCTGGAAAAAATGGAGGTTTACCGAAAATATCCGCAGGTGGCCGGTACCATTAACTTCTGTCTGAATGACTATCGGACACAGATAGGAGAAGAGGGAGAAGGAAAACTGCGCAGACGTGTACATGGATCAACCGATCTCTGCGGAAATCCAAAGCCTTCCTATTTTACCGTTCAAAGGGAATGCGCGCCGTTTCTTGTTCATTGGGAAGAGGAAGGCTGCAGGATCAGCTGCCGGACCGACCTGCCGTGCTATTCCATGAGAGGATATCAGATCTATCTGACAAAAGAGGATGGAACAAAGCAGATGAAAAAAATAGAACGGCTGGATCCAGGGGAAGAAATCTTTTTTGCAATAGAGCAGATACAGAGCATAGCGGTTTACCGCGAGAATGGAGATTTTGTCGGAACGTATAATGTACGGAGCAATTTTTCTAAACAGATCAGCAATTGGAGAGATTGATGACAGCTCAGAAAAAAGTATAATTTAAGAAAAAAGCCAGGGAGGGCAAGGAAAATACGATGAAATATCAGGTAAACGCAGCAGATTTATTTGAAAAAAATATTTATGATATCGGAGATGATTTCCACGGAACAAGCAAAAACGGAGATGAGATTTCATTTACAAATTACTACATGCAGAAAAATGGAAAGCCGTTTTTCGGTGTGAGCGGAGAATTCCATTTCAGCCGGATGGATGACAGCAGATGGGAAGAAGAACTGATCAAAATGAAGCTTGGCGGTATTAATGTGATCGCAACGTATGTATTCTGGATCCACCATGAGGAAGAGGAAGGCGTATTTGATTTTGAAGGCAGAAAAAATCTGCGCAAATTCCTGCTGCTCTGCAAAAAGATTGGTTTATATGTCATTCTGAGAGTTGGCCCGTTTGACCACGGTGAAGTCAGAAACGGAGGAATTCCGGACTGGATGTACGGACAGCCTTTTGAGGTCAGAAAGCTCAGTGAGGGATTTTTATTCTACACCAGACGCCTTTACACACAGATTGCAAAGCAGGCGGAAGGCCTTTTCTTCAAAGATAATGGACCGATTGTAGGTGTACAGATCGACAATGAGTATATGCATTCTTCCGCACCATGGGAGATCACGACCGGAGTTACCGATGAATGGGTTTTCGGAGGAGATGAAGGGGATGCTTATATGCTCCGCATGAGGGATCTTGCGCTGGAATGCGGTCTGACCCCGGCCTTCTTTACCTGCACTGGTTGGGGCGGTGCTATAACGCCGGACAGTATGATGCCGCTGTGGGGCGGTTATGCATTCCGTCCGTGGCTGTTCTACTCCTTAAGCGGGGAGCATCCTGCAACAGAAGAGTATGTATATCAGGATTTCCATACAAACGGAGTAACCTGCACGAATGATTTTCAACCGAGATATCAGCCGGAGGAACGGCCGTATGCCTGCTGCGAAATGGGCGGCGGTATGTCGTGCTGTTACTATTACCGGTTCCAGTATCCTTATAAGAGTGTCGATGCGATGGCGAACATCAAGCTTGCATCTGGCTGCAATTTCCTGGGATACTACATGTTCCAGGGAGGCAGCAACCCGGTTGGAAAGCATGGAACGTTTATGAATGAAGGTCAGGTTCCAAAAATCTCTTACGACTATCAGGCGGCACTCGGTGAGTTCGGTCAGGTGAGAGAGTCTTATCGAAGATTAAAGAGTATTCATTATTTCCTGAATGCATTCGGAGAAAGCTTCTGTGATCTGCAGACTGTGCTTCCAGAGGGAGCTTCCCAGATTGATCCGAGTGATATGGAGACGCTTCGCTATGCAGTTCGTACTGACGGAAAAAGAGGTTTCTTATTTATCAACAATTATCAGGATCACAGACAGATGCCGGACCGCAGGGGAGAAACGGTTTCTGTAAAACTGAAAGAAGAAACTCTGGACTTCTGTATTGATATCGCAGGAGATGAAAATGCAATTTTACCGTTCCATTTTAATATGGACGGAATCGATCTCGTGCAGGCCTGCGCGCAGCCGGTAACAAAACTGGAAACAGCAGAGGGCAATATGTATGTATTTTTCGTTCCGGATGGAATGAAAGGAAGTTTCCAGTTTGAAGAGGGAGCTTCTGTGAATGGCGGCAGTAATGAATTTACCTGTGATGAAAATGCGGAAGTATCTGCATTCACCGTAACAAAAGGTGATGTTTCATGCCAGGTTCTGGTATTGAGCCGGGAAATGGCAAATCGGATGTATCGCCTGGAAAATCGTCTGATCTTTACCGAGGAAGCACTTCTGGAAAAAGAAGGCAATCTGATTCTGGAGACAAGAAATGCGGAAAATATCGTATGCTGTTATCCGGCAGATGCACTGGCTGACCGCAAAAATGCGGAAAGAGAAGAAAGCGAAAATAAAATTCTCGGCGTTTATCATTTTGCTGTAGAAAAACGCGAGCTGTCCGTGGAGACAGAACAGACGGCAGCTACCCGGTACCAGATCACCATTCCGGAACATTTCATGGACGGATGCAGCGATGTGATTCTGCAGATTTCCTACAGCGGAGATATCGGTCATGCCTTTATCGATGGAAAGATGATCAATGACAATTTTGCAAATGGTGCGGTATGGGAGATTGGTCTGAAAGATTTTGAAGACCGCCTGAAGGGCAGAAAAATCACGATCTATATCACGCCGCTGAAAAAAGGCGCAAAGGTCAATGTGGAATCTGCCATGGCAGCGAGAAGAGAAGAAGTAGAATCTCTGACCGGAGAACTGCACAGTGCAGCACTTTGTCCGGTTTACCAGATTCCGCTCGAGTAAAACAACAGAACAATCAACTATGAGAAACACGCTTTGCGAGTTTCTCAAGTTATCGCGGCAGTCGCCAAGGTCTCGTGCAAGCACGGACTTTGGCTCGTTGC
>CAVLAW010000024.1:0-20508 GCA_963661155.1 Tidjanibacter massiliensis | reverse complement strand
ATGCACCTGGAAACGACATGCGTTTCTACTGGGAGCGTGTAGAGTCCAGCCGTAACTTTGCAAACAAAGTATGGAACGCTTCCCGTTTCATCATGATGAACCTCGAAAAAGCAGAAGTTCCGTCTGAAATGCCAAAAGACAAACTGACTCTGGCAGACAAATGGATCCTTTCTAAAGTAAACACACTGGCAACCGAAGTAACGGACAACATGGACCGCTACGAGCTCGGAATCGCCGTACAGAAAGTTTACGATTTCATCTGGGAGGAGTTCTGCGACTGGTACATCGAGATGGTAAAACCGCGTCTGTACAGCGAGACCGACGACACGAAGGGCGCTGCACTGTGGACCCTGAAAACCGTTCTTGGCAATGCATTAAAGCTCCTGCATCCGTTCATGCCGTTCATCACAGAGGAAATCTACTGCACACTGAACCCGGACGAGGAGTCCATCATGATCGCAGCATGGCCGAGAGAGACCGAAGACTTTGCATACGCAGAGGACGAGGCAGCCGTTGAGATGATGAAAGAAGCCGTAAGAAGCATCCGCGGCGTACGTACCAGCATGAATGTACCGCCATCAAAGAAAGCAAGCGTATTCGTTGTAACAGAAGATACTTCTGTACAGGAAACTTTCAAGAACGGTGCCGTATTCTTCGGAACACTGGCAGGTGCAAGCGAAGTTCACGTACAGGCAGACAAAGCCGGCATCGCAGACGACGCCGTATCCGCAGTGATCCCGCAGGCAACGATCTACATTCCGTTTGCCGAGCTGGTTGACCTCGAAAAAGAGATTGCCCGCCTCGAAAAAGAGGAAGAGCGTCTGACCAAAGAGATCGCACGTTCCAACGGAATGCTTGGCAACTCGAACTTTATCAACAAAGCTCCGGAGGCAAAGGTTCAGGCAGAGAAAGAAAAACTGGCGAACTATCAGCAGATGATGGAGCAGGTTCAGACAAGATTGGAGCAGCTGAAAAAATAAATGAAAAAAGAAAGAAAACTGCATGGAAACAAGGAAACCGCAGTGAAAGTCTGCAACTGGCTTTCTCTGCCGCTGCAGGCCCTGTGGTGCTGTATCCTGTATCTGGTGATTGAAGCAATTTCCCGCCATTCGTTTGCGTCCGCGTGGAGCTATATGGTGGAGAGTCCCTGGGTCTTTCTGTATAATGCATTTTTGATCTTCACTACATTTATGGTAGTTTATCTGTTCCGCAGACGTGTGCTGGTGCGGCTCATCATGAGCTGTTTCTGGCTGCTGCTCGGTATTATCAACGGTGTGATTCTGGCAAACCGTGTCACACCGTTCACCGGGCCGGATTTGCGGAACTTAAGCGACGGCGCAAAGGTCGTGACGAAGTATCTGTCGAAAGGCACCATGATCTTCGTCGTGGCGGCGCTCGCGGCATTATTTGCATTTTTTGTATGGGTCTGGATCAAAGGACCGAAATTTCAGGGAAAAATCCGCTGGTATGTGAATATCCCGCTGATTGCGGTAGTGATTGCACTCTTTGTGGGGGCGACGAATCTGGCTCTTTCCAAGCGTGTGCTTTCCAACTATTTCGTCAACATTGCGTTTGCGTACCAGGACTACGGTTATCCGTACTGCCTGGCGGTTACGCTGTTTGACACGGGAATTTCAGAGCCGAACGGTTATTCCGAACAGCTGGTAAAACAAATCGAAAAGAGCGAGGGAAAACAGGAAGAGGATGACACGGTAAAGCCGAATATTATCTTCCTGCAGCTCGAGTCGTTCTTCGATCCGGAGCTGGTCAATTTCCTTAACATTTCCGAGGATCCGATTCCGAATTTCCGTCAGCTCATGAAGGATTACTCATCCGGTTACCTGCGTGTGCCGGTGGTAGGAGCCGGAACAGCGAACACGGAGTTTGAGACGATTTCCGGTATGAGCCTTCGTTACTTCGGCGCAGGCGAGTATCCGTACAAATCGGTGCTCTCCGAGGAAACGTGTGAGAGTGCGCCGTATGTGTTAAAGGATCTCGGCTATTCGACGCATGCGATCCACAACAACGAGGCGAATTTCTATTCCAGAAGAAGCGTATTTTCCCGTCTTGGATTTGATACGTTTACTTCGGAAGAATATATGCCGGACATCTCGGATGTGACGGAGACCGGATGGGTTAAAGACCATATCCTGACAAAAGAGATTATCAAGACGCTCGATTCGACGGACGGACCGGACTATATCTACACGATTTCCGTACAGGGCCACGGCGATTACCCGACCGAGCCTGTAATTGAAGATCCGGAGATTACGGTGACGGGCGCGGAGAACCGCGAGAAGAATAATTACTCCTGGGAGTATTATGTGAATCAGATCCACGAGATGGACAAGTTCGTCAAAGAGCTGATCACCAAGCTTGCGGATTATCCGGAGCCGGTTGTGCTTGTGATGTACGGCGACCATCTGCCGACGATGGGACTGAAGATGGAAGATCTTGAGAACCGTTATCTGTACCAGACCGAATATGTCATCTGGGACAATATGGGACTGGAAAAGAAGCATGAAAACATTGCTTCATACCAGCTTGCCGCAGAGGTGATGGACCGCGTGGGCATCCACGACGGAACGATTTTCCGCTATCACCAGACGAGACGGAACACGAAGAATTATCAGGTGGATCTCGAGGTACTGCAGTACGATATGCTGTATGGAAAACGGTATGTCTACGGCGAGGACGGCGAGACTCCGTATGAGCGCGTGAAGCTGCAGATGGGCGTTCTGCCTGTGACGCTGGAGCGGATGGAGAAATCCGGCGAAGATACGTGGTATTTCTACGGAGATAACTTCACGGCATCGAGCCGCGTGGAAGTCAACGAGGAGATCCAGGAGACGGTTTATGTCAGCCCGTCGATTTTGATGGTGCAGAATCTGACGATCGAGGACGGCGATCAGATTACGATCGCACAGCAGAGCAACAGCTCGACAAAGAAGGTACTGACTAGAACGGATCCGGTGACGTATGAGGCACCGAAAGTGACACCGACGCCGACACCGAACCCGGACAGCACGAAAACAGATGTGACGCAGGAAAATGCCAATACGAGCACTGCGCCGCAGGATGAACTCGCCGCAACACCGACGGAGGAGCCGCAGGGCGACAAGATTGAGACGCCAACGGCCACGCCGACGGAAAAACCGGTAGAAACGTGAGAAACACGCTTTGCGGGTTTCTCTCGTTATCGCGGCAGTCGCCAAGGTCTCGTGCAAGCACGGACTTTGGCTCGTTGCCCGCGTAAATAGAGAAGAAAGATGATACAGTGGGGCGGATTTTGCCGTCTCACTGTATCTTTTTAAGGGGAAAGTCGAAAAGTCGGGACAAATTTTTGAAAATTGCTATGGACATATCGGGTCACTCGATTATAATGATACTAGGGTTTCAAAACGGCCCGAGAATACAGAAGAATGGTGAAATAACGTGAATTATACAGAAGCAGTTGACTATATCGAAACGATACCGAAATTTACGGTGAAGCATCCGCCGGAACATACGAGAGAGTTGCTTTCCCGCCTCGGAAATCCGCAGGAGGGAATCAAAATTATCCATGTGGCGGGCACGAACGGAAAGGGAAGTGTCTGTGCTTACCTGAATGCGATGCTGCTGGCCGGCGGCAAAAAGACAGGACTTTTTACTTCTCCGCATCTGGTGCGCATCAACGAGCGGTTTCAGATCAATGGAGAGGATGTGGCAGATGAGCAGTTCCTTGAGGCATTTTTGAAAGTCGAAAAAGCGGCAAAAGAATATGAGGCGGAGGGCGAAGGCCACCCGAGTTATTTTGAGACGCTGTTTTTGATGGGAATGCTGATTTTCAAAGAGGCCGGTGTGGAATATCTGGTCATGGAAACAGGTCTTGGCGGACGGCTCGATGCGACGAATGTGGTGGAAAAGCCGCTGGCGTGCATCATCACTTCGATCAGTCGCGATCATACCGAGTATCTCGGCGATACACTTGAGGCGATTGCCGGGGAAAAAGCCGGGATTATTAAGGTCGGTGTTCCGGTGATCTATGACGCAAGTCAGGACGGCCCTGCCGCTGTTATTGCCGCAAAGGCAAAGAAAAAAGGAAGTCCGGCATGGCCGATGGAGCCGTCATTCTACGAGATGAAAACACAGAGCCGCGAGGGAATTACCTTTACGTTTGCGTACCCGGGCGGCGAAAAGGCAGAGCTTGCGATTCCGTACGTGGCAAAGTATCAGATGATGAATGCAAGCCTTGCGTTCTACACGATGCACATTCTGCGCGGCGTACATGGGATTCCGGAAGAGATGCTCTCGGAAGGTCTTTCGAAGATCAAATGGCCGTGCCGCATGGAAATGGCAGCGCCGGGCGTTATCATCGACGGAGCACACAATGAGGACGGCATCGCACAGTTTGTCAGCACGGCAGGCTATTTTGCAAAGGAAAATGAGATTACGATCCTGTTCACAGCGGTTGCAGACAAGCACTATCACGAGATGATCGGTGAAATCTGCGAGGGGATTCATCCATCGCATGTGGTTGCAACGCAGATTGACGGAAGCCGTGTCGTACCGGCAGAGGTGCTGGCAGAGGACTTCGAAAAAGCCGGCTGCACGGATGTCTGCGCGGAGCCGGATGTCGGAACTGCGTATGAAAAGGCACTGAAAAAGAAGGGCAGCGGCATGCTGTTCTGTGTTGGCTCGCTGTATCTCGCGGGTGAACTGAAGGCGTATCTTGCAAAGCGAAATGGTTAGCGAATACAGGAAGGAATTTTTTTGATTTATGTTAAATTACGAAGAAGAACTGAAGAAGTTTAAACCGTGTCTCGATGTGGACGAGGTGGAGGATGCCATCTACAGCCGTGATCTGACGGATGTGATCGACATCTTAAAAGAAATGATGAAAAACGAAGAGCCGGAACAGGAAAACGAGACAGAAGCGGAAAAGGAAGAGTAAGGTGCCGGAATGAACTGTATGAATTGTAAATCGGTTGTGGACGTCGGAATGGAGATCTGCCCCAACTGTGGTTTTAACCTGAGAGTACAGAGAAAATGTTTTTCTCTTTCGAATATGTACTACAATCTGGGACTCGACAAGGCGGAGATCCGGGATCTCTCCGGAGCGATCGATATGCTGCGCCGAAGCCTGAAGTTTAACAAATACAACATCCATGCGCGGAACCTTCTCGGCCTGGTCTATTTTGAGACGGGTGAGGCGGTTGCGGCGTTAAGCGAATGGATCATCAGCAAGAATATTATGCCGGAGAACAATGTGGCGACGGAGTATATTGCGACGCTGCAGGCGGAGCAGGCGAAGTTGGACATGATCAACCAGACGATCAAGAAGTATAACAGTGCGCTGAAGTGCTGCCGCGAGAATAATGAGGATGTAGCGGCGATTCAGTTACGCAAGATCTTAAACCAGAATCCGAAGCTGATTAAGGGGTATCATCTGCTGGCGCTGATTTATATTCACAAGGAGGAGTATGAAAAAGCGCGGAAGATCCTGAAAAAAGCAGCGAAGATTGACAAGACGAATTCGACGACGCTTCGTTTCCTGAAGGAGGTTGATTTCCAGACGGGTACGCAGACGTCTCTGGAACCGCGGCGGTTCGGGCGCAGGGAGCGCACGGAGGAGCAGCGGGAGGATGAGCGCGAGCGGGTGGCAAGCGGCGACACAGTGATTATTCCGCCGACGTTCCGCGAGACTTCTACGGCGGCTACCATGCTGAATATCGGTATTGGACTGGTGCTGGGTGCGCTGGTTGTGTGGTTCCTGATTGGGCCGGCGAATGCGCAGAGGATTAACCGGCAGGCGGATGAGAAGGTTGTGGAGTACAGCGGGAAGATGGCAAGCCAGGAGGCACAGCTGAACCAGCTCCAGAGTCAGGTTGACTCGCTGAATGAGACGACGGCTTCTGCACAGCAGCAGATTCAGACGGCGCAGGATACGGCGGCATCTTATGAGAATCTCTTGAAGGCGGTTGAAGCGCAGCAGCAGGGGAACACGAGCAACGCAACGAACGCGCTGACGGAGGTGAACCCGGAGGTGCTTTCGGTGGATGCGAAGACGGTGTATGACACGATCTATAAGAGCATGCAGTCCTCCATGTTCCAGGAGCTGTCGCAGTCGGGTGTCAGTGCGTTTGATGATGCGAATTATACCGAGGCGATTGATAAGCTTTCGAAGGCGAAGAAAATCAACGACAGTGACTATACAGTACTCAACTATCTGGCACATGCTTATCGTTTAAGTGGCGATACAGATAATGCTATTTCTGTGTTCCAAGAGATCATCGATAAATTCCCGGGAACCCAGAAGGCTACCAAAGCGGAACAGCAGATTGAAGCTTTAGGTGGTACTGTGAAGACGGAGGCGCAGGCGGAAGAGTAGGTTGGGGACAGACGCCCACGGGGCAGAATGCCGCAGGAGATGCGGCGCTGTTTCGTCGGGCGGAGTCACTAAGATCGTGAAAGTTTGCTAAAACCGGGAAAGGGTTCGGCAAACTCGCTGCGCTCAGACAGTGCTCTCACCCTTTCCCAACGCAAACTTCCACAATCTAAGTGACACCAGGCCCTCCTGCAAATGCGCCGCATCTCCTGCGGCATTCTGCCCCGCGGGCTGACATCACTGAGTGACGCGGATGGAGTGGGAGACGGGGCGAGAAAAAGAATAGAGAGAGATTATAAAACACAAAGGATTAGGTTCGTTTTAAGACGAAAAAATCTTTTGTGTTTTTTGTTTATAAAAATACTGAGCAATTAAAAACAGGTAGATATGCCATCTATAGCAAACGAAGAGAATATAACAAATTTGCAAGGCGTCCGTCTTAGAAAAGGAGGAACTTGAGCATGAGCAGCACCATTTTGTTAAAAGACGCAGTAATGACCATCCGTCTCCCCGAAGAGGTAGATCATTTTGAAGCGGACCGGCTTCGGGAGGAGGCGGGGGAGATTTTGGAGGAGAGGAATGTGAGGGAGGTGGTGTTTGATTTTCGGAAGACGGGCTTTATGGACAGTTCGGGGATTGGGCTGGTGATGGGGAGGTATCGGGAGATGCAGTTGGTGGGAGGAAAGGTGAGAGCGGTGCATGTGGGTGAGAGGATACGGAGGATTCTGGTGATGTCGGGAGTTGCGCGGGTGATTGAGGTGGAAGAAGAGAAGACGTGGAAATAAAAATCGGGGAGTGGGAAGAAAGGGGTAAGGATGATGAGAGTAAGGGTGGAGACGGAAGAAAAAACACGCTGGAATACGATGACACTGGAATTTGAGAGCTATCCCTGCAATGAGAGTTTTGCGAGAGTGTCCGCGGCGGCATTTCTGGCGCAGTTAAATCCGACGGTGGAAGAGGTGGCGGATGTCAAGACGGCTATTTCCGAGGCGATTACGAATGCGATGATTCACGGGTATCAGAAAAAGATAGGGAAAATCCGCATGAAATGTGTGCTGGATCGACAGAAGAAGGAATTTCAGGTGACGGTAAAAGACACCGGCGTCGGGATCGAGGATGTGGAAAAAGCGATGGAGCCGATGTTTACGACCATCCCGGAACTCGAGCGGTCCGGGATGGGGTTTTCTTTTATGGAGGCGTTTATGGATGAACTTGAAGTAAGATCACAGCCGGGATGGGGGACTGAGGTGGTGATGAAACGGAAAATCGGTGCGCACCCGGAGGTCGGGAAAGAATAGGAGCCAGAATGCATGGAACATACGCTTGCCCTGCTTGCAAAAGCACACGAAGGGGATAAAGCGGCAAGAGATACACTGGCAGAAGAAAATATGGGACTCGTCTGGAGCATGGTGAGAAGGTTTGCGAACCGCGGCGTGGAGATGGAAGATCTGTGCCAGATCGGAAGCATCGGCCTTTTGAAAGCTATCGACAAATTCGATCCGTCCTTCGAAGTCTGCTTCTCGACGTACGCTGTTCCTATGATCGCAGGCGAGATCCGCCGCTTCCTGCGGTCGGAGGGCATGGTAAAAGTAAGCCGTCCGATCCGCGAGCTGGCATGGAAAGCGTATGCCGTGCGGGAGCGGCTCGAGCGGGAGAACGGGAGGGAGCCGACGCTGGCGGAGATTGCGGGGGAGCTGAATACCGGCGTCGAGGAAATCGTGGAGGCGATGGAGTCCGGTGCGGAAGTGGAGTCGCTGCAGAAGACCATCTATCAGGGCGAAAACCACGACATCTCCCTGATGGACCGTATTCCGGAAAAAGAAAACGGGCAGGAAAAACTGCTGAACCGGATTTTTCTGGAAGAACTCTTAGGGAAACTGCCCGCGAAAGAGCGCCAGCTCATCTACATGCGCTACTTCCAGGAGATGACCCAGGCGCAGATCGCGGCGAATCTTGGCATTTCCCAGGTGCAGGTCTCGCGCCTCGAAAAACGGATCCTGCGCCAGATGCGGATGGAGAAGGTCTGAGGAGAAAAGTTCCGTTTCACGACCGGACAGAGGTACAAAAGAGAAAAGGATTAAAAAAATACATACTGGCGCATCACAAAAAGGTGTGCTACAATGAGCGAAAATACAGGAAGAAGGAGGCTGAAAAAGACTATGGATTATCTGACAGAGAATGTGGCTATTAACCTGAAACGCATCCGCCAGTCGAAGGGAATGAGTCTCGATCAGGTGTCGGAGCAGACCGGGGTCAGCAAGAGTATGCTCTCGCAGATCGAAAAAGGAACGGCAAACCCGTCGCTCGGCGTGCTCGGGAAAATTACGAGCGGCCTGCGGATCGAGTTTCAGGAGCTGATTGCAACGCCGATGGTGGACAGCTATCTGGTGACACCGGAGGAACTGGTGCCAACGAAAGAACTGGAGGGACAGTACACCGTGTGGACCTGCTTTCCGTACGAGGACACGCGTCTCGTGGAAATCTACCGCATCGATATCGAGCCGGGCGGAACGTATGTGAGCGGTGGCCATGGTGAGAAAACACGGGAATATCTGGTCGTGACGGACGGCGTGATGACCGTGGAGTGCAATGGAAAAGAGCATGAGATCCACCGGAAACAGGCATTCCGCTTCGAGACAGACCAGACCCACATCTACCGCAACAAAGGGACGGAAAAGACCCGCTGCATGTGTTTCTTTCTCGACTACCACTAAAAGCCGCAGAATAACAGGCTTTCTTTTTTTGAATAAACTGTTCGATATAATGAACGAAAATCCGCTGAGGTATCAAAATAAAAAACAACGGATGTGAAAAAAATACGGAAAAACCAGAAAAAACATCAAAAAAAGAACAGAAAAACGGGCACGAAAGAAAAAAACAAAAATCAAAAACTTTTTTATAAAAAGTAATTGACAAATACATGGAGTGGTGCTATTGTATGGTTGTACAAAATAATAAACGAAAAAACAAAGCAAAGACGCTTACCCAATAAGTGCTCTCTGCTTTTTTGTTTTTTATTTAACGACTCAGAGCCACATCTCGATTCCGCCGCGCTGCATCTCGATGTTGCTGGTCGCCATATGAAATTGCATGAAAAAGTACTCATTCATGCAAGCATGATTCGCACTTTTCCCTGCAATTTCGCATGGCTCTGAGTCGTTACAAAATCTTTTCAACGCTATGGGAGGATAAGACTATGAGATTAAAAGACACAGGATTAACCGTTCAGGACATCAAGGACAAAGTAAACAAGTACATGATCGAGACCTACGAGCGTTTCGATTTCCTCGCAGAGACCGCCGAGGGCATGTATATGTACGACGAAAACGGAACACCATACCTTGACTTTTACGCAGGCATCGCCGTAAACAACGCCGGAAACAGAAACCCGAAAGTTGTTGCAGCAGCAAAAGAGCAGCTCGACGATATCATGCATACCTTCAACTATCCATACACCATCCCGCAGGCACTGCTTGCTGAAAAAGTCTGCGAGACCATCGGCATGGACAAGATCTTCTATCAGAACTCCGGTACCGAGGCGAACGAGGCCATGATCAAAATGGCAAGAAAGTACGGCATCGAGAAATACGGCCCGAACCGTTACCACATCGTAACCGCAAAGATGGGCTTCCATGGAAGAACCTTTGGTGCCATGTCTGCAACCGGTCAGCCGGGCAACGGATGCCAGGTTGGATTCGGACCGATGACCTACGGATTCTCCTACGCACCGTACAATGACCTTCAGGCCTTCAAAGATGCATGTACCGAGAACACCATCGCCATCATGGTTGAGCCGGTACAGGGCGAGGGCGGTGTTCATCCGGCAACGAAAGAGTTCATGCAGGGACTCCGGAAATTCTGTGATGAGAACGACATGCTTCTCCTGATCGATGAAGTACAGACCGGCTGGTGCAGAACTGGTGCGGTGATGTCTTATATGAACTACGGCATCAAACCGGATATCGTATCCATGGCGAAAGGCCTCGGCGGCGGAATGCCGATCGGTGCAATCTGTGCAACCGCTGAAGTAGCAAAAGCCTTCACCCCTGGCTCTCACGGAACAACCTTCGGAGGCCACCCGGTCAGCTGTGCAGCAGCACTTGCAGAAGTCAACGAGCTGATCGACCGTGACCTTGCCGGAAACGCAAAGAAAGTCGGCGATTACTTCGCAGAGAAACTGGCAAAACTGCCGCATGTCAAAGAAGTCAGACATCAGGGACTGCTGGTCGGCGTAGAATTTGATGATACGATCAGCGGCGTAGAAGTAAAACATGGCTGCCTCGACCGTCATCTGCTGATCACGGCCATCGGAGCGCATATCATTCGTCTGATTCCTCCGCTTATCGTAACCGAGGAGGACTGCGACAAGGCAGTTGCCATCATCGAAGAGGCAGTAAAAGCTCTGGAAAAATAAGTTGAATTAGAAATCATAAAAAATCTCATAGCGTGAAAAGAAACAGGACAAGGACGTCAGAAAAAGCAGAGAATGAAGCTTTCGATGCGTCCCTGTCCTGTTTTGTTTTTCATTCTGTGAATCGGAAACAACAGGAAAAACAGAGAAATCAAATGTGAGAGGAAAATGGTATGGGACATCTGGTTATTACGATCGGCTGCGAGTATGGAGCCAAGGGAAACGCCATCGGCAGGAAAATAGCGGAGGATCTCGGAATTAAATTTTACAACCGCGAGCTGGTGGATCAAATCATCGAGGAAGTAGGAATTCCAAAAGATATCATGAACCGTGTAGAAGAGGGCGGTACCATCGCCGGAAAAGGAGCAGAAGGCGATGTCCGCGGATCCTTCTCCAAATATGCGGACCTGACGGACCGTGCGATTCATGTACAGAAACAGATCATTCGGAAACTGGCGGAAAAAGAGCCGTGCGTGATCATCGGCCGTTCTGCAGACTATATCTTAAAGGACAGCAAAGATATCAAGCTCCTCCGGGCTTTTATCTATGCGCCGGACGAGATCCGGATCCAGAACATTATGAAGAGCCACAATCTTTCCGAAAGTGATGCGCAGATCCTTCTGCTGGAGAAAGACAAGCGTTATCACAAACGTCATCTGGCGTTGACCGGAAGCAACCGCGGTGACCGGCATAACCGTGATATCCTGATCAACAGTGCATTCCTTGGTGTGGACGGCACAGCGGAGTATATCGAGGAACTGATTCAGAAGAAATACGGAAGCGGGGAGGAATAAGCCATGGAACAGAAAAAATCAGAATTTGACAAAGTATTAGGTGCATGGGACATTCTCGTCATTGCCTTCGGAGCCATGATCGGCTGGGGCTGGGTCGTTTCCTCAGGAAGCTGGATCCAGAAAGGCGGTGTTATCGGAGCAGCGATCGCGTTTGCCATCGGCGGTGTCATGATCTTCTTCATCGGCCTGACCTACGCAGAGCTGACCGCAGCGATGCCTCAGTGCGGCGGCGAGCATGTCTTCAGTTACAAGGCAATGGGTCCGAACGGTTCGTTCATCTGTACCTGGGCCATTATTTTAGGATATGTCAGTGTTACCTGTTTCGAGGCATGTGCCTTCCCGACGATCATCACCTATCTGTGGCCGGGCTTCCTGAAAGGCTATATGTATACCGTAGCCGGATTTGATATCTATGCATCTTGGGTAGCCGTAGCGGTTATCGTTGCATTCCTGATCACCCTGATCAACGTGCTGGGCGCAAAAACAGCAGCCGTTCTGCAGACCGTCCTCACCTGTATCATCGGCGGTGCCGGTATTCTTCTGATTGTGGCATCTGTCATTAACGGTGATGCCAGCAATCTGCAGGGACAGATGTTTGTCGGCGAGAGCACCGGAACGATGTTCCAGAATATCATCAAAGTTGCTGTTGTCACCCCGTTCTTCTTCATTGGTTTTGACGTTATCCCGCAGGCAGCAGAGGAAATCAACGTTCCGTTAAAGAAAATCGGTAAAATGATGATCCTCTCCGTTGTCCTGGCTGTTGTTTTCTATTCCTGTGTCATCCTGGCTGTCGGCTATGTGCTGAATCCGTCCGAAATCCTGAACTCGCAAGCAGGAACCGGACTTGTCACAGCAGATGCGATGGCAAAAGCATTTGGTACCGAGATCATGGCAAAAGTCATCATCGTCGGCGGTATGTGCGGTATCATTACCTCCTGGAACTCCTTTTTGATCGGCGGTTCCCGTGCCCTGTATTCCATGGCTGAATCCTACATGATTCCGCCGATGTTTGCAAAGCTTCATCCGACCCACAAAACTCCGACCAACGCGCTGTTTCTGATCGGTGCGCTGACGATGCTGGCTCCGTTTGCAGGAAGAGGCATGATGGTATGGATCTGCGATGCCGGCAACTTTGGATGCTGCCTCGCTTACTGCATGGTATCTCTTTCCTTCCTGATTCTGCGGAAAAAAGCGCCGGATATGCCGCGTCCTTACCGTGTTCCGGCATACAAATTCGTTGGAACCATGGCGGTTCTGATGTCCGGATGCATGGTACTTGTTTACTGCATTCCTGGTTCTGGCGGAACGCTGGTATGGCAGGAGTGGCTGATGGTAGGCGGCTGGAGCCTCCTCGGCGTTGTATTCTTTGCCGTATGCAAGTTCAAATATAAAGAGAAATTCGGCAGCCTGATCGAGCTGATCTCCGACGAGGACGCAGCGTCCCTGATGCCGGAGGCAGACGATGCAGAACTCGATCTTGTCATCGATGCGGCCATCGACCGTGTCCTTGCTAAAATGGCTGGCTGAGGAGGAAAAATAAGATGAATCCATTTGAATTTTCGATTCCACAGAATATTATCGTTGGCGCCGGCACACTTGCAAAATTGCCGGAGTGTGCACAGAAAATGGGCGGAACCCATGCGATGATTCTTTCCGGCCCGACCTTAAAGAAAATGGGAGTCGTGGACAAAGCAGCGGACAGTCTGAAAGCCGCAGGAATCGCAGCAGATATTTTCACGGATATTGAGGCCAACCCGTCTGTCACCACTGTAGAAAAAGCAACCGAGAGTTATCTCGCATCCGGCGCGGATTTCATCGTAGCGCTCGGCGGCGGCTCCCCGATGGATGTTGCCAAGGCTGTCGGCGTGACAGCAAAATACGGCGGAAGCATCACGGAATATGAAGGCGCACACAAAGTGCCGGGCAAAATCGTTCCGCTGATCGCCATTCCGACGACCGCGGGAACCGGCTCTGAGGTGACTGCATTTTCCGTCATTACCGACCACAGCAGGGACTATAAACTGACCGTATTCAGCTACGAACTCCTCCCGGAGTATGCGATTCTCGATCCCAAGCTTCTGACCTCCGCCCCGGCATCCGTCGCAGCAGCGTGCGGAATTGATGCCTTTATCCATGCGGAGGAGGCTTACATTTCCACCGCCGCATCCCCGTTTTCCGATGCGATGGCAGAAAAAGCGATGGAACTGATCGGCAGAAACATCCGCCGCTTCGTGGCACGCAGAACAGATCTGGAAGCAGCAGAAGCCATGCTGACTGGTTCGCTGTTCGCCGGCATCGCGTTCTCTTATGCGAGACTTGGAAATGTCCATGCGATGAGCCATCCGGTGAGCGCGTTCTTCGATGTGCCGCACGGCGTGGCAAATGCCGTACTCCTTCCGGTGATTGCCGAGTACAATGCGCTGGCAGACCACGGAAGATACTTGAAGATCTATAACTATATCAACGAAATTCCGGCATACGCCGATGAATTCGAACCGATGATGCTCGTCGATGCGATCCGCGATCTGACCTGTGCGATCGGAATCCCGGAAAATCTGACCGAGGCCATCCGCCAGGCGGCAAAGGGAAAAGAAGTGACGGCAGAGGAGATCGAGAGCAAAATCGTGCCGATGGCAGTCGATGCGATGAAGAGTGGAAACATCGCCGTCAACCCGAGAGCGTCACGCCAGCAGGATATCGAGGCGCTGTACCGGAAAGCATTATAGAAGACAAGTGAACAAGAGTAGAAACCGTAAAGGGCGATGCTGTAAAAAAGTACGTACAGCATCGTCCTTTTTTTCCTTGTGTTCTGAATTTAGGTGCTGTAAAATGAATTTATCGTGCTGTTCTCACAAAACAGGACAGCGAGGGGAGGACTTTTTTATTTAAAATTCACTACTGGAGGAAGCAAAACATGGAAAACAATGTATTGCAGCAACTGAAAGAAAATATCGAAAAAGTCATGATCGGAAATGAGCGCACGATCGAGCTCGTCTTGACCTGCCTTGTCGCAAAAGGTCACATTCTGCTCGAGGATGTGCCGGGAACCGGAAAAACGGTCATGGCAAAATCCCTTGCCAAATCCGTCGAAGCAGAGTTCGGCCGGATCCAGTTCACACCGGACTTACTGCCGTCTGATGTCACCGGACTCAATTACTTCGATGCAAAAAGCGGAGAGTTCGTCTTCTCCAAAGGCCCTGCCTTCTGCAATATCCTGCTCGCCGATGAGATCAACCGTGCGACACCGAAGACGCAGAGCAGCCTTCTCGAGTGCATGGCAGAACGTCAGATCACCGTGGACGGCGTGACACGGCCGCTCGAAGAGCCGTTCCTCGTCATCGCCACGCAGAACCCGCTCGAGACGCTCGGAACCTTCCCGCTGCCGGAGGCACAGATGGACCGTTTCTTAATGAAGCTTTCGATGGAATCCTTAAGCCCGGCAGAAGAGACCCAGATGATCGGCCGCTTTCTGACCGAGGAACCGCTCGCCGAGCTCACATCCGTCTGCAGAAAAGAAGAGATCCGCGCGCTGCAGGAATCCTGCAAAGAAGTCTATCTGCACCCGGAACTCGTGCAGTACCTCGTCCGCATCGTACAGGAGACGAGAGCCAACAGCAAAATCGCAAGCGGCGTGAGCCCGCGAGGAACGCTGGCATTCTTACGCGCCGTACAGGGCCATGCGCTCGTACAGGGACGGAACTACGTTGTGCCGGAGGACTTCAAGACCGTAGCCGTTCCGGTTCTCGCACACCGTCTCACGATGCAGATCGGAGCCGACGACGGAAGAGCCGCAGAATCGGTAATCGAGGAAATCCTGAACCGTGTGGAACTGCCGACAGAAAACTGGTCAGGAAGGTAATGGACTATGCTTCTATTATTACTTTTGGGAATCGCTCTGGCGTGGTTTCTGCAGAAAAAGCTGTATCAGAAAAGCTGGCAGAAGAATCTGAAAATCCAGGTCAGCTTTCAGGATTCCGCGATCTACGAGGGCGAGGAGAGCACCTTGAAAGAGGTGGTTGTAAACGACAAGTTGCTGCCGATTCCGGCGCTTGAGCTTGGCATCTCGATGAGCCGCAATCTGGAATTTGACCGTGAGGCGAAAGCCAATGCGAGCATCACCGACCAGAGCTACAAGCGGGATGTCTTTTCGTTCCTGTTTCATCAGCAGGTGACAAGAACACTGCCGTTTCAGGCGAGAAAACGCGGATTCTACGAGATCACCGGCGCGCATGCCGTAGCGTATGATCTCTTTTTTCGTGAGGGCTTCTACAGTGACTATCCGCAGCAGACGCAGATATACGTTTACCCGCGCCAGGTCGATACCGCGCGGATCCAGATGATCTGCCGTGCCGTGTCAGGTATGGTCCTTTCCAGAAATCGTCTGTACGAGGATCCGTTTGAATTTTCAGGCATCCGCGATTACCGGAAAGAGGACCCGATGAACCGCATCAACTGGAAATCGTCGGCGCGGATGGGAAATCTGATGGTCAATCAGTTCGACGCGACGACGAGCGTGGAAGTCACGGTGCTTCTCGATATCGAGGACTCCAACATTCTGCGCGAGGAAGCGCAGGTCGAGGAGAGCATCCGCATCACCTCGTCGCTTGCGGCGCGGATGGTGAAAAACAAGATGAATCTGTGGGTCAGGAGCAATGCAAAGGATGAGGAGACCGGCGAAGAGCTGCACGTCCATCTGGCGGCGGGAGCCGGAAAGACGGCAGAGCTGAACCGGAAACTGGCGTGCGTGCAGCTTGGCGGCAATCTTGCCGGCTGTGCCGAGTTTCTGTGCCAGGAGGCGGAAAAAGAGCTCACCGGCCACACCTACGTTGTGATATCTAAAAACAGAACCGATGAGATCCGCGGGGCAGTTCATTTGCTCTCCGGCGCGCAGAACCAGGTACTCTGGGTGATTCCGTATCTGCCGGGCGAGGAGATTCCATCGGAGCAGAACCGTGCATACACGGCGATTGGCTGGGAGGTGAAAGCATGGAAATAAAAAAGACACCGGTACAGATTCCGCTGACCTGGCTTCACGTCTGGCTTTTGTTTGCCGGAGTCTACGCCTTTGCCGCAGGCTTTCTGGAACTTAGTGGGCGGGAGGCACTGGATTTCTGTGCCGTTTCCCTCCTGCTTCTGATTCCGGCCGCCGCAAGCTGGATTCTGATCCGGAAAACGAAGGCACTCTGGCAGTTTCTGCTTGGCGGAATTGCAGTCTGCGCCGTGACGTATCTGGCAGCAAAATCTTTCTGTTCCCTGTTCAGTGTGCAGGCGGCAGCGGCGATTGAGGCAGCCGTGGCAGCCAATGACGGGAAAAGCAAGTTTGAAAACGGCATTACCCCGGACTTTCTTGTGAACATCTCCGGTGTTCTGACGGGATTTCTGACAGCCGTTATTTTCCTGATCCGCGGCTATGTGCGTATTCGGAAAGGCCAGCTAAAGAAAGCGGCGCAGGAAATGCCGGCTGGCTCGATGCCGCTGGCGGAGATGGAAGCGTGGGAGATTCCGACGCTCCTCGACGAGCCGAAGCCCCTCCATTTTCTCTGGCTTGTCATCCAGTACGTGATCGGCGTGCTGATGAAAATGCCGTTCTACTGGCATCTGATGTTCTATCTTTTGTTTGCCGATGTGTTCCTGTGCTTCTTCTGTCAGTATCTCGACGGAATGCACGGCTTCATCCGCGATCACCAGAAAATCGCCAATCTCCCGGTGGAGACGATGCAGAAGACGGGAAAACTGATCCTCAAAATTGCAGTGCTCCTTCTGGTGCTGTTTGTGCTCCCGTCGGCGCTCTACGGAAAAGACCCGATTGCGGAGGCGATTGCCGGATATGAACCGAAAGAGCTGGAAAGTGATCTCACGATCGAAACACCGGAGGCCGAGACGCCGCAGGGCATGGAGCAGGCTGACCTGTCCGATATGCTCGGAACGAAAGAGTACAAACCGATGCCGCAGTGGATTCAGAATCTCTTTACAGCGATCATGTATCTTATCATGGTAGCCGTCGGCACCGCGATTCTGCGGGCAATCTACCAGAGTGTCCGAAACGCGGGAAAGGCATTCTCGGAGGATGAGGAGGACGAAGTTCTCTTCCTGCACCAGGGAAAAGACGAGAGGGAAAATCTGCCGTGGCGGCGGGAAAAGAAAGAAGGCTACCTCTCCCCGAATATGCGGATCCGCCGGCAGTATAAAAAGACGATCAAAAAAGCCGGAAAATACCAGCCGACCGGAGCTGAGACCCCGGCAGAGCTGGAAGAGAAAAACGGGCTTTCCGGCGATAGCGTGAAACGGCTGCACGACGGCTATGAGAAAGCTCGCTACAGCCGCGAGGGCTGCACAAAAGAAGAGGCGGAAGCTCTTCGGAACTGAGTTAGAATGAGGGATGGAATGACGCAATGAAAGAAAAAATAGGCGTTATCGCAAGATATACAGGGCTGGCGGCGCATACGATCAAATATTATGAAAATATGGGCCTGATCGACAATGTGCGGGATGAACAGTCCAATTACCGCTACTATGAACTGAACCAACGGACCATTATCCACGAGTGTATGCATTATCGAAAACTGGATTTTCCGATTAAAGATATTGAATACATGATCAAAGAAGCCGATGAAGCCGGAATTAATGAATGCTTTCAAAAGCATCTGGAACAACTGGATGCACAGATCGCGCAGCTTCAGGAGACACGCCAGAAAGTTCAGAAAATGAAAAATGAATTAGAAGAGTGGGACGAAAAAGAGAATGAATGGTTCGTGGAAAAGATAGAACCGGTTCTGATTTACTGGCAGACAGAGGGCATTGACTGGGTAAAAGGAAGAGAAATTGAAAAAGCCGGGATCGACTACGAAAAATACGATACCAGAAACTTTGCCCAGATCAAAAAAGATTCTTTAAACGGAGAAGAACTGTCTTACCGGTGGGGAATCGGAATTGACCAGGCGGATTACACAGACGGAGCGTATGCGGAAGATCTGGTGGAATGTTTTGCGGCAAAAAGAGCGTACGTTACCTTCGTGAAGGTGGACGAGGCCATTGCCAGCGGCAAAATCATGAAGATCCTAGACAAAATTTTTATCAAGGGAAAAGTATTTAACAATTATCCGGGAGATATTTATTTCCGGAGGCTGAAAATGGTGATGGAACATGGCCGGGCCGTGAGTTATTATAAGGTCATAATCCCCGCGAAACAGGCATAAAACGGGCAAAAAACGAGAAAAAGGCAAACCTGAAAGCGACATGCAGGTTTGCCTTTTCTCTTGTCAAAAAAATAACGAAATGAGGGCCGGACGGCGCGAAAATGTGAAAAAATTAACAGAAAAAAGCAGGAAAAAGAAGCAGAAAAGATATTGACATGAAATTAACATGCAGATTTAGAATAAGGACAGTGAAAGGCAAAAGCCCAAGAAAAGGAGAAGGAGAGAGTTATGAAATCAAAAGCAAAGTATTATCCTACCGCGTTTGTGCTTTATCTGAACTACTTTGTTCAGGGAATTGCAACAGGCGTGCTGGGACAGCAGATTATGAAAGAGGCACTGATCAAACAGTGGGGCGGAGACGTTGTAAAAGATATCGGATTAGTCGCAACCGTTATCGCCGCTGCCGGACTGGGACGTTTAATCATCCTTCCGTTTGCAGGACCGATTTCCGATAAACTGGGAAGAAAAATCTGTGTAGCTCTGGGCGCTTTATTATATGCAGTTTCCATGATTATGATTGCAAAATCACCAACGATGATGGTTGCTTATATCGGAAGCCTGATTTCCGGATCTGCAAACTCATTCCTGGACTGCGGCGTTATTCCTTGCTGCGTAGAGATTCTTGCACCAAGAACAGGACTTGCCACAATTTTAACAAAATTCTTTATTTCCGGCGGACAGAAAGTCCTTCCAATGATTCTTGGATTTGCCGCAACCGCAACTTTTGGAATGACCAATGTAATTCTTTACACAGGTGTTGCTTTCCTTGTTGTAGCAGTATTTATTTTCCTTGCACCAGTACCGAAAGCTGAGAAAACGGGCGAAAAACAGCCGTCCCTGATCCAGCAGTTAAAAGAAACGAAGTTCACCATCGAGAGCTGGGGACTGATTGCCATCGGCTTTACCTGTACCGCAACCTTCCAGTTATGGCTCTACTGTGCACAGACCTATGGAGCACATGTATGCGGAATGACGGATACCACAACGATGCAGTCTTATTATGCAACAGGAACCATTCTTGCCATTATCGTAACCGCAATTATTACGATGAAAGTAAAACCGGTAAGAATCTTATTCTTCTATCCATTAGTTTCTACCATTACTGTTTTTGCCGTATACTTCGCAAAAACACCTGCTATGTGCAACATCGGAGCTGGTTTAATGGGATTCTTCGCAGCCGGCGGTGTGCTTCAGATGGCAACTGCAACCGTAAACGATCTGTTCCCGAAAATCAAAGGAACCATCACTGCAATCATCATGATCGCATCCAGTATTTCCATGTATACTGTCATGACAGCAGCAGGAAAAATGAGCCCGGAAAGCGTGCTACTGATGAACGGAATCATTGCTTTAATCGGTACTCTGATTGCACTGTTTGTTAACGTTCGTTATAAAAACCTGCTTGCCAATGTAGAAGAGCAGTAAGTAGAATGGAGAAAAGAGAAAACATGATTAAGCCTTATAAAGGATATGAAAACCATCTGACCTCCTGCCTTGCGAAAAAGGAATCCGAGGAAGAACTGAAAGCTGTTCAGGCACAGGGAAAAGAGCTTATGAGCTATACGCTTCCGGAAGATATGACGATGGAAGATATCGAGATCGACGGACCGGATGAGGGTCAGAAAATCACGCTCCGCATTTACCGTCCGTCAGGACTTGCAGAAAAAGCCCCGGTTGTGCTGGAAATCCACGGCGGCGGCTGGGTCGGCGGAAATCTGGAAATCGACAATTACCGCTGCA
>CAVLAW010000023.1:14609-20789 GCA_963661155.1 Tidjanibacter massiliensis | reverse complement strand
AGCGATTTACGCAGTAAATCAGCGGATTTCGAATGTTTGAAGGATTGCGGGAGCAGCATAGCTGCGGAGCAATCCGCTGCATCTAAAAATATGTGTTTCCGGCTTTTCTATATTGCCGATTGCATAAGTATACACCGCAACTGTATATTATGCAAGTTTTTTTTGAATTTTTGAAAAACAGCTTGCATAATTCTGTCATATGATGTATATTTTAGTCATTGACGATGTGCACCTGAAATTTGGTGCCCGAGAAATCCAAGGAGGATCTTACATTATGAAAGAAAAAGTTGTACTTGCCTATTCCGGCGGACTTGATACTACTGCCATTATCCCGTGGCTGAAAGAAACCTTTGACTACGAAGTTATCTGCTGCTGCATCGACTGCGGACAGGGAAACGAGCTGGTTGGCCTCGATGAGAGAGCAAAACTTTCCGGCGCTTCCAAATTATACATTGAAAATGTAATCGATGAGTTCAGTGAAGATTTCATCATGCCGTGCGTACAGGCCGATGCCGTATACGAGAACAAATATCTTCTCGGAACTTCCATGGCTCGTCCGGTTATCGCAAAGAAGCTGGTTGAGATCGCAAGAAAAGAAGGTGCTGTTGCTATCTGCCACGGCGCTACCGGTAAAGGAAATGACCAGATCCGTTTCGAACTCGGCATCAAAGCCCTGGCTCCGGATATCAAAGTAATCGCTCCTTGGAGAATGACCGATGTATGGACCATGCAGTCCCGTGAAGACGAGCTGGCATACTGCAAGGCACACGGCATCGACCTTCCGTTTGATGCAAACCACAGCTACAGCCGTGACCGTAACCTGTGGCACATCAGCCATGAGGGACTCGAGCTTGAGGATCCGTCCAACGAGCCAAACTACGACGATCTTCTCGTACTGACCACTCCTCCGGAAAAAGCTCCGGACGAGGGAGAATACGTAACCATGACCTTTGAGGCCGGCGTTCCGAAGACCTTAAACGGAAAAGAAATGAAAGTTTCTGAAATCATCACCGAGCTGAACAAGCTGGGCGGAAAACACGGCATCGGTATTGTTGACATCGTTGAGAACCGTGTTGTCGGCATGAAATCCCGCGGTGTTTATGAGACTCCTGGCGGAACGATCCTGATGGCTGCACACGAGCAGTTAGAGGAGCTGATTCTCGACCGTGAGACCCTGAAAACCAAGAAAGACCTCGGAAACCTGCTTGCTGAGGTTGTTTACGAAGGAAAATGGTACACTCCTCTTCGCGAGGCAATCCAGGCATTCGTTGATGTGACCCAGCAGTACGTAACAGGCGAAGTAAAATTCAAACTGTTCAAAGGCAACATCATCAAAGCCGGCGAGTCTTCTCCGTACAGCCTGTACAACGAGTCTCTTGCTTCCTTCACTACCGGAGATCTCTACGATCACCACGATGCAGACGGATTCATCACTCTGTTCGGTCTGCCGCTGAAAGTTCGTGCCATGAAGATGCAGGAGCTGGAGAAAAACAACAGCAAATAAGATCTGATCCTGAATATCCAAAAGAAAGCGGATTCGCTCCGCTTTCTTTTTCTTATACTTTTTTGCGCACAAAAAGAACCCGCCCATCCCGGGCAGGTCCCATTTTTTGTTTATTCGTAATATGCGTCGATACCGTCTGCAATTCCCTGTGCCATCTTGTCACGGTAAGCTTCCGTTGCCATCAGGCGGTCCTCGGAAGGATTGCTCATGAAACCAAGCTCAATGATCGTGACCGGAATCGTGCTCCAGTTGATGCCGCTCATGGAATCGGTGTAGATCACATCGCGGTTCTTCGCACCGGTGTCTTTGCAGAACGCACTGATCATCTTCTGGGAGAGCTTCTGGCTCTTGCTGATCACATCGCCGGAAAGATACGTATTTCTGCTGCTCGGTGCCATCGTCAGCGCTCCGTAGACCGACTGGTTCGAATCACCGTTCGCATGGACACGGACGAGGATGTCCGCTCCGTTCTGTGCTGCAAGCTTTGCACGCTCGGAGTTGCTGATGTTGACATCGTGTGTCTCGCGGATCATATAGACATCGTAGCCGCGCTCCTGTAAGATATCGCGTACCTTTAAGGCAACCGCAAGATTCAGCTCATACTCGTTGATGCCGGTTGCCACACCGCTTGTTCCCGAAGCAACTTTTGCCTTGTACGTGGAAGATCCCGGGCCGATCGGCTCTTTCTCGCTGTTTCCTCTTCTCTGGTGTCCCGCGTCGATCGCCACGCAGATGTTTTTGCTGTTCCGGCGGACGCCGTTCTTGTCAACGTAATAGCCGTCGATGTAAGTATTTTTGTAAATGCCGCCCCAGCTTCGGAAATAATACGTTTTTCCGTCGACTTCCTGCCAGCCGTTCTTGTAGATACCGCCCCAACTCCGGAAGTAATACGTTGCACCTTTGATCGTTACCCACTGGCTCTTGTACATGCCGCCCCAGCTCCGCAGATAATACCAGTTATTATCATACCACAGCCATTCACTGTGCATCATTTTACCGTTTTTATCGAGATAATACCAGTTCTTGTCATACAGCAGCCAGCCTTCGCCTTTTTTCACTCCGTTGCTGTCCATGTAGTACCAGTCGCTGCCGTCTGCCGCCCAGGCGTTCACACGCATACCGCCCCAGCTTTCAAAATAATAATCCACGCCGTCAATCGTCTGCCAGCCGGTGCTCATCACGCCGTCACCATTTACGTGGTACGTTCTCTTGTCATGAACAAACCACTGATTTGTCCGAACGCTTCCGTCATTGTTCAGATAATACCACGTTCCTCCGACCTTTTTCCATCCCTGGAAGGCTGCACCGCCCCAGCTCTCGAAGTAATAGAGGGTTCCGTCGATGTTCTGCAGGCCGGTGCTCATTTTGCCATTTTCATCCACATGGTACGTTCTCTTGTCATGGACGAACCATTCGTTTGTTTTGACACTACCGTCGTCGTTCAGGTAATACCAGCTTCCTCCAACTTTTTTCCAGCCTTTGAAACCAACTCCGCCCCAGCTCTCAAAATAATAGAGCTTTCCTTCTACCATCTGAAGGCCGGTACACATGGTTTCATCATCCTTCAGATAATACCGCCGGTTCAGATGATTAATCCACTCGCCGGCAGCCATCGTGCCGTCTTCCTTGCGGTACTTCCAGGTTCCGTCCTCCTGTTTTACCCATCCGGCCGGGAGTTTTTCTTCCGGCTCTCTGGTGTCATCCTCACCCGGGATCGGGACAACCGGCGTTTCATTCTCTGAATCTCCATTCTGATCCTGTACCGCCGTCGTCTCGTCTGCATGTTCTTCTGCATCCGCCGCCTCATCCTGCTGCCACGTTACGACTGTACTGTCATTTTCTGCTGCGCTTACCCGTGTCGGAAGCGCCCAGCCTCCTGCCGCAACGGCTGCCGTGAGCAGCAATGCCGCGATTTTCTTTTTTGCCATCTGGTTTTCCTCCTTTTTATCGTGCCATCTGGTAAATCTCATATACTTCCTGTGCGCCCAGCTTGCGGATGCGGGACAGTTTTACGGTGTCCTGCTGTGTTGCATCCATCGAAAGTACACGCAGATCCTCATCGGACGGATTCGGGATGTCGAGTTCATGCAGAGAAGTCGGCATCCCGATGCTGCGGAAGAATGCGACTGTCCGCTCAATCCCCTCGGTTGCCCGTTTGTGTTCGCTTCCCTCGGTAATGCCCCATACTTTCTCGGCAAACTGTGCGAACCGCCAGAGAACCGTCTCTTCGTCATACTGATACTTCGCCCAGGCTCCCCAGACTGCCGACAGGGAAGCGCCGTGTGCAACATCATATTTCGCACTCAACGCGTGGCCGAATTTATGTACGGAAAAATCCTTGCCGCGTCCGCACTCGGTCAGTCCGTTGTGAGACAGGCTGCCGCACCACATGATTTCCGCCATCGCATCGTAATCGGACGGTGTTTCCAATACCTTCGGTCCATTTTTGATCACGGTGCGCAGGAGTCCTTCTGCGATCTCATCCGTCATCTCGCAGTGGCTCTCCGGAATAAAATAGCGCTCCATCGTGTGCATCATAATATCGGTTACACCGCAGGCGATCTGGTATTTCGACAGGGTTGCGGCAAGCGCCGGGTTCATAATTGCAAATTTACAGCGGTTGAACGGGGTGTTGATGCCGGCTTTTTTTCCGATTGCCTCGTTCGTCAGAACGGCGGAATCACTCATCTCGCTTCCGGCTGCCGGGATTGTGAGAACGGCTCCCACCGGGAGAGATTTCATCAGCGGAACCTTTTTCGTCCAGATATCCCAGAGTGCCTCGTCCGGATTGGCAGCTCCATGTGCCACGGCTTTTGCGGTGTCGATCGAGCTTCCGCCTCCGACAGCCAGAATAAAATCTGCCTGCATTGCGACGGCTTTTTTCACGCCCTCCTCGGCAAGGAAAAGTCTCGGATTTGGTTTTACGCCGCCGAGTTCTTCAAAGGCAATGCCCTCTTTTTCAAGAGACGATTCCACGCGGTCGAGAAGGCCGCTCCGTTTGGCGCTTCCGCCTCCGTAAACGACGAGCACTTTTGTGCCGCCCCATTTTTTCACCTCAGCGCCGGCCTGGTTTTCGGTCTCCTTTCCGAATACGACTTCCGTCGGGGTATACTGTATAAACTGATCCATGTTCTCTTCCTCCCTGCATTAATTTTCTTTTATTTTCATTCGTTCTTTTTATGCTTCATAAATCCGGACACGGTCCGAGCTGATGCGGTAGAGATCGTCTCTCCGGTTCTCGAGAGACGGAATTTCTGCTCTCGCCTTTTCCAGCACTTCTGGGTCCAGTTCTGCGAACAGAACCTGCGGCGTATTGTCTGCTTCCGCGAGAATTTCGCCGTCCGGCGCGATGATCATCGAATGGCCGTACGCTTCAAACCGTGCTTTCTGGCCGCACTGGTTGGCGGCGAGGACGTAGCATCCGTTTTCAATCGCCCGCGCGCGCAGCAGTGTCTCCCAGTGGCGCTCTCCCGTTGCTTTTGTGAAGTCGGCCGCTATGAGAAACGCATCCGTACCGGAGGATGCCATGAGGCGGTACTGCTCCGGAAACCGGATATCATAACAGATGCTCATGCCGAACAGGCCAAGCGGCGTGTCCGCAACGACAATCTCATTTCCCGGGCGGATTTCGCGTGACTCCTCGTAGGAGACACTTCCTGGGATGTTGACATCAAACATGTGGATTTTGCTGTATTCCGCAAGGGTTTCCCCGTCCGGCCCGAACAGAAACGATGTGTTGGTCGGCCGTCCCTGATGACAGCGCACGGTCATGCTGCCGCAGTGCAGATAGACGCCGTACCGTTTGGCAAGACTGGAAAACCGGCGGCTTACGTAGCCCGGCACCGCACTCGCGTGGCCCGGCATGTCCGCGCCGGTGTATTCGGCCGTCTCCGGAAAGAGAATCAGCTTTGCTCCCTGCTCCGCTGCCTCCCGCACGTACTGCTCGGCCATTCGCATATTTTCATTCATATCCGGCCCGGAATCCATCTGCACCAGGCCTGCTGTTATTTTCTCCATCTTTTCAGTCCCCTCGTTTCACATTTATCTAGTGATTTTTTGCTTATACTCCTTTGTATTATATCTCATATTCCGCAAAACAGCTACCCAATTTCGCAATTTTCATACCCTTTGCCGATTTTATTTTTTAATTTTTGAAAATAACAATTGACAAATGCAGGAAATAGGAGTAGCTTAGAACCATAAGCTGTCGCATGCGATCAGATGCGGCAAAAAAATCACGAAAGGAGAACACCACTTATGATCAATCTTATTTATTTACCAATGGTAAAACAGAGTAAAATTCGTGTGGCGATCAAATCAAGTGGCTGCCCTTCTTTCGAAATTTTCCGTAAGCATTAAATCTGCATAACAAATCTCTATGCATTCTTTATGCCTGCTATTTCGCACAGAAGGCGCGGTACGTCGATACTGCGGCTTTTTTTGTTGCCAAAAAACAGTACGAAACCATTCTATTCCAGGCTTGCGTTCTGTTCCCGGCAGGTGAATCCCGCGGTCTTCTTACCGCATTGATCCCCTTCTTTTACATAAAAAAGCATTTGCTTTCGTTTCCCGTTGTTCCGTTCCCACACCTTTACGGAACCTTTGAAAGCATATGTTTTGCCCAACACACAACGACATCAATGAGGAGGTTTTAAGATTCATGAAGAAAAATCCAA
>CAVLAW010000023.1:0-14599 GCA_963661155.1 Tidjanibacter massiliensis | reverse complement strand
TCCAATCGGTAAGTACCTGCTCCAGAACTGGTACTACTACGTTTTCGCTTTCGGTTCCATGGCCTTAAGTGTCTTTCTCGATATGCTTGCGCCGCTTGTCACGCTGCACATCGTGGATGATGTCCTGGTCGGCCACAAAATGGAACTGCTCTGGAAATACCTTGCCGCATTTCTTCTGATCGGCCTCGCAAAAGCGCTGTTCCAGTACATCAAAGAATTTTTATTCGATGTCAGCAGCGTCCGCGTCGCCAGTCAGATGAGAGGCAACCTGTTCCGCCATGTCCAGCGTCTCTCGGTGGAATACTTTGACAAAAACAATACCGGAGAACTTCTCGCCCGTGTGCGCGACGACGTCGACCGGATCTGGGATATCCTCGGCTTTGCCGGCATGCTGATTTTAGAGGGCCTGATCTGCATCGTGATGGCAATGGTCAGCATGGTAAAACTCGATCTTCCGCTGACCCTTGTCTCCGTTGCGATTCTTCCGTTCGTGGCCGTCATTGCGATCCGCCTCGAAAAAGAACTCGACCGCGTCTACGATGCCATCAGCGAGGAGAACGCCGTGCTGAACACGGTTGCACAGGAAAATCTCGCCGGTGTCCGCACTGTCAAATCGTTTGCACGCGAGCCGTATGAGATCAAAAAATTCCGGAAACACAACCAGAAATACTGTGACCTCAACATGGATCAGGCGCGTGTCCTGATGAAATACGATCCTGCCATCTCCTTCCTCACGAAGCTGATGCGCGTGCTCGTGCTTCTCGTCGGCGGATACGGCGTCATCAACGGCCGCATTACGCTCGGTATTTTAACCGCGTTTATGGAATACACTTCGAAAATCACCTGGCCGATCGAGAATGTCGGCTGGCTCGGCAACAGCTTCGCCTCCGCGATCGCTTCCAACAAGAAGTTGAATAAAATCCTCGCAGAGGAGCCGCAGATCGCAGAGCCGGAGCACCCGGTTGAACTGAAAAATCTCCCGGGCAATCTCGAATTTCATCACGTTGATTTTTCCCTGCATGGCACACCGATTCTGCAGGATATCGACTTTACGTTAAAACAGGGTAAGACGCTCGGCATCATGGGTATGACAGGATCCGGAAAGACGACAATCGTCAATCTGCTCGATCGCTTCTATGATGTCACCGACGGCTCCATCTGCCTCGACGGCCACGATATCCGTACCCTGCCGCTGCGCACCGTGCGCGATGCTTCATCCGTCGTCATGCAGGATGTTTTCCTGTTCTCGGATACGATTTCCGAAAACGTACGCCTCGGCAGCCGCAGTACCATGAAATCTGAGGAAGTGCACAACGCCGTCTCGGCGGCCTGCGCTTCTGAGTTTGTTGATCATCTCTCCGATCAGTATGAGACGGTCATCGGCGAGCGCGGCATGGGACTCTCCGGCGGACAGAAACAGCGTCTTTCCATCGCAAGAGCCCTGGCAAAACAGGCACCGATCCTGGTGCTCGACGATTCCACCTCGGCGCTCGATATGGAGACTGAATATGAAATCCAGAGCCATCTCGCCGAAAAAACTGATGTTTCGAAAATCATCATCGCACACCGCATTTCTTCGGTTCAGGGTGCCGACGAGATCCTGTATCTCGACCACGGACGCATCGCCGAGCGCGGCACGCATGAGAGCCTGATGGCACAGAGGGGCCTGTACTACTCCACCTGGGAAGCACAGTACGGCGATTACCATAAAGCAAAGGCAGCCCTCGATCAGGCGCTTCCGGCCAATGCTTAATTTAAATTCCTATGTTACTCGACAACTTCTGTATTCACTTAACTGTTAAGAGAGGAACAATACGATTATGGCTATCAATTCCAGTAAAGTAGATGAAGAGCAGAAAGAGGTCTTAAAGAGCGCGACCATCCGCCGCCTCTTCTCCTACTTAAAAAATTATAAACGCCAGGTTGCCGTCGTTCTCGTGGTTCTCGCCGTCACCATCGCGATTTCCACTTTGAACCCGCTGCTCCTGGAATACGCCATCGACGTCAACATTGCGCAAAAAGACTGGCACGGGCTCGTTGCCCTCTGCGTTTTCATGGTTGTGATCAACCTTGTCTACGCGGCCGGCGTCCGCCTGCGCATGCTGCTGATGGCGCGTATCACCAACAACATTCTTCTGGAAATCCGTGACGAACTCTACACGCATATCCAGACCTTAAGCTTCAGCTTCTTCGACACCCGCCCGGCCGGCAAAATTCTGGCGCGCATCATCGGAGACGTCAACTCCCTGAAGGATGTGCTGAACGACGGCGTCACGAAGCTGATCCCGAATATTCTCACAATCATCGCCATTCTTGTGATTATGATGATCAAAAACATCTGGCTGTCTTTAAGCGCGATCCTCGTGCTGCCGCTGATTGCCGTCGGCATGTACTTTATCCAGATCGTCGCACACAAGAGATGGCAGACCTTCCGGAAAAAATCTTCTAATATTACGGCTTACATCCATGAGGACTTCTCCGGTATCCGCATCATCAAGAGCTTTACCGCCGAGCAGGAATCGCAGGGTGAGTTCGACCATCTCCTTCTGGAGCATCAGAACTCCTTTATCCATGCGGTCCGCCTCGCAGACGGTTTCTCTGCTGTCATCGAGGTGACATGGGGTATCGGAACGTTTCTTCTGTACTTTATCGGTATTTCGGTTCTCGGTGTCGATACCGTTCCGATCGGTACGTTCACGGCATTTGCGATGTATCTGACGATGTTCTGGGACCCGATTCAGAACCTTGCCGGATTCTATAACAAGCTGATCACGAACCTGTCTGCTGCAGAGCGAATCTTCGAGATCCTCGACACACCGGCAGAAGTTGCCGACAAGCCTGGCGTCACCGAACTGCCGCCGATCAAAGGCGAGGTTACGTTCGACCATGTCAGCTTCGCCTACTCCGACGATCCGGACACGATGGTGTTAAAGGATGTCAGCTTTACCGCGGCTCCTGGCGAGACGATCGCGCTGGTCGGCCCGACCGGAGCCGGGAAGACGACGATCGTCAACCTGATCAGCCGTTTCTACAACATTACCTCGGGAACGATCCGCGTCGACGGCCACAGCCTGACGGATGTCTCGATCAACAGCCTGCGCGCGCAGATGGGTGTTATGACGCAGGATAACTTCCTCTTCTCCGGCACAATCCGCGACAACATCGCCTACGGAAAACTCGATGCCACGGAGGAAGAAATCATTGCCGCAGCCAAAGCGGTTCACGCCCACGACTTTATCATGGAGCTGCCGGACGGCTACGACACTGAGATCAGTGAGCGCGGTGCCCGTCTTTCCAACGGCCAGCGCCAGCTCCTCGCCTTCGCCAGAACGATGGTCTCCGATCCGAGAATTCTGATTCTCGACGAGGCGACATCCAGCATCGACACGCAGACGGAGATTCAGGTGCAGCAGGGTATCGAGAGCCTCCTAAAAGGACGTACCTCGTTTATCATTGCGCACCGTCTTTCTACTATTAAAAATGCAGACCGGATCTTCGTGATCGATCACGGAAAGATCTTCGAGCAGGGCACGCACGACGAACTGATGAAAAAGCAGGGCGCGTACTACCAGCTCTACCAGGCGCAGTTCCGCCGGATATCGTAATTTTATCTTACTTAATGCAGAAAAAGCTGCTTCCCAATTTGATTGGGGATGCAGCTTTTTCTGTCTTTCCTTGACAAATGAATCACCCCTGCTATATGATGGTAACTGATCTTTTTTCGGGGGCTGTTCCCCCGTCTGCCGCTTCCCACTCCTGCGGCATTTTGTTACTGACCATTTGAATACGGAGTTTTCCGTATTTTTCTTTCAAAAATTCAGAAAGGATGATCATGACGTTTTTTTCAAAGAAAACCTTACGCCTTCTCCTGCTCCCTGCGCTCCTTCTTCTGACGGGCTGCGCCGGTTCTGCCAAAGAGACGGCGGATGTTACTGAAAATCACAGGCTTTCTGCGGTGGCTACGATTTTTCCGCAGTACGATTTTCTCCGCGCGATCGGCGGCGATCACCTCGATCTTCATATGCTGCTCTCGCCGGGCGCAGAAAGTCATTCCTTTGAGCCGACACCTGGCGATATGATTACCGTTTCCGACTGCGACCTGTTCGTCTACGTCGGCGGCGATTCCGATGCCTGGGTGGAGACGATTCTCGATTCCGTCGATACTTCCAACAAAGAAGTGGTAACGCTGATGGACTGCGTCGATACCGTTGCCGAGGAAACGGTCGAGGGAATGGAAACCCACGAACATGCACACGACCATGACGACGAGGATGAGCATCATGAGGACGGGCACGATCACGACGCGGAAGAGGAACACGGCGAACAGGACGAACATGTCTGGACTTCGCCCAAAAATGCGATGCTGATTGTCCAGAAGCTCTGCGACGCCCTCTGCCGCCTCGACCCGGAAAATGCGGATGACTACAAGGCGAACACCGCCTCTTATCTCGCTTCCCTCACCTCGCTTGACGAAGAGTTTTCCGATGTCGTATCTACAGCCATCCGCCACACCATCGTCTTCGGCGACCGCTTCCCGTTCCGCTACTTTGCGGACGCTTACGGTCTCGACTACTACGCGGCATTCCCTGGCTGCTCCTCAGAATCCGAGGCGAGTGCAAAGACACTCTCTTTCTTAATTGATAAAATCAAGGAAGACCAGATTCCTGTCGTCTTCCACACGGAGCTGTCCAATGAAAAAATGACGGACTGCATCTGCGAAGCAACCGGCGCGAAAAAGCTGCTGCTTCACTCTTGTCACAACGTATCCAAAGATGATTTCGAAAACGGCGCCACGTACCTTTCCCTGATGGAACAGAACGTCGCCACCTTAAAGGAGGCTTTGAATTAATGGCTTTACTTACCTGCAGCGATGTCACCTTCTCCTATGAGGGCATCCCGGTCCTGACCGACGTGAACTTTGCCCTGGAATCCGGCTCCTACCTCTGTATTGTAGGCGAGAACGGTTCCGGAAAAAGTACGCTGATCAAGGGACTGCTTCACTTAAAAAATCCGTCCACCGGCAGCATCACCACTAGAGACGGCCTTCATCCGAGTGAGATCGGCTATCTGCCGCAGCAGACCGCCGCTCAGAAGGATTTCCCGGCGAGTGTCTGGGAGGTCGTTCTCTCGGGCCGGCAGAATCACCCGCATTTTCCGCCGTTTTACACGAAAGCAGACAAAGAAGAAGCTCTCCGCAACATGGAGATTCTCGATCTGATCCCGTTAAAGAAACGGTGCTACCGCGATCTCTCCGGCGGCCAGCAGCAGCGCGTACTTCTTGCACGTGCACTTTGCGCCACGAAAAAACTGCTGCTTCTCGACGAGCCGGTCACCGGTCTTGACCCGGTCATGACGAATGAAATGTACCAGCTGATCCGCCGCATCAACCGCGAGCAGCATGTCACGATCATCATGGTTTCCCATGATATCCGCAATATTCTGCCGGACGCGACACATATTCTGCAGCTCGACCAGAAACAGATCTTTTTCGGCCCGACCAATGAATATCTGAAAACCGAGGCAGGAAAACAGTTTTTAGGAGGTGCCGCTTTATGATTTCCACTCTGCTGAAAATGCTTTCTTACCCGTTTATGCAGCGGGCGCTCATCGTCGGCATTCTCGTCTCTTTATGCGCCGCGCTTCTTGGTGTCAGCCTCGTGCTGAAACGGTATTCCATGATCGGCGACGGCCTTTCCCATGTGGGATTCGGCTCTCTTGCGATCGCAACGGCACTCGGTTTTGCGCCGCTTGCCTTCACGATCCCTGTCGTCGTCCTTGCCGCCTTTCTGCTGCTCCGCATGAACGAATCCAGCAAGATCAAGGGCGATGCCGCCATCGGCCTGATTTCGAGCTCTGCGCTCGCCGTCGGTGTCATCACGGTTTCCTGGTCGAGCGGCATGAATACCGATGTCAACAACTACATGTTCGGAAGTATCCTTGCGATGAGCGATGAGGACGTTGTCCTTTCTGTCGTTCTTTCGATCGTCGTTCTGATCCTGTTTGTGCTGTACTACAACCGCATTTTTGCTGTCACCTTCGATGAGACCTTCGCAAAGGCAACCGGCGTCCGCGCCGAGGTTTACAACATGCTGCTGGCGTTCTTAACCGCCATCACCACCGTGCTCGGCATGCGCATGATGGGTGCGCTTCTGATCTCCAGCCTGCTGATTTTCCCGGCACTGACTTCGATGCGTCTCTGCCATACGTTCAAAAGTGTTGTGATCTGCTCCGCGATTCTTTCGGTCGTGTGCTTCCTTGTCGGTATGTCCCTCTCGTTCTTCCTGTCCTCCCCTGCCGGAGCGACGGTCGTAATCGTAAACCTGCTGGCATTCCTGATTTTTTCTACCATCGCCAGAATCCGCGAGCATACCGCATAAAAGGGAAGTTTCTCTGACCTGCTTTGTTTTACCGGAGGTATTTTTATGAATCGAATTCTAATTGCACTGTTAAAACCGTTTTCCTTCGTCCCGGCGATTCTGATGATGTCGATGATTTTCTCGTTCTCCGCGCAGACCGGAGCGGAATCTTCTGCCTTAAGTGAAAAGGTAGCCCGCGGCATTTTCATCACGATCGATCATCTGACGGACCGCGGCTGGGATGAAGAGACAATTCAGAAGCTGGCCGACGAGTATCAGTACCCGGTGCGCAAGCTGGCCCACATGACGGAATACTGTCTGCTTGCGATCTGTGTTTCGCTACCGCTGTACGTCTACGACCTGCGCGGTTTCGCGCTCACGTTCCTCGCCGGAATCCTCTGCGTCGTCTTTGCCGCGAGTGATGAGTTCCACCAGACGATGGTCGCCAACCGCGGACCGTCCGTGAAGGATGTCGGCATCGACAGCATCGGCGTCCTGTTCGGCATCACGTTCGTGCGACTGTTCTGCTGGATTGCACTCGGCGGAAAGACGAAGAAAAAACGGCGGCGCAGACGGCGCTGAAAACATATTGGATCATAAAAAATCCCTGGCATGAAAATCGTTTCTTCCGAAACTGATTTCCCTGCCAGGGATTTTTCTGATTTTCTAAAAACAACTCTTATGAAAGCGAATCCGCATACGCCTGAATATCCGCCTTCATCTGGATCCAGGCATCCTCGTGTTCCACATAATACAGCGGGCAGAGCTTTTCGGTCACATCGTAGTGGCGGATCACATCGTCCGATGTCAGATTGAACCGCTTGCACAAGAAGCCTGCAAGCTGGACAACGGAACTGTATGTCTCATCGGTAAATTCGCCACTCTCATCCGGGTGGCAGCACTCGATCGAGATGGTATCGAAATTGCGCTGATTCGACGCATACGACCATTCCGTCGTCGGAATACACTGAACGACTTCTCCCTCCATGCCGACCACAAAATGGCTGCTGGCCTGTGCTTCCTGCGTCTCAGGCAGGTGTTCGAAGTAGTCACGGTTCTGCATCGCCGTACTGCCCGGGTTGCCGGTGTAGTGAATGACGATGCCGCGGACTTTTTTCAGCTTCGTCTGCGGTCTGGACCATTCATTCGGTGTCAGAAGCTCGACATCAACCACCGGAGCCCCTGTCCAGTCGGTGATCTCGTTATCCTCCTCTTCTCCCGTGTCGGAATAGGAAACCGACGAAAGATCGCCGTCTGTGCTGGTACTGTTGTCAGATGGCAATGCATCACTCATCGCCGGTTCTGTCTTTGCTATCTGGCGGATTCCGCTGTAAATTCCAAAGCAGATCAGCACTACCAGAACCCCTGTCAGAAACATTCTGCGGTGAAGCTGTTTCTGTCTTTCCTGCCTTGTCATTTTCCCCCATCTTTTCTGTTTCATCTTTCTCTCCCCTGTTCTGTCCAGGTATAATTCAAAAGCAAAGGCAGAAGCTGAAAGGCTTCTGCCTTTTCCCCTTCTGCCTTAATAGACTTTTTTCTGTTTAGTTGTCCTCTACGCTGTAGTTCGGAGCCTCTTTGGTGATGTGGATATCATGCGGATGGGACTCTTTTAAGGAAGCTGCGGAAATCTTTACGAATTTTCCGGTTTCTTTCAGTGTCTCAATATCCTTCGCTCCACAGTAGCCCATACCGGAACGAAGTCCACCGATCAGCTGGAATACAGTGTCCTCTACGAGGCCTTTGTATGCCACACGGCCTTCCACGCCTTCCGGAACCAGTTTCTTGGCACCAGTCTGGAAGTAACGGTCTTTGCTTCCGTTTTCCATTGCTGCGATAGATCCCATTCCACGGTATACTTTGTATTTTCTTCCCTGGAACAGTTCGAAGTCTCCCGGGCTCTCATCGCATCCTGCAAAGATGCTTCCCATCATGCAGACATTGGCGCCGGCTGCGATCGCCTTTGTCATGTCTCCGGAGTATTTGATACCGCCGTCGGCGATGATCGGAGTTCCGGTCTTCTTTGCTTCCTCATAGCAGTTCATAACGGCTGTGATCTGCGGTACACCGATACCTGCAACGACACGGGTCGTACAGATGGAACCAGGTCCGATACCAACTTTAACGGCATCTGCACCGGCTGCAATCAGGTCTCTGGTTGCCTCTGCGGTTGCCACGTTTCCTGCGATCACCTGCAGATCCGGATAATGCTCTTTGATCAGACGAAGTGTTTTGAAGATATTTGCGGAATGTCCGTGTGCGGAATCGATCACGATAACGTCTACGTGCGCTTTTACCAGCGCATCGACACGTTCGAGCACGTTTGCTGTGATGCCGACTGCGGCACCGCAGAGAAGACGTCCCTGCTCATCTTTGGCGGACAATGGGTACTTGATGGTTTTCTCGATATCTTTGATGGTGATCAGACCTTTGAGGTTGAAGTCATCATCAACGATCGGAAGTTTTTCCTTTCTGGATTTTGCAAGGATTGCTTTTGCTTCTTCCAGTGTAACGCCAACTTTTGCAGTTACCAGATTCTCACTGGTCATGGACTCTTTGATTTTCTTGGTGAAATCAGTTTCAAACTTCAGATCACGGTTTGTAATAATACCAACCAGTTTTCCGTTCTCGGTAATCGGGACACCGGAAATACGGAATTTAGCCATCAGATTATTGGCATCTTCCAGGGTGTGCTCCGGAGACAGGTAAAACGGATCGGTGATAACACCGTTTTCAGAACGTTTTACTTTGTCTACTTCTTCTGCCTGCTGCTCAATCGACATATTCTTGTGAATAATACCGATTCCTCCCTGACGTGCCATGGCGATTGCCATACGGTGTTCTGTAACCGTATCCATGCCGGCACTCATCATTGGAATGTTCAGCTTGATTTTCTTGGTCAGATGTGTAGTCAGATCAACCATGTTTGGGGTTACTTCAGAATACTGCGGAACCAGAAGCACATCATCGAAGGTAATACCATCACCAATAATTGTACCCATTTTCTTATCTTCCTTTCTTCTTAAGTCTTTTTGATTTATCACCTAATTTAACACAAAACAAAAAAGCTGTCAATCCATAAATACTTTTCTTGGTGCACGATTGCGGATATCTTTTAACATCACTTCGTCCGGCTCGAAGATAACCATCTGCATGGCGTTGTCCTTGGAGATGACAAATGCGTACGGTTTGTGGCCCTGTCCTTCGATTCCGGAGGAATAATTATACTTTTTGATGCTCTGATTATTTTTGTAGGAATCGAGCTGATGGGACTGGTACGGAGCCAGGATTTCCATGTTGGAAAGCTCATAGCTTGCGGCTCTTTTTCTTCTCGTCTGGGAATAAATCCGGTCGATGTCGAGCTCGCCGTTGACGTACAGATACTCAAATTCTACCGAAAGCTTCGGGATAAAAATATAGTCTACGATTCCAAGAATCAGTGCAAGAAGCAGAATCAGCGGATTCATCATAATTCCTGCGACTGCAAAAAGAACGGTAAAGAAGATCAGAACTCCTTTGATCGCCTTGTCTTTTCCTGTCTGCTGTTTTTTCACCAGCACTTCTGTGTACAGATCACTCATTTTCTCCATCCTCCTCAAGATATTCGATCAGTTTTGCTGCATTGTCCGTGTTCTTTGAGTTGACCACTACGGTCAGATAGCACGGCTCATAGTACGTAAGGCCCATATCCTGATACTTTTTCAGCTTTGAAATATCGAGGCAGGTATCTCCCGCCTGGATGCCGTATTTCTCGCACGTTGCCTCGTCAAACAGCGTGGACAGATCGAGAAAATAATCGTCCTTGCTGTAGTTGTCGTACACGGCCTGCGAACAGATCAGCACATCCATGCTCTGTGCGGCGATTACGGCGGTGAATTTCATAAGCGTGTTGTAATCCGCCTGCGACAGGTCTTCACCGAAACTGTAGCTCGTATCGATGCTTACCCTTTCGTACTTGTCTCCGGTTCCGAGAGCTTCTTTTAAGTCCTCCTCGATCGGACTTACATCCTGCAGTCCCGCATAGTCCACAACAGCGATGCTTACGAGGTCGTAATACTTCGCATTTTCATGGATATTTGCGATCGCGCCGATGATGACGATGACAGCGATGATGCCAAAAATGACAGCCTTGTAGTATTCCCAGATGTAGGCCAGTTTTTCTTTGAAATTCATTTTTGACAGCTTTTCTTTTTCGAGCTGCATCTTCTCCTTCCTTGTCATGTCGGATTCATAACGACTTGCCATGTGTTTCTTCTCCTTTGTTGTTTTTCCCCCAACATCCTAACTTTCAGTATACCATAAAAGGCCGGAAGCGTCTATACACGCCGCTCGGCGAAAAAGTGAAAACTTTCTGAATTTTTATGTAAAAAAATAATATGAGGTGGGTGTCAAAAGGTCTTTTGACACCTATGATACCAGATTGCTCCGTACTTCGTACTCCCGCAATCTTCAAAACATTCGTAATCCGCTCATTTTTCTTTGAAAAATGGCTACTTACTCATGTTTTGTCGTGTCCCAAGTTCAAAAATCCTCCTGCAAGCTTTGCTTGCGTCGGATTTCCGACCTTTTGACACTGGTATCATAATATTCCTGTCAAATAAAAAAGCACCGGCCGGCAAAAACGGAACTTCGGAAGAAACCTCTTCCGCTGCGGTCTTTGCCAGCCGGTGTTTCTATTTTACCAGACTTTTTGCAGCCCCGGGAATTACATCATTCCCATTCCACCGTCTGCGCCTGCCGGCATAGCCGGAGCCGGCTCTTTGATGGTGGAAACTACGGACTCGGTGGTCAGCAGGGTTGCGGAAACGCTGGTTGCATTCTGCAGTGCGCTTCTTGTAACCTTAACCGGGTCAAGGATACCAGCCTGGATCATGTCTACATACTCTTCGTTGTATGCATCAAATCCAACACCAACTTTGGACTCTTTTACTTTGTTGATGACAACAGATCCTTCCAGACCTGCGTTTGTTACGATGTGGAACAGAGGAGCCTCGAGTGCTTTCTGTACGATTCTTGCACCGATCTTCTCGTCGCCGTCCAGGCTGTCAATCAGTTCTGCAAGCTGTGTGGTAACATGGATGTATGCAGAACCGCCGCCTGCGATGATACCCTCTTCTACGGCTGCTCTTGTTGCATTTAAAGCATCCTCCATACGGAGTTTCTCTTCTTTCATCTCGGTCTCGGTTGCTGCACCTACACGGATGACAGCTACGCCGCCTGCCATTTTAGCCAGTCTCTCCTGCAGTTTCTCTTTATCGAACTCAGAAGTGGTCTCCTCAATCTGGGATCTGATCTGGCCGACTCTTGCTGCGATGGCATCTTTGGAACCTGCGCCGTCAACGATAACGGTGTTCTCTTTCTGAACTTTAACAGATTTTGCACGTCCGAGCATTTCCAGAGTAGCGTCTTTTAATTCCAGACCAACTTCCTCGGAGATGACCTGGCCGCCGGTCAGGATTGCGATATCCTCGAGCATTGCTTTTCTTCTGTCGCCGTAGCCCGGTGCTTTGACTGCTACTACGTTGAAGGTTCCGCGCAGTTTGTTGATCACGAGAGTCTGGAGAGCCTCGCCCTCTACGTCCTCAGCGATGATCAGCAGTCTTGCGCCGCTCTGTACGATCTGCTCCAGCAGCGGAAGAACTTCCTGAATGTTGGAGAGTTTTTTATCGGTGATCAGGATATATGGATTGTCGAGAACGGCTTCCATTTTCTCCATATCTGTGCACATGTAAGCGGAGATGTATCCACGGTCGAACTGCATACCTTCTACCAGCTCCAGCTCGTTCTGCATGGTTTTGGACTCCTCGATGGTGATAACGCCGTCTTTGGAAACTTTTTCCATGGCATCTGCTACCATCTGGCCTACTTCTTCACTTCCGGAAGAAACGGCTGCAACTTTTGCGATCTGCTCTTTGCCTGCTACCGGCTGGCTCATCTCTGCAAGGATCTGAACGGCTTTGTCGGTTGCTTTCTTCATTCCTTTACGAAGAACGATCGGATTAGCGCCTGCTGCCAGGTTTTTCATTCCTTCGTTTACCATAGCCTGTGCCAGAACGGTTGCGGTTGTGGTACCGTCACCTGCTACATCGTTGGTCTTTGCAGCAACTTCTTTGATGAGCTGTGCGCCCATGTTTTCAAATCCGTCTGCCAGTTCGATTTCTTTTGCAATGGTAACGCCATCGTTTGTGATGAGCGGAGCGCCGTACTGTTTGTCCAGAACAACGTTTCTTCCTTTCGGTCCAAGGGTTACACGTACGGTATCTGCAAGCTGGTTTACACCATTCTGAAGAGCATTTCTTGCCTCTGCTCCATATTTAATCTCTTTTGCCATGATTGTCATGCCTCCTGATTTTTTACTTGATTATTCTTTATTTGTTACAGTTCACAGATTCCTTCGAACTGTAACATTCGCAGCCTTCATTTAAAGTTTTGCTGTGCAAAAGGAAGGCTGCTCACACCTGAATCACGTTCTTACGCAGTAAAACAGCAAGTGTTTTACTGCTGATTGAACAGTAATCTTTATTTTACTACTGCCAGAATGTCGTCCTGTTTTACGATGATGTACTCTTCGTCTTCCAGTTTTACATTCGTTCCTGCATATTTGGAATAGATTACCTGATCTCCGACTGCAACTTCCATTTTTACTTCTTTGCCGTCTTCTACTTTTCCAGGTCCTACTGCAACGACCTCAGCCTGCTGCGGTTTCTCCTGTGCCTGTCCTGGAAGAACGATGCCGGATTTTGTGGTTTCCTCTGCTTTTAACTCTTTTAATACAACTCTGTCACCTAAAGGTACTAACTTCATTTATGTTTCCTCCTTCAAGATTTCATTCAGTTTTATTTATTAGCACTCATTTCATTCGAGTGCTACTTGATGGTTCTTACTATAGTGTTTTCCACCTCATTTCGCAAACGCATGAATTTTGCAATTCTCTTTTTTTTTCTCGTTATAGCTCTCAATTTCTCTTATTTTCTCGTTTTTTCTTATTTTGGCAACTTTTTCATATTTTATACTCTCTTTAGAATCTAATTATAGTTTATTCCCAATCTTTCGAATGATACCATTTTCTTCTGTGTCCTGGCACTGATTTTGTGCACAAAAAAAAGAAACGGTGCCGTTTTTTAACAGCTCCCGTTTCTTTTGGTATTCTGCTTTTTTATTTTTTTGCCTCTTCCGGATGAACGTCGCTCTTTCCTTTCAGGTTCTTTCTCGCCTTGATTTCGTCGAGTTCATCAAAGATATAGTCATTTAATACTTTGATATACGTTCCCTTCATACCGCTCGAACGCGACTCGATGACGCCGGCGCTCTCGAATTTGCGGAGTGCGTTTACGATCACGGATCTTGTGATGCCGACGCGGTCTGCGATCTTGCTTGCAACCAGGATTCCCTCGTCGCCGTTCAGCTCATCGAAGATATGGATGATGGCTTCCAGCTCGGAGAAGGACAGGGTGTTGAATGCTGATTTAACCACCTGAACCTTGCGGTTTTCCTCCACGTTTTCCTCGTTGACGGAACGCATCATCTCCAGACCGACAACGGTTGTGCCGTACTCGCTGACGATGATATCGTCGATGTCGTACTGCGGGGTGCAGCGGTACATAAATACCGTTCCGAGACGTTCTCCTGCGATCTCAATCGGGCAGATAATTGCGGTGTAGCTCTCTACACCAGGCCGCTCAAAACCGAGAGTCTGCAGATTGACGTTCTCCTTGGTGGAGAGTACGCCGAGGAGACGCTCGTTTAACGCGGCATCGACATAACCGCCCACCTTATCTTCGATCAGCTCCGTAATTTCTTCCACGCCCGGGCAAAGACTGATTCCCAGCACTTTTCCTTTTTTACTGATAACCAGGATGTTGGAACTTAACGTTTCCATCAGTACTTCACAGATATCGTTGAACACGACCTTGGTGGAGTGATTGTTATGAAGCAGTTTGTTGATTTTTCTGGTTTTATCCAGCAGTTGTACGCTCATGTTCTTCTCCTTTCTTTATTTTCTGCATTTTCCCGACCTTTCTATCGAAAAAAATGCACACTGATGCCTTTGTCAGACAACCCTTAAAACTAAGCTCATTCTATCATGTAGTTTTCCGGAAATCAATATATTTTTCAGAAAACTATAAATTTTATAAAAATTCCTACTATGAGAAACGCGCAAAGCGTGTTTCCCATAGTTTTCGCGGCAGTCGCTAAGGTCTCGTGCAAGCACGGACTTTGGCTCGTTGCTCGCGAAAAAAGCGGTC
>CAVLAW010000022.1:11020-21194 GCA_963661155.1 Tidjanibacter massiliensis | reverse complement strand
CCGTTTTTTGTCAACCTTATGGAGCATTTCGTATTTACTTACAAAATCTTTTTATTTTTGTTTTTTACTTTCATCCTGCTTTTTTCTATCTGCTTCGGCGCTTTTTCCGCTTCTTTTGGTGATACTCCCACCACGTTTTGTTCGAAGTACACCAGCGGATCACGCCGTCCGGAAGACTCTGATAGCGCTTTCCGAGGAAGTAGCCGACATACTTGAATCCGCTCTGGAAAAACAACGTCACAAGCAGCCATGGCTTATGGATCCGGCAGACATACGCCGCCGACTTTTTCACCATACGGATGCCCTCACCCTCTGACGGATACGCATCGAAAATCTCCGGGTGCTGTGCCTGGGATACACCGAGGTCGAAATTCCGGTGAAGCTGTGCCATGCAGCCGTAGTTATGAGAATGGATGACCTTTGCATCCGCCGCATACGCGATCGCATACCCCGCCTGCACGAGATGGCCGGCGTAGATCATATCCTCGTTGAACAGTGTGCTTTTCACAAAGCCGCCCAGTTCCTTATACGTCCGGCGGTCGTACATCGCGCAGACATTGGAGCAGAAAAACGTCTTGACGCCGAGTTTCGGCAGGTCGCCCGCATCTTTAATATCGCTTTCAGCCGGATAGTTAAACCCTCTCGTAAACCGCTCCAGCGTCCGGCAGTCGTCCCGCGGAAGCTGCCGCGCATATGCCGCCCTGACGTGCGGCAGTGAAAATTTTTCTACCAGATGTTCCACGCACTCGTTGTCGTACGGCATGGCATCCTGGGTCATAAAAAGCAGGAGGTCCGCATCGGAGCTCTCTGCCATTGCCCTTCTCGTTCCGCCGTGGTCGAACTCGCTTGGCTGGATGTGCTCCACCATAATCTTATCCGAAAGCTGTTCCCACGCCGGATTCCAGAACTTTTTCCCCGTATTGACCACCCGGATCGACCGGATCGGGTAAGTCTGTTCTAAAAGGCGGGGCAGAAGTTCTGCGAACTCCTGCCCTGGTTTATACGTTGGTATCATGACATCAACGGTATAGAATTTCATGTCTGGTTTTCTCCCTCGTATTTAGTCGCCTGCGATCACCGAATCCGCTTCTGCACCAGGTCCCTGGTTCAGCACATAGCCGATCATATCTTCATCGTAACCGCTCTTTCTTGCAATGTAATCACTGTACTCTGTAACAGCCGCAGATGGTTCATAGGAAAGACCCGGATACAGATATTCATGCAGCTCTCTTACATTGAACTCCAGCGTAACCGGAATTACAACATCCTCGCCAAGGGCATTCACTACATTTTCACCATAGCAGAGCTGGAACGGATACGCATAGGAAGTTCCCATCGTATACGTTACTGCATGCATACCAAGTTCCAGGATTTCATTCTTGGCAAGGCTGGTGCTGACATTTCCCATCACCTTGTCCAGAATTTCCGGAATCTTGGTCGGATTCTGTTTCAGCTTCTGTACCATGAGGTTGATGACAATTCGCTGACGGCTGGTACGTTTTGCATCATCGCCGCCGCCGTAACGGATTCGTGCATAGGAGGTAGCAAGTGCACCGCTGACATGGCGAACTTCACTGTAATCATCGCCAAGATCCTCATCATACGAAATTGCTTCATATTCTACGCCCTGTGCCTCAGATACTTCTTTGTTATAGTTGTTTGCATGAATACACTCTGCATTTGTCATCTCGATATCAAGACCGCCCAGAACATCAATCGCATCGGCAAGTGCCTTGAAATTTACCGTGACGTAATCGGTCAGTGCAAGGTCCAGGTTCGTGTTCAGCATGGAAAGCATGCTCTCCGGGCCGCCGCGGTTGTATGCGGAGTTGGCTTTGTCAAACTCATAATACTCATCGGTATATTTTGCCATGTTCATCCAGGTATCACGCATAATGGAAACCATACGGATTTCCTGTTTGTCGTGATCGATACAGCAGAGGATGATCGTATCGCTGTTCATACTGTCTGCCAGCGCAGAACCCTCAACACCTCTGGCATCGACACCGACCAGCGCAATGACCTGTGTGCCTGTCATCTTGGAAAGTTCAGTGTTTGCTTTCACCTCACTGTTGACCTGAATCTGAGAGGTATCCAACACATCCTGGTTCATCTTGTCCATCGAGCGGTTGATCCATGCATAGACGAACAGAACTCCGGAGAGGATCAGCAGTACGGTAATCTCAATTCCGAAAATAATCTTTCTCCGGCGCATTCTTTTATATTTTCTGCTCTTTTTGTAATTCTTCTTCGACATCTCTTTTCCCCTTATCTTTTAGTAAGCGTTTTTATTTACAAATCCCTTGAAAAAGGTGAGGAACAGGATCTTGAAATCGAGTCCCATCGTCCAGTTTTCAATATAATACAGATCACAGTCAATACGCTTGCGGATGGAAGTATCCCCCCGGTATCCATTCACCTGCGCCCATCCCGTAAGGCCGGGACGCACCTGATGTTTTACCATATAACGCGGGATTTCCTCCCGGAATTTTTCTACAAAGAAAGGTCGCTCCGGCCGCGGTCCGACCAGGCTCATATCACCTCTTAAGATGTTGAAGAGCTGCGGAAGCTCATCAATGCTGGTATGGCGCATGAATTTTCCGAAGCCTGTCACACGCGGATCGTTCTTCACAGTCCATGCCTTCTTTTCTTTTTCCTCCGTCTGAACTTCCATCGAACGGAATTTATACATTTCAAACGGTTTATTGTGCAGTCCGACACGTGTCTGACGGTAGATCAGCGGACCCGGTGAGGTCAGCTTGATCATAATACATGAGAACAGCATCACCGGCGAGAACAGAATGATTGCCACCACTGCGCCGAAAATGTCGACAATCCGTTTCAGCATCGCATTGAACGTGTTGGAAAGCGGCACGTAGCGGATATTGACAACCGGAAGGCCCTGCAGATCCTCTGTATACGGCTTCGTCGGAATGATGTTGTGGTAATCCGGCACAAACTGTGTATGTACACCGGATTTCTCACACATGGCAACGATCTCCTCGAGACGGAAGTATTCATTCAGGCCAAGGGTGATGGCAATTTCATCCAGTTTGTTTTCCGGCAGAATGACCGACAGATTGTTGATTCGTCCAAGAACCTTGACGCCGCGGTACATCGTTCCCGCCTTGACATGGTCATCAAGAATTCCGCGGACGAGATAGCCCCACTCCGGGTTGGCGATGATGCGGTCGATATATTCCTCTGTCGCACGGCTGTATCCAACCATCAGAATCTGCTTCTGGTTGCGGCCGTGTTTCCACATGTTACTTAAGATATAGTGGATCAGATTTCTTACAATGGTCTCCAGTGTTACGTTCAGTACGAAGAAGATACAGAGCATACCACGGGAAAAGTGAACCTGACGCACCATGTAAAGGCTCGCCAGCCAGACCAGAAATCCAACCGTGTTCGCTTTTAAGATATTTGCAAATTCCAGGCGTCTTCCCTGAAAACGTTTGGATGCATAAAGATTGAATGCATAGTAGAGCAGCAGATAGCCGGGCACGATATAAAGCAGTGCCATCATATACGTCGCCGGCGGCAGAATTCCCCTCTCAGGATGATTGTTCATAACGCCGAGGCGCACGTAGCAGTACCACGAAAGTACATACGAAAGCGCAAGCACAACCGCGTCGATCAGAACATGCATCCGGTCAAAATATTTCTGATTATCGTTGATCAAATTCGTTCACCTTATCTGTTTTTTTCGGGTTCCAAAAATCCCCTGTCTTTTACTATACAATAAGTTGGCAAAAAGGGCAATAAAATATTTGTGATCAAATTCTTATTTTTGTAATTTTTTTAACTTTTTTGTAATCTTTTTCCGCTGTTTTTTATGCGCGGTCCAGAAATCTGCGGAAAACATTGATAAACAGCTCCCACTCGATCACAAAATATGTGCCGAGGTGCTTCCACTCGAAGCGGATTTTTTTCGCCCGGTTTTCCGGTTTCCGGCAGATCGAAAATCCATTCTTGATTCCCGCCAGATATTCTTTGCCGAAGCCCTTGGATGCGAAAAAGACCAGTTTCGCCGAAAATCCGAGGATAAAGGCCGGCAGATTAAACAGGATCTGCAGGACCGGCATATTTTTGTAAATCAGATAAATATTATTTCTCGATGAATAACGGATTTTAAAAAGGTTGTAACGGGAACCGCTCGTTCCGCTTCCGACGTGATAAACCTTTGCTGACGGCTCATACCAGTTCTCGTATCCCAAAAGCCGTGCACGATAGCCGATGTCGGTGTCCTCAAGGTATGCGAAATGCTCTTCATCGAAGAGCCCCGTCTTTTCCAGAAACTCGCGGCGGTAGATGGCCGCACCGGCGCAGGCGGCAAAAATACGGTCTGCCTCCTCGAACTCGGTAACGGATTTTCCCTTTCCTCTCGCGAATGCCCATCCGAGCATATTATAGTAATTTCCCGCATCGTCAATTTTATCACGCTCCTGATACGAAATCAGTTTCGCACTGCAGGCAAATGCATTTTTCCTTTTGCAAATTCCTTCATACAGGCGCTCGATAAAATCCGGGAACACCTCGGTGTCGTTGTTTAAAAGAATCACATACGGCTCGGTCGACTGGCGGATGCCCTCGTTCACTGCGCGGCTGAAGCCGTAATTGTCATCGAGCTGGATGATTTTCGTCTCCGGATAATGCTCCCGGAGGAATGCACAGCTTTCGTCCTTTGAGCCGTTATCCACGAAATATGTGGTAAATTCGGTAAAGTTCTGCTTTGCAAGCGCTGCAAAACACGTTTCCAGATACCGGTATCCATTATAATTTGGTATTACAACTGCTACTTTGTCCATGGTTTTACTCCCCTGCCGTCGGCACGCAGTCCATAATTCCACGATGCCAGCGTTAAATTTGGATTGTAGCAGGGATCCCCTGCCTTTAACAGCCCAATCCAGCGGCTGCGCATAAACTCAATCTCCGACTGGAAGCGGCGCACCTTCTTCTCGTCATCCTCTGCTCCCCTGGATTTCGATTCGTAGTGATACAGCTCCACATGCGGATTGTATACGATTCTGTAGCCCGCTTTTCCGATCCGCAGGCAGAGATCCACATCATTGAAAGCGACGGAAAGCTCTTCTTCAAAGCCGCCGACTTCCTCGAACACTTCTTTTTTCATCATCAGGCATGCTGCTGTCGCCGCACTGACATTCATCTGCAGTGATGCCTTATGGAGATAGCCGCTTCTTCCCCGCGCCAGCCCTAAAAAGGCATGCCCCGCAATCCCGCCGATGCCGATGATGATGCCGGCATGCTGCACCGTGTTGTCCGGATAATACAGCTTCGCGCCGACTGCCCCGATCTGCGGTCTCTGCAGATTGGACACCATCTTTTCAATGAAATCCGGCGTGATGATCTCCATATCGTTGTTAAGGAATAAGAGATACTCTCCTTTTGCCTCTCTGACACCGAAATTGTTGATGGCGGAATAGTTAAAGCCCGATTTCGGATACTTCAGCACGCGGATGCCCCTGGCTTCCAGTTCTTTATAATAGGAAAACGTCGCTTCCTCCGTGCTGTTGTTCTCAATGACCAGAATTTCATACGACGGATACGTACTTTTCTTCTGGATTGACTCGATGCAGGTACGTAAGGTATCAGCCTGATCTTTATTCGGAATCAGGATCGAAACCAGCGGCGTTCCGTGCAGTTTGTAATCTACATCATAAAAGCCGTAATCGGACCGCAGCGTGACGGTTCCCTCCTCGCCGCAGCGCATGAGGTTTCCTTCGATCGCCTTTTTGCCGGCTTCGTATGCATAGAGCTTGCTCGCCGGATTGTCGGCCGTCGAAGCGCTGTGGACTCTCCAGTGGTACAGAACCCGCGGAATGTGTACAATTTTGCCTGCCAGCTCTGTACAGCGGAAAATAAAATCATAATCCTGTGCCCCATTGTACTCCGGGCGAAGGCCTCCTGTTTTCTCTGCGATTTCCCGCCGTACGACGAAGAAATGGCAGATATAATTGTTTGACCGCAGAAGATCCAGATTGAAATCCGGTTTGAAATGCGGCTGGAAATACTCGGAAAGATCGGTCCGCACTTTATCCTCATCGGTGTAGAAAACGTCGATGGACGGATCTTTTTCGAGACGGACGGCAATTTCAAAGAGCGCATCCGGCGCCAGAAGATCGTCGTGGTCCATAAAACCGACAAAATCTCCGGTCGCGGCAGCCAGCGCTGCGTTCGTATTTTCTGCAATTCCAATATTTTCCGGAATCGGAACATTTTTTACGCGCGCGTCTTTTTTTGTATACTCTTTCAGCACCTGTGCCATGGTTTCGTCATCCGGGCTGGCATTTCCGATCACCAGCTCCCAGTTTTCATAGCTCTGTTTTTCCAGTGATTCGATCATCTGGCGCAGAAAAACTTCCGGCGTACGATAAGCCGGAACAACAACGCTGATTTTGGGACTGTAAGAAAATCTGTGATTTTTCTGACGCGCCAGATCTTCTTCTTTTGCCGTATACTGCTCTCTCCACGGCCCGTACGGAACCTCCTCCGGCTCCATCCGTTCCGAAAGGCGGATCAGGAATTCCTTCGGTCCGTAATGTTTTAAGTAACGCAGTCCTTTTTGTATATTATAAGGTTTCAATTTCCGTATAAAACGGAGCCATTTCATCTCTGACACTTTCTTAAACTCCTTGCGGTTTTTCGATTTTTTCCGTGTGAACTTGATCGCATTATACCCTATTTCTATACAATTTGCAAATACCGACTGAAAATATTAAGAATTTATGTATTTCTTCCCTATCCGGTTTATGTTATAATGTAGAAAGTGTGCCTTATATGTTTTAGAGAGATCCGTCCGCCAGATCAGGAACACTGGCCTGCCGGATCAGAAGGAGTGATTATGAATAAAAAATTCCGCGCAGTACGCACTTTTCTGTGTCTGCTGCTCACATTTGTTTTTGCTGCTGGCTTTTCGGCCCAACCGCTTCTCGCCGCTTCGGATAAAAACACTTCCGTTGCCTGGCCCGAAGCCCCCGTTACCAATTCCGGCACCGCCTGTCTGATGGATGCCGACACCGGTGCAATTCTCTTCGATGCCAATATGGACGAGCAGCGCTATCCTGCCAGCATTACAAAGATCATGACGGCACTGCTTGTTGCAGAAAACAAACAGCCGACCGATACGGTTACCTTCGGAGAACAGGCTGTCAGTGAATCCATTCCGGGAAATGCCCGGATTGATGTTCAGCTCGGCGAGACGATCACGGTGGAGGATGCTCTCCATGCCATTCTTCTTGCCTCCGCCAACGAGGTCTGCACACAGCTTGCCATTGATATTGCCGGAAGCGTAGAAGCGTTTGCCGATATGATGAACGAACGTGCTGCCGCACTTGGCTGTACCAACACACACTTTACCAATCCAAACGGTCTGCCGGACCCGAACCATTATACCAGTGCACATGATATGGCGCTGATCATGCAGGAAGCCATCAAAAACGAGACATTCCTTCGTGTCGAATCTGATCTGACCTACACGATTCAACCAACCAACATGACTTCCACCCCGCGTGAGCTGCGGAATCACCACGCCATGCTGTTCCAGGACGATCCAAACTGGGGTTACGAAGGTGCCTTTGCAGGAAAGACCGGTTATACCGATGAAGCACACAACACTCTGGTTACCGCCGCAAAGAGAAAAAATATTACTTTGATCTGCGTCGTTATGACCTGTGATAACCTCGACTACATCGTCGATACCCGTTCTCTTCTGGATTATGGTTTTAATAATTTTACACACTATACCTTAAAAGACACGAAAAAGGAATCGCTTTCCGGTACAGTATCCCTTCCAAATGATGCCAAGATTAAAAGCGCCACCTATACAGACCCGGATGATGCGTCAGATCAGGAATCCTTTACCCGCCAGTATTTTTATGACGACCACCTGATCGGAACGGCAACCGTCTCTGCAAAAAGTTCCAGTTCCGCAGATGACAGTTCTTCCGTTTCTTCTTCCTCTGGAACGACATCATCATCCGATGGAATCGTAACACCGGAAACCAACGGAAATGACAGTTCCACCAGCTCGCTTTCCTCTCCGCTCTACATTCTGATCGGTCTGAATGTGATTGCAGTTCTGATTCTGATCATTGCACTGATTCAGCGCGGACGGAAAAGAAGACGGCGCAGACACAGAAAAAACCGTAGAAGATAATTGATTTTATCAAAAAAAGAGAATCCCGATGGATTCTCTTTTTTGTTTCTCACTTTTCTTCTATTCTGTAATCGTTCCAATGGAATTTCCAAGAAGCTCCGGATCTCCGTCATCGGTTACACCATATACATGAATCTGATAATCTCCTGGCTCATACTTGAAGTCTCTTGCCTTGCAGGTTACCAGATACACGCCGTCCTCCTGCTGTTCTGCTTCATACCAGATCAGATCACTCTGATCCTCCTCTTTCCAGACTGCGCATCGTACGGTATGAATATTATCCTCGCAGACAATATTCTGTACTTTCACCTGATAGCTTCCCATCTCATAATCATACGGTGTCACGGTAATATCCGCCGACGGACCGGTCGATTCGGTTTCTTCTGTTGTTTCTGTCTTCTCTTCTACTTTCGGTACTGCTTTGATATTCTTTGTAAGCTCATCCATAAAGTCGGACTGCTTTTCAAGTTCGGCATTTACAACATCGGTATCATATTTCTCCAGCAGTGTAATTTCGTTAGAAAAAAGATTGGTTCCCAGTCCCAGACGATTGCCTTCAATATCAACACCGAGTGCTGCAAGTGTTGTCGGGAACTGATCAAAAGTGGAATATTCCCGGTAGTTATTGTTTTCCGGCTGTACCGGGGCGTTGATATAGGTGGTATATACCTTTCTCTCGTAGGTATCCGGCACATCATCGCAGAAATCGCTGTCCATCGTCAGATGGTCACCGGAAATTACAATTGTGGTATTTTCATAAAAGTCCTGTTTCTTGATCCAGTCAACAAGATCTTTCACACGCTTGCTCGAACATGCCATAACGTTTGCATACTGATTATCGCCAAACGTATCCGGGCAGTCACCACAGGTGCATCCATCCTCAAAATGGGTATCTACCGTCAGCATCGTAAAGTTGAACGGTTCGCCTGATGCCGCTTCTTCGGTCAGCGTTTTCTTTGCAATTTCAAACAGCTTTTTGTCCTCAAATCCCCAGAACACACGGTATCCTTCCGGAATGAGGCCATTTTCCGCACAGTAATTATAATCTTTTACAGTATAATTTCCATGCTCATTAAAATACAGCTTTCTTCCACCGAATTCTCCTTCCGATCCGATCAGAAGTGTCTGACGGTAGCCTTCCTCTTCCAGGATATCGCCCAGTGTCGTAAGGCCAGGGAAAAATTCTTTCTGTGTATCCATCGAGTTGGATTCAATCGGAATCTTCAATGGAAGACCGGATGTCTGTCCAAACATGGCCGCTACCGTCCAGGTTGCCCCGGTCAGCGGCACGCCTCCGTTTAACGTTTCATGGTCTCCGGAAAAGTTTTCATTTTCATTTGAAATCTCTGTGAGTTCCTCAATGACATTTTCCGGAAAGGCTCCGCCATATTCCTCAGAAGAATATGTATTTTCCATGGACTCCAGAAAAATATAAATCAGATTTCGCTTTTTCTCCGGAAAGGTCAGTGTCACAGAGGAAGGATCTACGTAATTGTCCTCGATAAAACTGGAACTGGTTGTCTGATTCTTTGCATATGCGGTAATTCCAAGGCGTTCCCACATATATCCAATCGTAACTGCTGCCACACAGATCATACTGCCAAGGCTGATCCACAGAATCAGACGGCGTTTTTTCTTTCCAATCAGATAAATAACAACTAAAATCCCCGTTACAACAATCGAAAAAATCAGGCAGGAAAAAATATAACTTTTTATGATTCCCATATCGGTGCCTTCTACCGAAGACTGCAGATGAAACATCAGCTCATTCATGTTCAGATTGGTCCAGGTGCGGAACATCCACAGAATACTCGACGCAATCAGCACCGCCAGAAATACCAGAATATACTGCACAACGATTCCTGTTACTTTCAGAATCCGAATTGATTTTTTCGGTTCTTTTTGCTCTTTGTTTTCCATAATTCTTTTGTTTCCACTCTCCATTTCTCTTCTGTGTGCATTGATATTTCTTTTTTCACGTTCTTTTCTACGATA
>CAVLAW010000022.1:10296-11010 GCA_963661155.1 Tidjanibacter massiliensis | reverse complement strand
CTGCCTTTCAATGCAATATTTTTTTACATTTTTCTTACATTTTTCTGATTCTCCTCTTACAAATTTAATTTGCAGCGTAACAAAAAATCTGAGAGAACTGCCCTGCAAAAGCAGTGACGTTCTCTCAGATTTTTTCATCGCCTGTCCCTTTATCGATACGTCGGCAGGAAAATGATGAAATAGACCAGGTAAGCAGACAGGATATAAACTCCGCACAGAATACGGACAATCCATTCCTTCAGCTTCTCATTTGACACAAACCATTTCATCAGAAGTTCAAAACCTTTTGTAACCAGATACATAAACGGAATTACCATCGGAAGTACATAACGTCCCTGCGCCTGGAAATCAGAAGTATAAGAATAAATCGTCAGCAGAATGAACGGAATCACCATGGCAATAAACATGCAGACATGAAACAGCGCCTTCATACTCCATCGCCTCTGCGTCTGGATTTCGAGATATGTAGTTACCACATCCTCATCCTTTTCTTTTTTCACCACAGTTTTCTTTACTTTTCTGATCCGCAGCATTTCTCCCCAGCACGGAATGGTTGCCAGAATGCCGATTCCAAACAGAATCAGATAAATTTTATACCAGGCTTTCGGCAGGAAATTCGTCATGAAACCAAAAGTTCCGATAAAACTTACCGCGACAGTTCCCAGCCAGTTATATTTCCATCCGTTCGGAATCCAGACATACATATCCCAGATG
>CAVLAW010000022.1:0-10286 GCA_963661155.1 Tidjanibacter massiliensis | reverse complement strand
ATTCCCATTCTTTTCGGGATGGTTTTTGTGTCATAGGTATATCCTTCTGCCGTATACAGATCCGCATACTTTCCGCAGGCAGTTCTGCCGATAAAATCTCCATTGTATAAAATGGCATTCCGGATAAACCACCAGCCGGCCAGGACTGCAACAACTGCTGTTACACAGAGGCCGAGCCGGATCATCTTTTTGACATCTCCTCTGTTTTTCCCACAGTACAGAATGGAAAGACAGAAGAAAAAAATACTGCACAAGATATATCCGTATGCATTGAAATAGGAAAGCGCACACAGAGAAATCGCAGCTCCAAATTCGATACATAGCTTTGCACTCCAGTTTTTCCGTTTCAATGCCTTGCACCAGCACAGGACAATCCAAGAAGATGCACACAGCTCCAGTGAATCCATATTGACGTAGGAGCTGACAAAGATCACACCCGGAAGGAAACAGATCAGAATCGTGTACATCCACGCCATCCGTTTTTCTTCAAACAGCATTTTTCCGATTTTCAGATTGATCCACGCTGTGACTGTTCCAATGCAGACATTTACAACACGGGCTGCATAAACCGGCGCCATCGACGCGCTGGAAAACAGGGTTGCAATCTTTCCAAAAACAGCTCCCACGATATACGTAGTGATCGGATAAAAAGCATAGGAAATTCCCCAGTTCGGATCACGGATTTCCGGATCATAGCCGGCAGGCAGCTTTCCATGCTTGATGATATATTCGACAATCTGATACCGCATGATCTCATCCGGTGAAGCATTAAACGGCTGTACCAGTGCCCAGGCAAGAATCGTAACAAATATGATACCGAGAAAGATCATTACGATCTTTTTTTCTCGATTATCCGGCTTTTTTCCCATACATTTTCTTCCTTTTCTTTTGTCTTTTTTCTCTTATAACCGCTTCAGAGAAAAATCCTGTGTTTCCAGAGATAAATTCGGATTGTAATACGGATCTCCGTTTTTCATGATATCCGGCCATCTCGTCTCAAAAATCCGAATTTCATTGTGGAAACGCTCCAGTTTTTCCGGTGTGTCCTCAAGACCTCTGGACTTCGATTCATAATGGTACAGCTCTGCATACGGATTATATACGACCAGATATCCCTTCTGCCGCACTTTCATGCAGAAATCAATATCGTTAAACGCTACTGCAAGCTCCTCGGTCAGTCCGCCGACTTCTTCGAAGACACTCCGTTTTACCATCATACACGCTGCCGTCACCGCACTGTAATCCTGGGCACAGATAATTCTGTGGCAGTATCCGGTGTTTCCTCTTGGCTGCTGTACAAAGCAGTGTCCCGCAATGCCGCCAAAACCAATGACAACGCCGGCATGCTGGATCGTATTATCTTCATAATACAGTCTTGCTCCGACAATGCCGACATCACTGCGGCTGCAGTATCCCAGCATCTCTTCCAGACAGTCCTCATTGATCATCTCGGTATCGTTATTCAGCAGTAAGAAATACTCTCCTGCCGCATGCCGGGCACCAAAATTGTTGATCTTCGAGTAGTTGAAGGTTCCTTTGTAATAGCAGACATGGACTTTTTCACATTCCTTCTGCAGTTTTTCATAATAGGCAAACGTCTCATCCTCTGTGCTGTTGTTTTCCACAATTACAAATTCGTAATTCGGATACGTTGATTTCTTCAGAATCGACTGTACACAGCGGTCCAGATCATCAATGTGGTCTTTGTTCGGAATGATGATCGAAATCAGCGGCTTTTCATCCAGAATATATTTTGTTCGGTAAAGGCCAAGGAATTCTCCGTTTTCCACCGTCGCATGAATTCCCTTTCGCTGATAATGTGCTTCAATCGCATGTCTTCCAGCATCAAATGCATACTGCTTGCTCTCCGGATTTTCTGCTGTCGAATCCTCATGGCACCGCCAGTGATATAAAATCTTTGGAATATGGCAGATCTTTTCCGCCTCTTCGGTGCACCGGAAAATGAAATCGTAATCCTGTGCGCCGTCAAATTCACTGCGGAGCATACCGACCTTTTCCATCAGCTCTCTTTTTGCCACAAAAAGATGGCAGATATAGTTTACGGTGCAGAGCAGATCCAGATTGAAATCCGGTTTGAAATGCGGCTGGAAGAACTTATGGCCGTCCATCGACATTTTATCCTCATCAGAATAAATCACATCTGCTTCCGGTGTTTTATTGATGATATCTGCGCACTCGAACAGAGCATGTTCCGTCAGCATATCGTCATGATCCATAAAGACGAAGAAATCGCCCGTTGCCTGCTCCATCGCTGCGTTTGTGTTCTCGGAAATCTGCAGTGTTTTCTCGTTTTCCACGACACGGATACGCGGCTCCTCTGACGCCATGCGCGCCAGAACGTCTTTTAACGGAGAATCCTTTCCGCTTCCATCCGAGAGAACCAGTTCCCAGTTTGAATACGTCTGCTGCTTTACCGACTGTACCATCTGTTCCAGATACTCCACCGGTGTCTTGTACAGCGGAACAACAATGCTGAACTTCGGTTTTACTGCAAAATCTGTTTTTCTCTGGCGTTCCAGCTCCACCTTGTCCGGAAGATGCTTTGGAAACCATTTTGCATATTCCACCGGACCATTCCGCCGGCTACGAACCTTCTGAACTACTTTCTCTGCCAGTGCCGCCATTCCATGACTCTGCAGATAACGTTTTCCCTTCTCGCTGTAGGTTTTTACTTTTTCCGCAGCGATCATAAACGGACGCTGATCCACAGGATAAACTGCCTTTTTCTCTCCGGCACGGAAAACAAGATAGATCAGCTTCCGACCCTTGATCGGTACTTCGATATAGAATCCACATTCCGGTTCTACCTGTGTTTCCGAAATCATTTCCACCACATCGCTCCGCTTATTCCGCTTGATCTCGCAGTGGATTCTTTCTTTCTTTTCATCATAAACAGCTATTTTTACCGGTGCATCCGCGACTGCCCAGCCGCGGATTCTGCAGATTTCTTCATCGCGGAGTGTCTTCTGTTCTTCAATGTAAAAATAAGGTCTGTTCTGACGTTTCGCCAGTTCTTTCGCAGAAATCTCAAACCATTTCATTTTTTTGTCGCCGCGTACCGCATAAATGACCAGCTTTCCGCTGCTTTCCAGATGTTCCGGAAGAGACACTTTCATAGTGATCATCTGGTCTTTTTCCGCGGAAAAACGGTTTAAGGCACTTACATAATCCCATTTGCTCACTTCACCGTGCAGCTTCTGCTGGTTCAGAAGGATTTCGGCCTCGTACCCATCCGGCCAGGTTCCCTGCAGAAGATAGCATCCCGGATCGCACAGGTCAAACCGTTCTCTTTTCACCTCAAAAATTTCTTCTGCCATCATCGTCCTCCTTCGATTTCATCGATGATGTCAAAATGTTCATGCTTTCCGCGAATTCTGCAGTCATCATACATTAACGTCAGATTCGGGTTGTAATACGGATCTCCTTTTTCCAGAATGTCTGCCCATTTCGTGCGGAATCTCGCAATTTCACGTTTGAAGCGCTCATGTTTTTCTTTGCCGTCTTCCATTCCACGGGACTTGGACTCATAATGGTACATTTCCACCATCGGGTTCTGTACGACAAGCTCTCCATGTGCACGTACTTTCAGGCAGAGATCTACATCATTTAAAGCCACCTGGAATTCCTCATCCAGTCCTCCGATCGCATCAAACGTTGTTTTCTTGATCATCAGGCACGCTGCTGTTACGGCACTGATATCCTGAATTGCTTTTAAGCGTCCGAAATATCCGCTCTCTTTTCTGCCTGTTCTCGTCAGAATATGTCCGGCGAATCCGCCCACACCGATCACAACACCGCAGTGCTGTACCGTATCATCCGGGTAATAGAGTTTTGCTCCTACCATTCCAGTGTCTTCCCGCTGGCAGTAGCCGAGCATATATTCCATCCATTCCGGTGTGATGACTTCGATATCATTGTTCATCAGTACATAGTAATCACCCGTTGCAAACGATGCACCATAATTGTTGATGGCAGAATAGTTAAAGCCTTTCTTCCAGTAAACAACCTGCACATTCGGATAACGGAGCTGGATCTGATCGTAATAAGCAAACGTATCCTGCTCGGTACTGTTGTTTTCAATAACAATGATCTCAAAATTCTTCCAGGTCGATTTTTCTTCGATGGAAGTGATGCATTTGTCCAGGTCTTCCAGATGATCCTTGCTCGGAATCAGAATCGATACCTTCGGATTGTCTTTCACCTTCAGCACGGACTCATACATAATGAAAATTCCGGTGTAACGCACCTCAGCTTCGATGCCAAGACGGGCATAATGCTCTTCCAGCGCACGTTTTCCGGCATCGATTGCATACTGCTTGCTGTCCGGATTTCCGGCTGTAGAATTTTCATGGCTTCTCCAGTGGTAGAGAATCTTCGGAACATGCGCAATCTGTGTCGTCTTTTCACAGCACCGCAGAATAAAGTCAAAGTCCTGCGCACCGTCAAAGTTCTCACGGAAACAGCCGACCTCATCGAGAATCGTCTTCCGCACCATAAAGATATGACAGATATAGTTGATCGAACGGAGGAAATCAAAGTTAAAATCCGGTTTGAATCTCGGTGAAAAATAGCTTGTTGTATCACTGTTGACCAGATCTTCATCTGTGTAAACAATATCCGTAGCCGGATTCTCGTTCAGGACAGACACCATTTCATACAGCGCATCTACTGCTACCAGGTCATCGTGATCACAGAGCATGACATAATCACCCTCTGCCATGGCAACAGCCGCATTCGTATTTCCGGCAATTCCTTTATTTTCTTTCAGCTTCTGGTAACGGATTCTCTTCTCCTCGCCATATTTCCGGCGGATAAAATCTCCGACTTCTTTTTTCGTACTTCCGTCTGCCAGGCAGAGCTCCCAGTTCGCATACGTCTGAGATGTAATGGATACAAGCAGCTCATCCAGATAACGGATCGGTGTGTTGTAAAGTGGAATAACAATACTGATTTTCGGCTCATACGCAAATTTTGTTCTGCGCTGTTTTTTCAGTTCTTTTGGATTCGGCTGATGCGCTCTTAACCATGCTTCGTAGTCATCCTGCTCTACGTCCATCTGATCCTGTACGAATTTTACAAAGTAGGAAAATCCCTTATCACGGATGATTTTCAGGTTTTCTTTTCCGCGGGACGGACTTAATGTCTTGATCATGCGGCCCCTCGGTGAATTTTCAAAGTCGTATTTCTTTACATCCACTTCGGTTTCTTTTGCTGTCATACTGTTTTCAAACCGCACAACAAATTTATGGTTCTTCAGATCCTTTCTTGCCACGGTGATCTCAAATCCAACCGCTTTCACGTCCTTCAGCTTATAGGCACGGCAGACGTCAGGTCTTGCTACCTGTTTTAATTCATACGGAATCGGATTTCCGCTGTCATCCTGTACTTTAATCTGATTATCCTTCTGATAATCGATCATCCAGCCGACAACAGCCATCTGGTTTCCTCTTCTTCGAATGCTGTCAATCTTTCGGATCAGTGTCTGCGCACCCTTCTCTTTTTTCAGATCTGCGCTTGACTTTTCCCAGATTGTTTTCTGATCGGATCCCTGGCAGCAGATGAACTTGATGGTCTGGCATTTGTCCAGCAAGTCATTTAACCCTGTTACCGCAACCTCAAAACCGACATTCATGTCCTCTCCGGACAGCGTCTTGCAGACCTCAAAAACATCAGTTCTTCTCTGATACTGTTCCTCCGCAATCGGAACCTCTGTTGTATCTGCCATGCAGACCATCCGGATTGCTTCTGGTGTTTCAGATCCTCTCCAACCACTTAATACTAATGTACCGTTCTGTTCCGGTGCATATCTCTCCATATCAACGGATGCATAAATAACTCCCATTTATCTGTCAATTCCTTTCGCGTATCGTGCGATACTTTCTGTATAGCTTCCAGACTTTCGTCTGCTCCATCTGTTCAATCTGTGCCGTTTTCTGTGCCAGCTCTGCCTTAAGGCGGGCAATCTCTTCTGCCTGCTGTACGGCTTTTTCTTCTGTCTGCCGGATCAGTCTGGCCTCTTTCTGCTGCTGCTCCTCTTTCTGTCTCTGCAGTCTTTCTTCTCTATCTGCAAGCAGCTTACCTGCTGTTTCGTTGATTTTTACGGAATCGGCTTCCGTCACCACCACACGCAGATGAATCGTCAGCTTTTTCGCCCCTTCCGGGACTTTTCCCAGATAAAACTGCGGATCCGGTGCATTCAGCAGATAAACTTCCCCGTCTCCTGTAATTCCGCTGGAAACGACAAGTCCGCCCCTCGTTCCAACATCGAACGAAAGCTCCTCAATCTGGCAGAGTCCCATTCCGTCGCACGGGTCCAGACGGATTTCATCGGTGTTCTCCGGAATCTTGATCGTTCCGTGGAATTCGCCGTTTTCCAGTTTGTAATAAACACTTCTCTCCTCCCGGAATCCATTTTCATCCGAGAAAAAGATCTGCATGCGCTCCTGCCCTCTGCGGATCTGCTCTTTTGTGACCAGATGGCGCACCGGATACGTTCCCGGGCTGATGGCCCCGTACATCTCGCGCATCGGAACATGATCAGAGGTCAGATACTTCTGGAAATGGTGTTCCATCTCATGGAAGATGGTTCTCTGTTCTTTCGTAATCCCGGCCCATGCATATAAGGCTTCTTTATCCAGAATACTGCGTTTTCCATGTGTCTCCAGATAATAATGCAGTACGCGGTAGACAAGAAATGATAGCGGAACTGGGAAGAAAAAGGTCCACTCATAGTCGATCATCGTCCAGCGGTCAGTTTCCATCATGACATTCTGGCAGACCATGTCGATATTGGCATTGGAAACGGCTGCCATGGTTTCCAGTCCCCGCACATCACCGAAAACCTTTTTAAATTCTTCCGTCATACAGAAGCTTTCCTGTCCCGGAAGTGCCTGGATCTTTTCGACATACTGTTTCAGCAGTTTCTCTGCCTCTTCTGTCTTTTTCCGGTCCAGCAGTGCATCGAGATGTTCTTCCAGCGCTTCTCCGGTCAGATATTCCAGCCGTACACTGTCACCTTCCGCTTCTGCGCGGTTGCACGCCAGGCCGACGGTTTCATAATCCGATTCCAGTCTGTTGTATTTCTCCACCAGACCTGCGACATGTGCCTTTCCCTCCGGGTACAGCGGCGTCTTCCGTACGCTTCGGTTTCCTTTGGTGTCCTCTAAAATCTCGGTCCGTGCAGCAAACTCCCGGTTTCTCTCATTGGCATATTTGATATAAAGAATTTCTTCTGTCTTACGGTCCATGTTACGCCTCCCCCTGCTTTACCCGTACAAAAAAGGAATTGGAAAACTCCGGAAACAGCCCGTTGGAAATCAGCGTGTCTGCCACTCTCGTCTCATCAAACAGTTCCATTCTTGCCCGGTCATAATTGTAGGCGGTCAGCTTCAGCTCCCCGCATTTTGGAAGATATTCATCGGAATAGATCGTCAGCGGGAATTTGTAGTCCGGATATGGATAATAGAATTTTGTCTCAAATTCACCCGCCCGGTCAAGGATCTCCTGCAGCTCTTTTTTCGAGAATGTCCGTACACCCTGCAGATTCGGATAATCCTCGATGCCGTCAAAAAAGACACCTGTATGGTCTTCCGTGCATCCTGCAAAATATTTCAGTCCCAGCCTGTTCTCAATTGCAATCAGGATCTGTCCGCCCGGCTTCAGATGTCTCTTGATTCTGCGGATCATCTCCACATAAGGATCATCCGTTCCAATATATCCTTTTGAATATTCAAACACCCCGATCAGGGTGATGTAGTCATAGCATTCGTCCATATTTTCCTCAATATCCTGGAAGTTGCCCACCAGGATATTGATATTGTCATATGCACGGTTTCTGTAAGCATTGACATAGCTTCTCTTTTTGGAAAGATCTATACAGGTAACCGATCCGGCCTTCTGCGCAATGGCACCCGTGATGGCACCGCAGCCCGAACCAATCTCCAGAACTCTGTCCGTTTTCTGAAACGGCACCCACTCCAGAATATTCTGGCGGATGTGTGAAAAATGGTACAGCACCGGCCAGCTTTTTCTTCTGGCAATTTCGGCGTTCAGTTCTTCTTCTGTACAGTTCTTTGCAATTTCCAGGAGTTCGTCTTCAATGGGTCCGTCGCTGTAAATGTCCTCTCCCGGGTAATACGTGTAATCCAGTTCAATGTTACCGATTCTCTCCTGCATAAGTCCCCTCTCACTCTTCTATCGTTACTTTCGAATTCATATCAAAAAAGCCAACTGTATTCTTTGTGGAAACTACCGTCAGGCTGCAGGCATCATACAGTCTGTGATATACGTGGAAATCTGCGTCGCGGTAACCGGTGCAGCCAAACGACAGCAGATATTCGCCTCCCTGAAGGTTCAGCTCCTGCTCAAAAGTGACGGTAATCACATCGCCCGGCTTCTTCGGTTTAATATCGCTCTGCTCATACATGGTATTCGTACCGGTAATCTCCGTTCCGCGCGCATCCTTGATCGTATACGCACAGATCGGTTCCTGTACTTCCTCATGGAATTTTACCTGCATCGCAATACGGAACCGTGTTCCTTTTTCCAGCGTGTTTGTGCAGAGTCCGTTCTCATCGTAAATGGCAACTCCGGTGATCTCTGCCCGTTTTTCTCCGTACTCCAGCACGTTCGGGTTCATTCGAAAGCCGCTTCCAGCCTCCAGGGCAAGTCCTGCGACTTCCTGTTCTTTCTGCTCCTCGGCAGCTTTTTTTGCCGCCGCCTGCTCTTCCGGTGATGCTTTTGCAGCTTCTTCCTTCTGTTTCTTCTCTGCTTCCGGGTCTCCCTCCTGATGTACCAAGAAACGTTTGTACAGATCTACGATATATTTCGGCTCGCCCTCGTCCACCTTCGTACCCTGATTCAGAAGAATGACTTTATCGGAATATTTGCTGATGCTGCTCAGGTCATGACTTACCATCAGCAGTGTTTTTCCCATTTCACGGAACTCTTCGAATTTGCGGAAGCATTTCGCTTGGAAGAAAACGTCTCCGACGGAAAGTGCCTCGTCGACAATCAGGATTTCCGGCTCAATGTTGATGGCAACAGCGAAAGCCAGACGGACGAACATACCGCTGGAATACGTCTTGACCGGCTGGTTTACAAACTCGCCGATATCTGCAAAGCGCAGAATATCATCCATTCTTGCGTCGATTTCCTCTCTTGTGAAGCCGTTCATCGTACCATTCAGATAAACGTTCTCGATTCCTGAATACTCTCCGTTAAATCCGGCTCCCAGTTCCAGCAGTGCGGAAATTCGTCCGTTTACATTCACCTGACCCTCTGTCGGATTCAGAACTCCGGTGATAATTTTCAGCATCGTGGATTTTCCCGAACCGTTCGTACCGATGATACCGATCGATTCTCCACGTTTTACATTGAAGCTGACATCCCGCAGCGCATAATGCTCGCGGTACAGTTTCTTTTTGGTCAATCCCATCGCCTCCTTGAAGCGGTCGGACGGTTTATCATACAGCTTATACAGCTTGCTCACATGATCCACGGTAATTGCATTATCGTTCATTCTTTTTCTGTACCTCTTATTTCTTTTTTTCCAAAATGTGCCGGAAATTTAAAAACTTCCGGCACGCTTTTCCTGTTTCTGTTTAGAGAACATCTGCAAAATGTACTTTCAGACGTTTGAAGATAATTGTGCCGATTCCGAACAGTACAAGAGTGACAACCCAGAAATACATCGTCAGATCAAAGTGCTCAAAGAACCACACCTTGTTGATCAGACTGTCCCGATATCCCTGTACAATGTAGAAAAACGGATTCAGCTTCAGCAGTTTTAATAAAACGGCCGGCATGCTTACCTGGTCGATATTCCACATGATCGGGGTAACCCAGACGCCGACCTGCAGAACGATGCTGATGATCTGTGACAGATCGCGGAAAAAGATCACGATCGCACACGTTGCGTAGCAGATTCCCAGGGAGAATACAAATACGCAGAAAGAATAGTACACCAGCTGCAGTGTATACCGATCTGGATAATATCCATAGCAGCTATACAGAAAGATCATGAAAGCCACAAAGAATAAATGAACGAACAGCGCGGAAATTTCTTTTACCATCGGCAGAATGCTGATCTTGAATACGACTTTTTTTACCAGATAGCTGTACTCCAGCAATGCATTAGTGCCGGCATTCAGTACATCCGAGAAGAAAAACCATGGTACCAGACCTGCGATCATCCACAGTACGAACGGGAAACCGCTTGCTCCCGGACTTTTTAATCCCACCTGGAAAACGAACCAGTATACCAG
>CAVLAW010000021.1:0-21323 GCA_963661155.1 Tidjanibacter massiliensis | reverse complement strand
TCCTCCTGCAAGCTTTGCTTGCGTCGGATTTCCGACCTTTTGACACTGGTATCATATTATTTTTTCCGAAAAACAAAGATGACGATATACAAAAGTATATCGCCATCGCTTTATGAGGGGGGAGATAGTGAGTGGTTTATCAACTATCCAAGACCTATTATATAAGCAATATGTGAGCAAAGTGTGTCCAAATTCTAAAAGAAACGGGAAAAATATAAAGAAAAGAGGAAACTTTGCGTCAGAAGGTATGGACAAGGGGAGGGTAAAGGGCGTAGAGTGAGAAAAAACACCAGGAGGAGACAGAAAATGGAACAGAAGAGAATACGCGATTATGGATATGAAGTCGGTCATCATCCGACCGGACTGAAAAATAAAATTACGGATGTGCCGGGCGTGCGGGTCGGTCATACGACCGTGGAAGAGGGAAATCATCATACGGGAGTGACCGTCATTGTGCCGGGAGACGGAAATCCGTTTCTGAAAAAATATCTGGCGTCGGCCTATGTCCATAACGGTTTTGGAAAAACCTGCGGCCTCGTGCAGGTACAGGAGCTGGGAACCCTCGAAACGCCGATTGCGCTGACGAATACGCTGAATGTCGGAAAAGTTGCAGATGCCATGATCTCGTGGATGATCGAGCAGACCCAAAAAGAAGGGGAAAACGTTTATTCCATCAATCCGGTGGTCGGAGAATGCAATGATTCGCGGATCAATGAAATTCAGGACAGAGCTGTGGGAGAAAAAGAAGTGTATCAGGCACTGGAACAGGCGGATACCGATTTTGCAGAAGGCGACGTCGGCGCCGGTACAGGAACCATCTGCTACGGCCTGAAGGGCGGAATCGGATCATCCTCCCGCACGCTTGTGCTGGATGGAAAAACGTATACGATCGGTGTGCTGGTACAGTCAAATTTCGGGGCAACGCGGGACCTGAAAATCAATGGGAAGGCGGCCGGGGAGAAAATTCTGGAACGGATGCAGAAAGAAGAATCCGGAAGCAGCGCTGAGGACCGGGGATCGATCATGACGATTCTGGCGACTGATCTTCCCGTATCGGAACGGCAGATGTACCGGATTATCCGCCGCTGCGGAGTCGGAATCGCCCGGACAGGAGCGTACACCGGCCACGGAAGCGGAGAAATTATGATTGGATTTACAACAGCCAACCGTGTGGATACGAGAAGCAGCAGCGAAGTGGAAGCTTGCTTCCGTATGAAAGAAGAAAAGATCAACGAGGCATTTGAGGCTGCGGCAGAGGCTGTGGAAGAAGCGATCCTGAACTCTATGGTAACTGCAAAGGAAAAAAGAGGTCTGGACGGCAAAAAATACCGCAGCCTTGCCGAGTTTCTGGAAATACCGGACTTTCTGGAATAATTACCGTTCCAGAACCATGCGTCCGAGTTCGGAGATTTCGCAGCCGCCCTTCGTCCGGTGCACGACGAGATAACCGGCAGCGGAAAGCTCATTTAATACCGTGCGGAGGGCTGCTTCGGATACAAACGTTTCTCCGTCTGCCAGACCGCTCTTGATGGCGAGACGGCCTGCTTTCGGATGAGCCGATACGAAAGAAAGAACCTGATACTGGAGATCCGTGAGCGGAGCGCTGTTCGTCTGGCGGGAGCGCAGGTGCGCCGGGAGATCGGAGAGTATCAGTTTATGGCCGCTGTACCGGGTAAAAAGACTGCAGGTCAGATTGTACAGCTCATGAATATTTCCAGGATACTCGTATTCTTTCAGAAAATGAAGAAGACCTTCGGAGAAGACGCGGTCGCAGGTCATATCCGAGTTGTGGAAAAACTGGAGCAGGAAGTAATTGAGAAGATCCGGGATATCTTCTCTCCGGCTGCGGATCGGCACAGTCTGCAGTTCCGATGCACTTAACAGGTGAAACAGCTCCCGCAGAAATGTTCCGTTTTCTACTTTTTCATACAGATTGTCATCCGAGATGGCGATGATGCGCACGTCGAAACGGTGCGTTTCCGGAGCGGAAAAGAAGTTTCCATGCACATTGGTGAGGACGTTTACCAGCAGATCCTGAATGGGCAGCGGGAAACGGTCCACCTGGGAGAGGACGAGTGTGCCGTGGTTGTTCTCGGCGAGAAGCTGGAGCAGGGAGGCTTCCGTCAGATCCGTGCCCGGAGAATGAAGGACGGAAAAAGGATAATGGTGGCGACGGGAAAAATTGTGGATGGCGCGGGCAAGGGTCCGCCGCTGAGTGCCGCTTTCACCCTGAATTAAAATCGGAAAATCAAAAAGCGCGAGATGTCGGGCCTGGGTCATCAGGTTCTGGACGGAGTCGGTGCGGGACAGTGAGAGAGAAAAGGTCCGGGAGGAAGCAAAAAAAGTGCTTTCTTCCGGTTTTTCTTCTTCAGCATCTGGTAGATCCGGTGATCCGCCCTCCGGAAGAAAAGCGAGGAACACAGGCGTGGTGTCCGGAAAGACCATGGCAAGAATGCTTAAGGTAACCTGTGTTTTCTGATCCGGAAGAAGAATCGACCAGTCGCCGTTGTGATCAAAAGCGGTGTCCGCATAGGTGGGCGGCAGACATTCCGAAAAAGGCTGTCCTTCAAAATTGGTGGAAGGGAGCGAAAAGGTGTGGGCAAACCGTGAGTTCATAAACTGAATCCGGCTGTCCACGTCAAAGAGACAGACGCCGATCGGAAGAGAAAACAGGATGATCTGCATCAGCTGTTCTGTCTGAACATAGTTGGTATAGTAAGTTTCCGAAGTCTTGACGGTGTGAAGGATCTGATTGACGTAGCCACGGGAAACACGGTTTACAGCCTGCAGCGGAATGTGGAAGTGTTCGCAGAGCTGCAGAATGGTGGAAATATCAATGATCCGGTTTCCGATATCCAGCACATTGGGAATGCGGGAGGGAACCAGCTGCGGTTCTCCGGCAGTGATAGCAAACTGAATATCGAGTTCTGTATCCTCACATCCGGGATAAAACGGGACAAAATCGTACTGGGTAACGCCACACTCCTGAAGCTGGGAAATGATGTCGATCGACGAGGATCTTTCATCGTTGACGAGATAGACGCGCTCGCGCGGCGGAATCTGGATGATTTTATCCAGAAACATATGGTTGAAAACACGATCGCAGGAGAGCTGCAGAATGGAAGGATCGAGCGTGAGAGGAAAGGTTTTCAGCGCACGTTCGGATGGGAAGAGGACACACTGGTATCCTCGAAACAAAGAGAGATCCGTAGCTTTCTCGCGCAGGAGTGTGTTAAAGGTAAGATATTCGCCGAGAACGGAGTGGAGATACGACTGAAATTCGGAGAGCATTCGTTTTCGAGAAGAAATGATCAATACGTTGCCAAGTTTTTCTGTTCTGTTCATAAAAAATCCTCTTTTCCTGTTAAAAGTGGTGAAAGGTCGAAATTTAGGATAATTATACTATTTTTGACGGAAATAAACAACCTAAATGCAGAAAGACAAAAAAGAAAAGAAAAAATCAGGGCAAATACTTTGACAGAGTAACGTATTATCACTATAATACCGATTAAGCAAAGAGGCTGTGAAGAAAAGAGAAGGCATCTTTGCTCTTTTTATATCAAGAACAAAGAAAGACACAGCGGCATTTGCAGAAAAGGAGGAGACAACAATGAAAAAAAGACATGTAATGCGTGCTCTGATTGCAGCAGCGACGGCATTGGCACTGACAGCATGTGGTTCGACTGGTACTTCCAGTACAAGTAAGAGCACATCGACAGCAGCCGCATCATCCACGTCCACTGCTTCTGCATCGTCCAGCTCAGAAGCGGAAGAGCAGAGTACGATCACCATTCCGGCAGGCGAATCCGTATCTCAGGATTCTGATGTTACGGCAATGGTAGGCGTTGATTTCACAACGATGGATCCGATGGATACTTCTGATACGCTTTCCGGCGGTGTACAACGAATGATGATGGACGGTCTGTTTGGATTCGATGAGAATATGCAGATCATTCCAATGCTGGCAACCAGCTACGAAGCAAACGATGAAGCAACCGAGTACACCATTCATCTTCGTGAGGGCGTAAGCTTTACCGATGGAACTCCGTGGAATGCAGATGCCCTGATTGCAAACGTAAACAAATGGGCAGACAAAACCCTTGGACTGAAACGTACTACTTTCCTCTGCAACGTTCTGGACCATGCAGAAAAAGTAGATGATTATACCGTTACCATTTATTTAGCACAGCCATTCGGCGCATTCATCAGCAACCTGGCACATCCGGCTACCCTGATCATGAGCCCGAAACAGATTGAAGCAGGAGAAGATGCCTGCGCACAGGCACCAGTAGGAACCGGCCAGTACAAATTTGTTGAGTGGGTTGCCGGCGACCACATGAAAGTGGAGCTGAACAAAGACTGGTGGGGATATGACGCAGACATCTGCGGCGGAACTGCTCTGGCAGATGCTGATGCAGGATTTAAGAGCATTACCTTCAAACCGGTTGCAGAGAGTGCAACCCGTGTATCTGCTGTTCAGGCAGGCGATGCACAGATTATGTGGTCTGTACCGACCGAGAGCGTTGCCACCTTAAAAAGTGACAGCAACGTATCCGTTGGAATCGGCGACAGCATCACCGTATGGTACTTCTTCATGAACACACAGAAAGCACCGTTCAACGATGTCAAAGTACGTCAGGCAATGGCTTATGCGATCAACAAAGAAGCTTATATCCAGGTTGTTATGAACGGCTATGGTTCCGTAGCAACTTCCCTGGTAGGTGAAGATGTACAGCACTACAAAGGAAATGATCCGTATCCATACGATCCGGAAAAAGCAAAAGAGCTGCTGACAGAAGCCGGATATCCGGATGGATTTACCACAACTCTGATGTACAGCAACACAACAGCAAACCAGAAAAAAGCAGAGTTCTACAAACAGCAGCTGGCAGAGGTTGGTATCACTCTGGAGCTGAACGGAATGGAAAGTGCCGTGCTGAATGAGAAAGTTCAGGGTGCTGACTGCGCAGGAGCCGATGCAGAAGTTGAGTGCTACTTGAGCGGATGGTCTACATCCACCGGTGATGCTGACTGGGGACTTCGCCCGATGCTGGCTACCGAGTCTGAGCCGCCGATGAGTTACAACATCAGCTACTATGAGAATGAGAAAGTAGATCAGCTGTTCAAAGATGGTCTTGCAACTGCAGATGAAGACAAACGTGATGAGATCTATGCAGAAATACAGGATATCGTATGGGAAGAGGTTCCGCTGCTCTGCATCGCAAACGATCAGAACATCTGGGCAACCAGCAACAACATCACCGGCGTATATCTGTTAGGTGATGGAAGCATTGGCATGAGAAATGCAAGAATGGCAGCTGAATAAAACAGCAGATTGAAACAAGGATAGAAAAAGACCCGGCGTCCTTCCGTCAAAAGAGGGCGCCGGTTTCTTACAAACAGGAAAACAGGCAATGATCCGTGGGATTGTACCTGTAGGAGAAGCATGAAAGTAGGAGATACAATATGCCAAAATATATACTGAAGCGTATTGTGGGTACGATCCCCACACTGATTATTGTTGTTACATTTGTATTTTTCTTCGTCCGCATGATTCCGGGCGATCCGGCGCGGCTCGTTGCAGGCGAGCAGGCAACACAGGATGACGTAGAGGCAGTAAGAGAAGAACTTGGCCTCAATAAATCGATTCCGACGCAGTACGTTACCTATGTCACGGGCCTTTTAAAAGGAAACCTCGGCACTTCTCTTCGTACCAAACAGCCGGTGACGAAAGAGATCGCCGGAAGATTTGGAAATACCGTCCGTCTGGCACTTATCACACTGCTGTGGAGTTCCGTTGTGGGCGTGCTCTTTGGCGTGTGGTCCGGAACCCACAGGGGAAAATGGCAGGACTATACCGGAATGACGATTGCCGTCTCGGGTATTTCGCTCCCCTCGTTCTGGATCGGTTTTCTTCTGATTATGCTGTTCGCCGTCAAACTTCGCATCCTGCCGACGACAAGCGGAACGAGCCTCAAAAGTCTGATTATGCCGTCCATCACACTCGGTGTTGGAATTGCAGCCGTGATTGCACGATTTACGAGATCCTCGATTATTGAAGTTTTAAAAGAAGATTATGTCAGAACGGCGAGAGCAAAAGGAATCAAAGAAAAAGTCGTGATCTGGAAACACGTGTTCCGGAACTCCATGATTTCCGTTGTAACCGTTGTGGGCCTGCAGTTCGGTTTCCTGCTGGGCGGCTCGGTTGTTACCGAAACGGTATTTGCCTATCCTGGTCTTGGCTCCCTTCTGATTGAATCGGTCAATTACAGAGATTATCCGGCAATCCAGTCCCTGATTCTGATCTTTTCGCTGCAGTTTATCGTGATCAACCTGATCGTCGATATTCTCTATGCGGTTCTGAATCCGGAAATTAAACTTCAGTAGGAGATGAGTGGAATGAAAGAAAAGAAAAAAGTACAGAACGAGAGCCAGGAGAAAATCAAAACTCCTTTTTCCGAGATGGTTCGAAAATTCAAAAAACAGAAAAATGCCGTCATTGCATTTTGCTTCATCATTTTTCTCATTTTCCTTGCCTTTTTCGGAAATAAAATTGTACCGTATGGAATCAATGAATATGATTACAATGCCATTCTTCAGGGGCCAAGCCTGAAGCACCTGTTCGGAACGGATGAGTTCGGACGCGATCTTTTCTCTCGTATTATCTGCGGTACGAGAATTTCCCTTGCTGTCGGCTTTGGTGCGGTTACTGTCGGCGCCGTCTGTGGTACCGTCCTTGGACTTCTGGCCGGCTATTACGGCGGATGGATCGATTCGATCATCATGAGAATCTGTGACGTACTGTTCGCATTTCCGGGACTGATCCTTGCGATTGCCATCGTGGCCATCCTCGGAAGCGGCATGACAAACGTTGTCATCGCGGTTGCTGTCTTTTCCACGCCGACCTTTGCACGTCTTGTCCGAAGCAAAACACTGACACTGAAAAATTCCGTCTTTGTCATGGCGGCACGAAACATCGGTGTCTCCGATGCGGGAATTCTGTTCCGCCATATTCTGCCGGGAGCCATTCCGGACATCATTGTACAGTATTCCATGTCGTTTGGATCTTCCATTCTGACGGCGTCCAGCCTTTCCTTCCTTGGAATGGGTGCACAGCCGCCGACACCGGAATGGGGACTGCTTCTTTCCAACGGAAGAAACTATATGACAAGCGCAATGTATGTGACAATTTTCCCGGGTCTTGCGATTTTCCTTACCGTACTGAGCTTTAACCTGTTAGGCGACGGACTTCGCGATGCGCTCGATCCGAAACTTTCCGATTGATAAGGAGGAGCAGAAGTGGCTACTGATAACGTACTTGAGATTAAAAATTTACATACGTATTTCTACACCGACAGCGGTGTTGTCAAAGCGGTAGACGGTGTCGACGTGGAACTCCGGCGCGGCGCAACGCTTGGCATTGTAGGAGAGTCGGGAAGCGGAAAGAGTGTGACATCACTCTCCGTGATGGGTCTTCTGACCGGAACGAGAGGAAAAGTTGCCGACGGTGAAATTCTGCTGGACGGCGATGATGTAGTAAAACTGACGAGAGAGCAGCAGAGAAAGCTGCGCGGAAGCAAAATTTCCATGATCTTTCAGGAGCCGATGACCAGCCTGAATCCGGTCATGAAAATTGGAGATCAGGTGGCAGAATGTGTCCTGCAGCACGAGAAAATATCGAAAAAAGAGGCCTGGAAAAAGGCGGAAGATATGCTTCGGAAAACCGGCGTTCCGCGTGTGGAGCACATGATGAAAGAGTATCCGTTCCAACTTTCCGGCGGACAGCGCCAGAGAGTTATGATCGCGATGGCACTCGTATGCCGCCCAGAAATCCTGATCGCCGATGAGCCGACCACCGCCCTGGACGTAACGATTCAGGCGCAGATCCTGGATCTGATGAATCAGCTGAAAAAAGAGACCGGCACATCGATCCTCTTTATTACACACGATCTCGGTGTCGTCGCAGAAGTCTGTGATGATGTTGCTGTTATGTACTGCGGCCGTGTGGTAGAGCGCGGAGATGTAAAATCGATTTTTGCGAATCCGTCGCACCCGTACACGAAAGGCCTGCTGGGATCCATTCCGAGACTGGGAGATGCCGGAAAAGAACTGCAGTCGATTCCGGGAAACGTTCCGAATCCGAAATATATGCCGCAGGGATGCAAGTTCGCACCGCGATGTCCATACGCATCGGAAAAATGCCGCCAGGAAGAACCGGGATTTTTCCAGATCGGGGAAGGCCATATCAGCAGATGCTGGCTCTGCGAGAGCGGACAGCTGAAAACAGATCACGTAGAGAAAGCAGGTGACTAGGATGTCGGGAACATTACTTAGAGTAGAAGATTTGAAAATTTATTATCCAGTTGCCGGAAGCGGATTCGGAAAAAAAGAATTCGTCAAAGCGGTAGACGGGGTCACCTTCGAGGTGAAAAAAGGAGAAGTGTTCGGAATTGTAGGCGAGTCCGGCTGCGGAAAATCCACACTGGGAAGAGGAATCTGCAAACTGGAAAATCTGACGTCCGGCCATGTGTATCTGGACGGCGAGGATATCACAGCGTACAATGACCGGAAAATGCGCTCGATCCGGAAAAAAGTACAGATGGTTTTTCAGGATCCGTATGCGTCCTTAAATCCGCGTATGTCAGTCTTTGATATTATTGCAGAGCCTCTGCAGGTGCATCACCTGTACAAAGACAAAGCCGATCTGGAAAAGAAAGTGCTGGACCTTCTGCACCGGGTCGGTCTGGACGATTACCATGCCAACCGCTACCCGCATGAATTTTCCGGCGGCCAGCGCCAGCGAATCGGAATTGCCCGTGCGCTTGCCGTAGAACCGTCCCTGATCATCGCGGACGAACCGGTTTCTGCACTGGATGTGTCCATTCAGGCACAGGTGCTGAACCTTCTGAATGAACTGAAGCGGGATCTGGATCTGACCTATATTTTCGTTGCACACGATCTGAGCGTTGTGGAGTACATCAGCGACCGTGTCGGCGTCATGTATCTCGGCAACTTTGTGGAGGTCGGAGACAAAGAGAAAATTTACAGCAATCCGATGCACCCGTATACACAGGCACTGCTTTCCGCAGTTCCGGTTCCGGATCCGACCGCCAAAAGAGAACGGATTCTTCTGGAAGGAAGCATCCCGTCTGCCCATAAGCCGCCGACAGGCTGCAAATTCCATACCCGATGTCCAAAATGCATGGAGTGCTGTAAGACGCAGGTGCCGGAGCGGTACGAAGTGGATGACGGACATTACGTATATTGTCATCTTTATGACAAAGAAAGAAGGGAACAGCAGAAATGAAACTTTTTATCAGTGCAGACATCGAAGGCTGCGCCGGACTGGCGCTGACCGATGAAACGCATAAGAAGGAAAGTGTGTATCAGAGATTCGCAGAGGAGATGACCGAGGAGGTCGTTGCGGCATGTGAAGCAGCGCATGAAGCTGGTGCAGATGAAATTGTCGTAAAAGACGGCCACGGCGACGCATCGAATATTGATCCGCTGAAGATGCCGGAGTATGTCACCCTGATCCGGGGAAAGAGCGGTCATCCATACAACATGATGTATGGAATCGACGACACGTATGACGGCGTTCTCTATATCGGCTACCATGCACCGGCAGGCGATCCGAATTTTTCGATCAGCCATACATCGACGGGCAACAGCCTGTACATTCATCTGAATGGAAAGGTGATGAGTGAGTGTATGCTGAACAGCTACACGGCAGCCTCCCACCACGTACCGGTACTGTTTCTTTCCGGAGATGAAGAAATCTGCTGGCAGGCAAAAGAACTGATCCCGGGAATTACGACAGTGGAGACGAAACACGGAGTCGGCGCGGCAACGTGGTGCAAAGCGAAGGGAAAAGTTATTTCTGAAATCCGGGAAGGGGTAAAGAAGGCAGTCACGGAGCAGAAAAAAGAGTGCCAGGTGGCACTGCCGGAACACTTTACCTACGAGGTAACGTACAAAGACTGGAAAAAAGCGTACACGATGTCCTTTTATCCAGGCATGCAGAAAGTTGATACGTTCACAAACAAGCTGGAGACAGACCGCTGGATGGATATTGTCACAGCACATTGCTTCGTTGTATATTAGAAAATTATAGAAGAGAAACCAAAAGAAAAGAGGATAAAACGATGGATATAGAAATGTTTGGCAAGCTTTCCAATGCATTTGGACCAAGCGGATTTGAGGAGGATGTCATCCGCACAATCGCAGACTACTGCAAAGAATTTGATGTAAAGAATGACGCCATGAATAACCTGTACGTACGGATGCCTGGAACAGAGCAGGATACCCGTCCGGTGATCCAGCTGGATGCCCATCTCGACGCATGCGGCTTCATGGTACAGAACATTCAGGACAACGGATGCCTCGGCATTATCATGCTCGGCGGCTTCCATCTGACCAGTCTTCCGGCCCATGCCGTATGGATCCGCACCAGATCCGGAAAGATGGTACACGGTATTATCTGTGCAAAACCAGTCCATTTCATGACAACAGAGGAGCGCAACAGCCAGCATCTGGAAATTGAAAAGATGTATGTCGATGTCGGAGCAACCAGCCGCGAGGAGGTTGAGAACGTTTTCGGAATCCATATCGGTGATCCGATGATGCCGGATGTAACATTCGAATACGATGCCGAGCATGAAATCTGCTTCGGAAAAGCATTTGACAACCGTGCCGGCTGCGCATGCATCGTAGATACGATGAAACAGCTGAAAGAGGAGCAGAGCTCTTTGGCTGTCAACGTTGTCGGTGCCTTTGCAGCGCAGGAGGAAGTCGGAACCCGCGGCGCTGTGGTGACAAGCCAGATCGTAAAACCGGATCTTGCCATTGTCTTTGAAGGATCTCCTTCCGATGACTTTTTCATCAGCACCGGACAGGCACAGGGCTGCATGAAGAAGGGGGTTCAGATCCGAATCCTGGACAACAGCTACATTTCCAATACCCAGTTCATTTCCCTGGCAGAAGAAGTCGCAGCAAAATGCGGCATCAAATATCAGGAGAGCGTAAGAAGAGGCGGAAGCACAAACGCAGCCAAAATCAGTGTGACAGGAAAAGCGGTTCCGTGTCTGGTGCTTGGTGTGCCGTCCCGTTATGCGCACAGCCATTATAATTTCTGCGCAAAAGAAGACCTGGAGGCAGCAAGCGCAATGGCAGCCAATGTCATTCGTGCTTTAGATGAAGAAAAGATTCGTCATATCTGCCATCAGGATGTGCTGTAAAAAAATCAGATAACGAAAGAAAAGAATGCCGGAAGCGGGTTCACAAAGAAGGTGAAGCCGTTTTCGGCATATCTGGTAAAAGGAGAAAGGGAAGAACATGAAAAAACCAATCATTGGAATCTTGGGAAATACGTATAAAACGCAGCCGGGACTTTTTTCGAGTGCAGAGAGAATGTATGTAAACAGCGACTATATCGAAGCCGTTCTGAACAACGGAGGAATCCCGATGGCCATTCCGGCAGTCACGATGAAGGCAGATCCGGAAGCGGCGCTGGCTGTCTGTGACGGAATTCTGGTGCCGGGAGGAGAAGACCTGAATCCATGGTATTATGGAGAAGAACCGAAACCGCAGATCCAGACGATCCGCCCGGAGATTGATGAGGCGTGGTTTGCCATCGGACGGGCGGCAAAAGAGATGGGAATGCCGATGTTCGGTGTCTGCAAGGGAATTCAGTTTTTAAATGTTCTGTGCGGCGGCGATCTGTATCAGGATATCTATACGCAGAAAGAAACGACGATTCTGCATCTGCAGTCGCTGGAGCGGTCGTATCTGCATCACCATGTGGAGATCAAAGAGGGAACGCATCTGGCGGAGATCCTCGGGGCAGGAACGCATGCGGTGAACTCCATGCACCATCAGGCGATCCGCACGCCGGGCGAAAATATCATCGTCTCCGCGACGGCACCGGATGGAACGGTCGAGGCGATTGAGAGCCTCGACGGACAGATTGTGGCAGTACAGTGGCATCCGGAGGGGCTGATTCACACCGCACCGGAAATGAACCGTCTCTTTGCCGACCTGGTCGAGAGAAGCCGCGTATATCGGGAAAACAGAAAAAAATAAGAGACGAGTAAGAAGACGATTCCGTAAGATGGAGCCTTTTTGGGAAATGTTTTGGCTTACGGAATCCTTAGGGAGGCATAGAGAAAGATGAGCAGAACAATAAAGGCATCGGCAGCGGGAGATATTCTGATTATGAAGCGGCTTCTGCCCGGCTATCAGGATTTTCTGCCGATCCGTGAATTTCTGATGCAGGGCGAGGTGCGGATGGCAAATCTGGAAACCACAATATCGGATGGCAGCTGCTATGCATCGGCGTATTCCGGCGGAACGTGGCTGACTGCCGATGGGAACTGTCTGGATGATACGCTGCGCTATGGCTTTAATTTTCTTGGAATATCCAATAATCATACGATGGATTATTCTTATGAAGGACTTGCATCCACAATCTGTGAACTGCAAAAAAAGGATGTGGCTTACGCCGGAGCAGGAAAAAATCTTTATGAGGCATCCAGACCAGCCATTTTGGATACGACGGCCGGTCAGATTGCAGTCATTGATATCTGTTCTACGTTTGAAAATGCGGCAAGAGCGGGAAGTCAGACGGAACGCCAGCCAGGGCGGCCAGGTTTAAATCCGCTGCGTTTTTCGGAAAAATATACGATTACAGAAAAACACGCGCGGGATCTTGCCGAAATTGCAGATGCGACGGGAATCAACGGACTGCGTGACCTGCACCGGCAGGAGGGGTTTGTAGCTCCTCTTCCGGAAGGAGTGGTGGAATTCGGCGGAAAAATGTTTGAAATCAGTGAGAGCGGAACGGAGGGAAGGAGTTCCAGTCCGAATCCGATTGATGTCAAACGGACGGTCGATGCAATACGGGAGGCGAAGATGACCTGTGAAGCTGTTTTTGTCATGGTACATTCCCATGAAATACGCAAAGACAGCGACGAAGAGGCGGATTATTTTCTGGAAGAATTTGCGCACGCCTGCATTGATGCGGGAGCCAGTGCGGTGATCGGAGGCGGAACGCATCAGCTGAAGGGAATTGAACTTTACAAGGACTGCCCGATTTTTTATTGTCTGGGAAACTTTATTTTTGAAAATCAGTATGTACGTCTTCTTCCAGCAGATTACATGGAAAAATATGGACTGAATATTCACACGGCGGCATCCATCGGAATTGCGAAGCGGCAGGAGCAGTCCTCACATTCGCTCTATGAAATCCCAGAGGTCTACCGAAGCGTGTTGCCGTATTTTGAAATCTGCGAGGGTAAATGTATCCATCTGGAGCTGCTGCCGATTGAACTCGGTATGGACAGAGAAAAAGCAGAAAAAAACATTCCGTACGTGGCAGATGAAAAAACAGCAGAAGAAATTGCAGAATATCTCACCCGCGTGAGCAGAAAATACGGAACCAAATGGGAATACAGAGAAGGAAGGATTGTGCTTCATGCGTAAAAAATGGGAAATCGAAGAGAAATACCGGGAGTTTTGCCGGAAAAACAGAGAATTTGCCCTGCAGACGCTGCGGGAGCTGACGCTGACCCCGACGGAGACGGGGAAAGAGGAGCTGAGAATTGCTTACTGCATGGACTGGATGAAACGGCAGGGCATGGATTCAGTGCATACTGATGAACTGGGAAATGTGATCTGGGAATATCAGCCGCAGAGGGAAAAGAAAGTCCTGTATACGGCGCATCTGGATACGGTGTTTTCTCTGGAGGAACCGCTGGAAATCAAAGAAGACGGGAATATCTGGCGATGCCCGGGCATCACAGACGATACGGTAAACGTGGTCATGCTTCTGATGGCGGCAAAATATGTTCATGAGACAGAGCCGGAACTTCCCTGCGGCCTGATTTTTGCAGCGGATCTGGGAGAAGAGGGACTCGGCAATCTCTGCGGAGCCCGTGCGCTTGTGGATCACTATGAAAAAAGTCTGTGCGGAATGGCAGCATTTGATCTGTACCGGGACAAAATGTATCCAGTCTGCATTGGATCTGTGCGTTACCGTATTTCAGTGAAAACACAGGGAGGCCATTCGTTCCTGAATTTTGGGCGGAAAAATGCCATTGCAGAGCTTGCCGGCCTGATTGGAGAGCTTTACCAGCTTCAGACGGATGCGGCATCGCATACGACTTATAATGTAGGAAAAATCGAGGGCGGAACTTCCGTCAACACGATTGCACAGGAGGCTTCCATGCTGTTTGAGTTCCGCTCCGAGGATTACCGGAGTCTGGACGCGTGCGAAAAATATCTGGAGCAGACGATTGCGGCACACCAGAGCGAGGAAGTGCAGTACTCCTGTGAACTGGTGGGAAAGCGGCCGTGTGCAAGAGAAACTGATCCGGTTCAGATGGCACGCATGACGCGGTGCGCACAGAAAACATTAGGAGCAGCCGACGGCGAGGAGCCGGTATGCTCCGAGGCATCCACGGACTGCAATATTCCATTGTCGAGACATATTCCGGCCATCTGCGTCGGCTTCTGCCGGGGTGGAGGAGCCCATACCAGGGAAGAATGGATCGATGTCTCTACCGTAGAAGACGGTATGTGCGCGGCAGCGGCACTTGTGTGCAGACTTCCGTGGATGTGCTGCGAGAGCCGTGTTGCCGTAAGAGATGGCATTCAGGATCAAAAAGAACGGGAAGAGATCTGGCATCTGCTGGAACTTTGTGACCAGGATTTTGTTCCACCGCTTTCCCATCGCAACAGTACATCGCAGACAAACTGGGCGGAGACGGAAGAAAAAACAGACGGAATTGCAGAATATCTGGAAAATATCTGTCAGCAGCATGTGGTTTTATGGAAGGAAGAGGGGATTGTGCGGTCCTTTATGACCTGGAGAGATCATTTTAACTGTGAGAATCTCGAAGCGTACCCGGATTCCTGCTATCTGACGACTCTCTGTGTTCAGCCGGATTACCGCGGACAGGGGATTTCCGAAGTGATGTATGCGGAAGCGGAGAAAGATATCGCGGCAAAATTTCCAGAAAGCCGGATTACTCTCCGGACCTGGTCCACGAACGGCGCACAGGAGCATATTCTGGAAAAACTGGGATACAGCCTTGTCAAGCGGCTGAAGGATGACCGGGGAGATGGTGTTGATACGGTTTATTTTGTGAAGCAAAAGGGGGATGCTCCTGCCTGAAATATGCTTTTATACAGTGAAACAGAAAGTATTTCGTTGCTGAGAAAACAGTAACCCGCAGGAAATCTGTGCGAGGGAAAGAGATAACAGGAAGCTTGCAAAACGCGGGTGAAAGTGTCATAATCGGAAGCATAAGACAGCAAAAGGAGGACGAAAGATTATGCCTTGTACAACAATATTAGTTGGAAAGAAAGCGTCGTATGACGGTTCCACCATGATTGCACGAAATGACGATTCCGGTGCAGGCCATTATACATCAAAAAAATTTGTGGTCATTCATCCGGAGGAGCAGCCGAGAACATATCAAACCGAGATTTCTCATCTGACAATCGAGCTCCCGGACAACCCAATGCGTTACACGGCAGTGCCGAATGCAGAAAAAGGGGAGGGCGTCTGGGCAGCCAGCGGCGTGAATGAAGCGCAGGTCGGCATGACAGCGACAGAGACGATCACCTCGAACCCGCGTGTGCTGGGTGCAGACCCGCTCGTTGTGTACCAGCCGGCGGCAGACGGAAAAGAAGAAGTGCCGGGCGGAATCGGAGAAGAAGATCTTGTCTACATTGTTCTTCCTTATATTAAGAGTGCAAGAGAAGGTATCAGACGGCTCGGCAGTCTGCTGGAGCAGTACGGAACCTACGAGATGAACGGCATTGCGTTCCAGGATCACGATGAGATCTGGTGGCTGGAGACGATCGGCGGCCATCACTGGATGGCGGTGAAAGTGCCGGATGATCATTATGTGGCAATGCCGAACCAGCTTGGTATCGACCATTTTGATTTTGCGGATGCACTCGGTGAACAGAAGGAGTACATGTGCTCCGCAGATTTAAAAGAGTTTACGGAGAAATATCACCTTGATCTTTCCATGGACGGAAACTTCAATCCGCGCGACGCATTCGGAAGCCACGATGATTCCGACCGCGTCTACAATACGCCGCGTGCCTGGTTCATGGAGCGCTATCTGAATCCGCACACGAAGAAATGGGACGGACCGGACGCTGATTACAGACCGGTATCCGACGATATCCCGTGGATGATGGTTCCGGAAAAGAAGATCACCGTGGAAGATGTCAAATACGTGCTGTCCTCCCATTATCAGGGAACACCGTACGATCCATATGCCGCGTACGGTGATAAATCGTGGAAGGGAGCCTACCGCTCCATCGGTGTCAACCGTACTGATTTCCTTTCTGTGATCCAGATGCGTCCGGATCATGCAGGAGACAGCGGTATTTTACAGTGGATTGCATTTGCGTCAAATGCATTCAACGTGCTCGTTCCGTTCTATGCGGGCGTGACGACAACACCGGATTATCTTTCCAACACAACCGGCGAGGTTTCCACAGACAACTTCTACTGGGCAAGCCGCATGGTGGCTGCAATGGCAGATGCTTCCTATAAATCTTCGATTTTCCACATCGAGCGGTATCAGGAAAAAGTCATGGCAAAAGGTCACGAGCTGATCAACCAGTACGACGAACTGATCGAAAAAGAGGCGGACGAGGCAAAACAGACCGCATTAAAAGAAGAAGCAAACAATAAGATCGCGGAAATGCTGAAAAAAGAGACGAGTGCAACGCTACATAAAGTGCTCTTTGAACTCAGCAACCAGATGAAAAATGCGTATTCCAGATCGGATGCGTAAAAAATACTGAAAAAAGGATGAGAGAATGGTTCTGTGGGCAGGAAAATTCCGGACAGAACCATTCCTTTCGAACCCTTTTGGAACACCGGCGTTGTACTTTGCTGAAAAACAGACAAAAAACCCAGAAAAGCAGGGAAAAACTTTGATAAAAATTTTCAGCGTACTTTGGGGAATTTTGTTGACAAGAGGCGGCTCGTATGCTATGATAAATCAGCGACATGGAAGAAGGTCTTTTTTTTATGCCTGAAATTGCTGAAGTACGAGCAGCAAAAGCAGGGCAGAAACGAAGAGGCCGCCGCTGATCCATAAGGATCACAAGCGATAACGCAAATACACAGTGGAGGTGGAAGTCGTGCGCGTAAAAATCACATTGGCATGTACCGAATGCAAACAGCGTAATTACAACATGACAAAAGAGAAAAAGAACCATCCTGAGAGAATGGAGACAAAGAAGTACTGCAGATTCTGCAAAAAGCACACAATGCACAAAGAAACCAAATAATCTTTGGTAAGAGGTGATCCAATGGCAGAAACTGAGAAAAAGGCATCCAAAAAGAGCTGGTTCAAGGGCTTGAAAGCAGAGTTCAAGAAAATCATCTGGGTTGACAACAAAACTCTGGGCAAGCAGACCGTTGCAGTCGTAGCGATCTCTGCAGTAACCTGCGGGTTAATCACCCTGGTTGACAGCGCTGTAATCGAGTTCGTCAATTTATTGATCAAATAAGGAAAAAGGTGTCAGAATGTCAGAAGTAAACTGGTATGTAGTCCACACCTATTCGGGCTATGAAAACAAAGTAAAAGCCAATATTGAGAAAACAATTGAGAACCGTCATCTTGAGGATCAGATTTTGGAAGTACGTGTTCCTATGGAAGAAGTTGTTGAAGTCAAGAACGGAACCAAGAAACAGGTACTCCGGAAATTGTTTCCGGGCTACGTTCTGATCAACATGATCATGAACGATGATACCTGGTATGTTGTCCGCAATACCCGCGGTGTTACGGGCTTCGTCGGACCGGGATCCAAGCCGGTACCGCTTACGGATGAGGAAATGGTTAATCTTGGAATCACCGGCGGTGAGGAAAAGGTTGAGCTTGACCTTGAAGTCGGCGATGCAGTCGTTGTAACAGGCGGCGCATGGAAGGATACAACCGGACTGATTCAGAGTATCAATGATACAAAACAGATGGTTACCATCAATGTTGAGCTGTTCGGCCGCGAAACGCCGGTAGAAATAAGTTTCGCAGAAGTCAAGAAGATGTAAGAAATGCCTTAAAGGCGTTTCGTGGGAGGGAAATTCCCGCAATTACCACATTTATTTAGGAGGTGCCGTAAAATGGCAAAGAAAGTTACAGGATATATCAAATTACAGATTCCTGCTGGTAAAGCAACACCAGCACCACCGGTTGGACCTGCACTTGGACAGCACGGAGTAAACATCGTACAGTTTACCAAAGAGTTCAACGCAAGAACAGCAGATAAGGGAGACCTGATCATCCCTGTAGTTATCACTGTATATGCAGACAGAAGTTTCAGCTTCATAACCAAAACTCCTCCGGCAGCAGTTTTGCTTAAGAAAGCCTGCAACCTGAAATCTGGTTCCGGCGTTCCGAACAAAACAAAAGTTGCTACTATCTCTAAGGACAAAGTTCGTGAGATCGCAGAGATGAAGATGCCTGACCTGAATGCAGCATCCATCGAGGCAGCTATGAGCATGATCGCAGGTACCGCAAGAAGTATGGGTATCGTTGTAGAGGACTAATTTAGAAGAAGAGTTTACATCTTCTCGTATTGACGTGGGAGGGAGATTCCCGCAACTACCACCAGGAGGTTATTAGACAATGAAACATGGTAAGAAATATTTAGAGGCTGCAAAAGCAGTTGATCGTAGCGTTCAGTACGATCCGGCAGAGGCTATTTCCACTGTTAAGAAATTAGCTACTGCTAAATTTGACGAGACAATCGAAGTTCACATCAAAACTGGTTGTGACGGACGTCACGCAGACCAGCAGATCCGTGGAGCAGTTGTTCTGCCGCACGGTACTGGAAAACAGGTTCGTGTACTTGTTTTCGCTAAAGGCGCAAAAGCTGATGAGGCTGTTGCTGCAGGTGCAGAGTTCGTTGGAGCTGAGGAGCTGATCCCGAGAATCCAGAACGATGGCTGGTTTGATTATGATGTTGTTGTTGCTACACCGGATATGATGGGTGTTGTTGGTCGTCTGGGCCGTGTACTTGGACCGAAAGGTTTAATGCCAAACCCGAAGGCTGGTACTGTAACTATGGATGTTACGAAAGCCGTTAAAGAGATCAAAGCAGGTAAGATTGAGTATCGTCTTGACAAAACAAACATTATCCACGTGCCAATCGGAAAAGCTTCTTTCACTGAGGAGCAGTTAAGCGACAACTTCCAGACGCTGATCGGTGCAATCAACAAAGCTAAACCGGCTACTCTGAAGGGACAGTACCTGAAGAGCGTTACTCTGGCTCCTACTATGGGACCTGGAGTTAAGGTTAATACTTTGAAGCTTGCATAATAAATGAAATGAATGAGAACCCCCGGGGCTGTATGGCTCCGGGGGTTCTTTGCATATAGACGCACCCCCACGGGCTGAGAGTGAAGGCGGACGGGGAGAAAACCTTTCGAAAAGAAAACTTCGTATACCCATTTCTAAAGCTTAATCCTCTCCGACGTAAACCCATGCCCCCGAACTTCATTTACTTCATGTATCGTAATAAACGCATCCGGATCAGTCTCATTGATGGTATCGAGCACACTGTGCAGCTTCCGCCTCGAAGTAACACAGAGTATCGCATTACTTTCAGCCTGGGTAAACCCACTCTCCGTACGAAAGAGCGTAGCCCCCACATCCTCCTGATGAAGTAGCTGCTCGCGAATCGCCTCTGTATGCCCGCTCATAATAAGAAGCTGAATCTGCGTCTTACCCGAAACAATAATTTTATTCAGCGTCAGCGTCTGCAGAATCAAAAACAGAATTCCATACAGCACCTGATTCCGATCCGAAAAAGAAACCTGCAGCACAAGCACTGCGAAGTCGATAACATACAGCAGCGTAGCCACCGGCACATGTGTAATCTTGTTAAAGACAAGCGCCAGCACATCCGTCCCCCCGGAGGAAGCCCCCGAGCGCAGCACCAGCGCAATTCCGGTTCCGAGGAGAAGTCCGCCGAAGACCGTAGAAATCAGCAGATCATCCGTCAGCGTCGCAACCCCCGGAATTTTTAAGAAGAGATCCAGAAATGCCGGATACAAAAACGTAGAAATCACCGTCTTCGCCGCAAACGATTTCCCAAGACAAACCGTTCCAATCAGAAACAGCAGAAGATTAACCGCAAAGACCGTAACCGAAAGCGGCAAAACCGGAAAAAAGTGCGTCAGCGCCAGCCCAATACCCGTCGCCCCGCCCATAATAATCCCGGACGGCGACACAAACGCCGCAACCGCAAACGCCAGCAGCCCATTGCCGAGAATAAGCGAGCCAAGCTGCACAAGATTTCGTGTTGAAAGATGTTTCTTCATTGTAAAAACCTCCTTGAAATATCTGACTTTATTATACAGGATAGAAAAGCGGATGAAAAGAGTGGAACAGCGGAAAATACTTTAAAGAAAAAGATCAAAATAGTGTTAGAACATGAAAATTAAGATCAAGTATTCTGCCTGAAATGTTAGTATAATGCAAAGTAGAAAGCGAACGAAAACAACATGGCCCATGCATGCTTTGGGGGCGGCGGGCTGGAAAGGGAGGTTTTTATGCAGTATTTTGAGAAACAGGGAAATGCGCTGATTTTCCGGCAGGATGGGGAGACGGTTCGGGTGGAGCCGTGGCAGAAGGACAGTCTTCGGGTGAGAGGTACGGTTCTTTCGGAGATTGAAGAGGGAAGCATCGCACTGCTTGATCCAAAGCCGGTGGAGGCGGAGATTGAGCTGGTGGACGAGCTGAAAGCGACGATCAAAAACGGTAAAATCCAGGCAGTTCTCGAGGTTCAGCCGTGGGGACAGAAGCTTCGGATTACGTTTTTGAATCAGAAGGGCGAAGTGCTGCTCTCCGAGATCGCAAACGGCGGAGCGCTCTGCCTGCGGGCACACGATTACCGTGCATTAAAAGGCGGCGCTTATCAGTTAAAAGTATCCTTCGATTCCAACCCGGATGAAAAGATCTACGGTATGGGACAGTATCAGCAGGAGAGAATGAATCTGAAAGGCTGCAACCTGGAACTGGCGCACCGCAATTCGCAGGCGAGTATTCCGTTCTACGTATCCAGCCTCGGCTACGGATTCCTGTGGCACAACGCAGCGATCGGCGAGGTTCACTTCGGAACGAACACAACTGAGTGGCTGGCACGCACCACAAAACAGCTCGACTACTGGGTAACCGCAGGCGATACCCCATCGGAGATCGAGGAGCACTTCGCAGATGCCATCGGCAAAGTTCCGATGATGCCGGAATACGGCCTCGGCTTCTGGCAGTGCAAGCTGCGCTACTATAACC
>CAVLAW010000020.1:0-21705 GCA_963661155.1 Tidjanibacter massiliensis | reverse complement strand
AAATCGGCAGCGTCTGACCCAGCTCCTCCGCGCGGTCTGCCATCGCACCGATGTGGCGTGCGCCCGGGGTGAAGAAAATTGAGAGCTCGTCTTTTCCCTGAATGCAGAGACGGTGGATCGTCACATCGTGCAGTCCGGTGTCCGGGTGAGAAGCATAACACATGCCGAGGGTGATGTACGGACCCGCGTCGTCCGGCGTATTCGTCGGCGCCGGGACGAGACGGTTCAGATCAAAATCGTGATCGGTCGCCAGATGCACCACTTCCTGGCATGGCGGCGCGCCCTGAAATTCAACCGGTGCAATCGGCTCTTCTACGCTGTGATACAGCATTTTTCCAAGATTCTCCGGCTCGCAGTCCAGCAGGGCAGCCACGCGTTTCCGGCTTGCCAGAACACCGATCGCAACACTGGCATCCGGGTGCCCTTTTACGTTGCGAAAAATCATCGCCGGGCCTTCTTTCGTCGGACGCTTTACGGTTCCGCCCGCACCGACGTAACGGTAAACACCGGCAAGCTCCGCCATCGGATCAACCTCAACATCCGTCTCGGCAAGCTGCCCCGGCATGTTTTTCAATCGTTCCAGCGCACTGCGCAGATCTCTTACTTTTTCAGCCATAGTTCTTCTCCTTTTATTCCATTGATGACGCCTCGAAGGACGCCTTTTCCTCTTCCATTTCTATCTTCATTGTAAAAAGAAATATTTGTGGAATCAATTCGATTTGTGGTACAATTGTTTCCAGAATGGAATGAATCGAATCAAAAGGAGGCCCTTTCTTATGACCATGGAACAGATCGACTTTTTTCTGATGGCCGTCCGGTGCGACACTTTTTTAGAGGCCGCGGAAAATCTTCATATTGCGCAGTCTACGCTCTCCAAGCAGATCCAGAAGTTGGAAGCGGAGCTGAATCTCACCCTCTTTGACCGCTCCCGCCGCCAGGCCGTTCTGACGCCGGCAGGCGAACTGTTTTCGCAGGAGGCCGCCGAACTCTCCCGCCAGTATCACCAGATGCTGCAGAAGATGCGCCATTTCAAAGAAACGGAACGCCAGGTGCTCCGCGTCGGCTCTCTCCCGTTCCTGACACAGTACCACCTCACCTCCCGCATCCGCGCCTTCACGCACGCGCACCCGGAAATTGAGCTTTCCCTTGAGGAATGCGAAGAGAACGAACTGATGGACGGCCTGCAGTCCGGTCACTTTGATCTTGTGATCGCACGGGACTCCATGATTTCCACGCAGAAGTACCACTTCGCGCCACTCGCCGAAGACCGTCTCTGCGTGATGCTCCCTGCGGATCATCCGCTGGCAAAAAAATCGGCGCTCCCCATCGCCGATATTGCCGCCGAGCCGCTGATTCTCATGCATCCTTATACTTCGATTTATCAGCTTTGTATACAGCTTTTCGAAAGAGCAGAGACAAAACCGCATATCCTCCGCACCGCCCGCCTGGAATCCATGATCAGTTCTGTGGAAGTCGGCGAGGCTTTCAGTCTCTTTGCCGAGAGCAACTTCGAACTCTTCCGCCACCCGGGCGTCACCGCCGTCCCGTTGCTCGACGCACCGCCGCTCGTGATCGGCGCGGCGTATCCGCTCAAAGCAAAAACATCAAAAAAGCCAGGACAGATCACCGCCCCGGCATTAAAATCGTTCACTTCTTTTATTCAAAATCCTGCAAAATAACTCGCTTCGCTCGTTATCGCGGCATTCGTCAAGGTCTCGTGCAAGCACGGACTTTGACTCATTGCACGCGAAAAATACGCCCCCGGCACTTCCAACCATGCCAGGGGCGTACGTTTATTTTACTATAACCTTTTGTTCACTTCTTACTGAACTGCCTTGAATGCCTCGTCCAGGTCCTCGATGATATCGTCGATGTTCTCGGTACCGATGGAAAGACGGATGGTGTTCGGTTTGATTCCCTGATCCAGCAGTTCTTCCTCGGTGCACTGGCTGTGAGTGGTGGTTGCCGGATGGATAACCAGAGATTTTACATCGGCAACGTTTGCCAGCAGGGAGAACAGCTCCAGATTATCGATGAAATCTTTTGCTTTCTGTGCATCACCTTTGATTTCGAAGGTGAAGATAGAACCGCCGCCGTTCGGGAAGTATTTTGCGTACAGTGCCTGCTGCTCCGGATCGTCGGATACAGACGGATGATGTACTTTCTCAACCTGTGGCTGGCTCTCCAGATATTTTACAACTTTCAGTGCGTTCTCAACGTGACGCTCTACGCGGAGAGACAGAGTCTCAAGTCCCTGCAGAAGCAGGAAGGAGTTGAACGGAGAAAGAGTAGCTCCGGTATCACGAAGAAGGATAGCACGTACTTTTGTAACGAATGCTGCAGGTCCAACTGCTTTTGTGAAGCTGATGCCGTGGTAGCTCGGGTTTGGCTCGGTCAGGGATGCGAATTTTCCAGATGCCTCCCAGTCGAATTTACCGCCGTCTACGATCACGCCGCCAAGAGTAGTTCCGTGACCGCCGATGAATTTAGTTGCGGAATGAACAACGATATCTGCGCCGTACTCGATCGGGCGAACGAGGTACGGAGTTGCGAAGGTGTTGTCTACAACCAGCGGAATCTTGTTCTCATGTGCGATTTTTGCAAGTGCTTCAATATCTACAACATCGGAGTTCGGGTTTCCAAGAGTCTCGATGTAGATGGCTTTGGTGTTCTCCTGAACGGCTGCGCGAACCTCATCCAGATTGAATACATCAACGAATGTGGTGCTGATGCCGTACTGCGGAAGGGTGTGTGCCAGCAGGTTGTAGGAACCGCCGTAGATGTTCTTTGCGGATACGATGTGGTCGCCCTTCTGAGCCAGGTTGATGATGGTGTAGTTGATTGCTGCTGCTCCGGAAGCTACTGCAAGTGCTGCAACGCCGCCCTCAAGAGCTGCCATTCTCTGCTCGAAAACGTCCTCGGTCGGGTTGGTCAGACGGCCGTAGATGTTTCCTGCATCCTGGAGTCCGAATCTTGCTGCTGCATGATCGGAGTTATTGAATACGAAAGAAGATGTCTGATAGATCGGCACTGCTCTTGCTCCAGTTGCCGGATCTGGATTTTCCTGTCCTACATGAAGCTGTAAAGTTTCGAATTTAAGATTTCTTTCTGCTCTTGTTTTTTTGCTCATTGCAATTTCCTCCTGTTTGTCTAAGTTTTATTCTCTATGTTTTTTTACGTTTATATTTCCTACCTGTTTACAAGGGTTATTATAGCGATACTTTGCGGTTTTGTCTAATACAGAAACTTAATGGCTGGTTATAGGCGTTTCCTATAATTTATATTTACCGCAAGCCTGTTTTCTTTTGTTTTTCCTATACCCAGTTTGCAAATACAACATGCGTTTTTTATGCACTTCTTTTATAGTACAAACTCCTTATATTTCCGGATTTCCTCCAGATACTGCTGTCCCATCGTGCTGATCGACATTCCCTTTCTGGAAATGTAGCCGATCATCATGTTTTCATCCGCGTGAAGCGGCACGGCGCGGTAATCACTGCCGTTCAGTTCCTCGCAGATGATGCCGGAACAGAGCGTATACCCGTTCAGGCCGACCATCAGATTCAGCATCGTCGCGCGGTCGTTTGCCTTGATGATTCTCTTATATTCATACGTAGAAAGCACTTCCTCCGCCAGGAAAAACGAGTTGTTACTTCCCTGATCGAACGACAGGCACGGGTATTCCTTCAGCTCTTCCATCGTAATCTCGGCCTTGTCCGCCAGCGGATGATCTTTCCAGAGATAGACGTACGTTCCGCAGGAAAACAGATCGTGGAATTCGAGATTATTATCTTTCAGCAGCTTATTCAGCACCTTCGCATTAAAATCATTCCGATAGAGAATGCCGAGCTCACTCTTAAAGTTCTTTACATCCATCAGCACATCGTACGTTCTCGTCTCGTAGACCGCAAACTCGTATTCATCCATGCCGAACTGCTTCACCAGCTCCACGAACGCCTTCACGGCGAAGCTGTAATGCTGCATCGACACGCTGAATTTTTTCTTGCCCTTGGTACGGTAAATATAGCGGTTTTCGAGAAGCTGATACTGGTCGGTAACCTGGCGCGCGTAACCTAAAAACTCCTCGCCCTCCGGGGTCAGCACCGTTCCGTGGCTGCTGCGCTTGAACAGTTCAATTCCAATCTCCTTTTCCAGCTCCTTGATCGCGCCCGAGAGACTTGGCTGTGAAATATAGAGTGCCTTCGCCGCCTCATTCATTGATCTGGAATCCGCGGCCTGGATTACGTAGCGAAGCTGTTGTAGTGTCATAAGTAAAGTTCCCTTTCTGGTATAATTTGATATACGAAACTGCCATTCGCAGAGGGGGAGAGTTCCGCGGATGGCAGTTTACACATTTATGCATGATGTCTCGATTCAGAGCATACCGCTCTCAATCTTTATTTTGCAAACAGAGGGGTAGAATAGTATCTGTCTCCATTGTCCGGCAGAAGCACAACGATGGTTTTGCCCTTGTTCTCTTCGCGTTTTGCAAGCTGAATTGCTGCATACAGCGCTGCGCCGGAGGAAATTCCTGCAAGAATGGCTTCCTCGGCCGCCAGATATTTTCCGGTCTCAAAAGCATCCTCATTTTCTACTTTGATGATTTCATCGTAAACGCTGGTGTTCAGAGTCTCCGGCACAAAGCCTGCACCGATTCCCTGGATTTTATGCGGTCCGGAAACGCCCTCGGACAGTACCGGTGAAGATGCCGGCTCTACTGCTACGATTTTTACTTCCGGTTTTTTCTCTTTTAAATACTCACCCGTTCCGGTGATAGTTCCGCCGGTGCCGACGCCTGCAACGAAGATATCAACCTCTCCGTCGGTATCCTCCCAGATCTCCGGGCCTGTCGTCTTTTTGTGGGTTGCCGGGTTTGCCGGGTTCACAAACTGGCCTGCGATGAAGCTGTTCGGAATCTCTTTTGCAAGCTCATCGGCTTTCTCGATTGCACCCTTCATACCCTTTGTTCCGTCCGTCAGAACAACCTCTGCGCCGTATGCTTTTACAATGTTGCGGCGCTCCACGCTCATGGTTTCCGGCATGGTAAGGATCATACGATAGCCTTTTACCGTAGCTGCCGCTGCCAGTCCGATTCCGGTGTTTCCGGAAGTCGGCTCGATAATAACGGAACCTTCTTTTAAGAGACCTTTTGCTTCAGCATCCTCAATCATCGCTTTTGCGATACGGTCTTTGACGCTTCCTGCCGGGTTGAAGGATTCTACTTTCGCGATCAGTTTCGCCTGCAGTCCTTCTTTTTCTTCGATTCGTTTCAGCTCAACCAGCGGGGTTTTTCCCACGAGATCCAGAATGCTGTCATATACCTTTGCCATCGTTGATTTCCTCCTTACTCTATGCTCTGTTGTTTATTTCCTTATTTCCTATTGAGTTTGTATGTTTTAAGTTGTTTCCATCTTATTCCAATCGTTTCGAAATGTCAACACATTTCACTGGTATGATTAGAAAAGATGGTTAGATCAGCCTCGCCAAGGCAATACTGACCGCCATTCCGACCAGCGAGGAGAACAGTGCGCCAGCCAGCGTGTACCGTGTTTTTTTGATGCGAACTGCACCGAAGTAGACTGCCATCGTGTAGAAGGCTGTTTCCGTGCATGACATCATAATCGATGCCGCCTTTCCGGCAAAGGAATCGCACCCCGCTTCTTTGTAGAGATCCAGCAGAAGGCTCACTGCTGCGCTGTTGGAAAAGAGGCGCACAACGCCGAGCGGCACCAGGGCCGATGGAATACCCGCTGGTTCCAGTACGGTTCCGAGCAATTTTCCGAAATCCTCCAGAAATCCCGACGACCGCAGAACACCGACCGCCGCCATCAGCCCGATCAGGGTCGGCACAATTCCGATCACGGTCCGCATGCCGTCCTTAGCCCCATTCAGGAAATCACCGAACACATCCTGTTTCATCAGAAGTCCCAGCCCGACCACATAAAAAATCAGCACGGGAACCATCAGATCCGAAAGCGCCGAAAGAATACGCAAAAAATCCCCTCCCCGGAAAAACTGTTCTTAAGATGCACTCCGATACAGTCTATTCCGCGGGAGGGGATTTATGTTTTTTATTTTACTTTAATCTGAAACAGACGCGCCATATACGTCTCCGGGAAGTGAACTTTCAGCTCTTTGCTGTAGTCATCGTAATGGAAGACATCGCCGCAAGCCTTCGGGTAAATGCAGGTAACTTCCAGCTCTCTGCCCGGGAATGCGCGGTTGAGCGGAACGGTGAAATCGGCTTCGCCGCCGCGTCTCCATACGCCGAGATAAATCACATCCCCCGGCACGCGGATTCCGGCTGCGAGGTGTTTATCCTCGTTGTCTGCCCAGCCCATCGGCCAGAACGGAACGCCGTCCTTGATGCCGCTGCGGATCTCTTTGTAGCAGTCGATGCCCTCTTTTACAAGGTCAAACCGCTCCGGTGAAATCTCTGCGAGGTGGCCGCTCTGGTGAATACGAAGCAGCAGCGCATTGACCATGTTGAAAACAACTTCCTCTTCGGTGCCATCCCGCAGCGGATACGACCAGATCGCCGCCTGCTCCGGTGTTACGCCGATGGCTGCATTTGCCGAGATCGTCGCATAATTGCGGTAATCCTCCTGATCACTCGTCGACTGAATGCTGTTTCTCGCCAGCATCGCATAGTCCATGCGAAGGCCGCCGCTCGAGCAGTTCTCGATGACGAGATCCGGATACTTTTTATAAATGCCGTCCAGCCATGCCAGATACGCTCTCTCATGCTCTAATAAACCATCGCCAAAGCTGTCTGCATCCACTTCCGTTCCGATGCCCGGCTCGATGTTGTAATCCATCTTGATATAACCAACGCCGTAATCTCTTACCACGCGGTCGATGACTTCTGTGACATGCTCAATCACCAGCGGATGGCGGAAATCAAGCTGATAGCGGCTTCTGTCATACACACGTTTTCCGTGACGCAGGAAGAAACACTCATCCGGCAGAATAGAAGCTTTCTTGCAGTTAATTCCCATAACCTCCAGCTCCAGCCATACACCAGGAATCATGCCTTTCGAGCGGATATAGTCCGTCACTTCGCGCACACCGTTCGGGAAACGTTTCTTGCTCTCCTGCCATTCGCCGACGCTGTCCCACCAGTTGCCGTCGGCATACCATCCGGCATCGATGACGAAGTATTCGCATCCAGCTTTCTCGGCAGCATCCACCAGCGGAAACTCTTTTTCTGTCGTCGGGTCGCCGAACAGGCAGTTCATGTAATCGTTGAAAATAACCGGCAGATTCTCATTATCTTTGTTCGGGCGGCGGATCTTTCTGCGGTACTTCGTTAAGGTACCAATCGCCTCCTCGAAATCATCATGGCCGACACCGACCGCTACCGGAACAGTGGTAAAGCTGTCGCCCGGTTTCAGGTTCTTCGACCAGTGTGACTGAATCTCCGTCGGGCCGCTCACTGCCAGATAGAAATGACAGTTCTGATCGCCGATTTCATAATGCCAGGAGCCGCTGTGGTCGATCTCGAAAAACAGGCTGGAATCCGCTGCGCTGTTTCCAATATAGCCCATCGGAATGTATTCCTTCGCTGACCAGTTTCCTGTGTTCGTGATCTCAATCGTCTTCGATGTTCTCTGATAATTATGCGGCTGCGTCTGCGCCATGCCGAGGTCTGCAAAACGGTATTTCTTCACCGTCAGCTCCTTCTGCCAGCCATTGTGAACCACAATCATCGACATCTTGTCATCCGAACTGATGAACTTCGGAATGCCCTCTTTCTGCTCTTTTTCGATGCCCCAGTAGCTGAAACTCGAGATATATTCCAGTGTCTGATCTTCGCTGCCTTCGTTGGTTACAGTATTGTACATTCTCGCAATCGAAAGTCCGTCATAGAACTGCATCACAGACTCCACTTTCGCGCCGGTCACAGTATCCTTCTGGACAATTCGAAGGACATCCCCGTTTTCGTTTTTCTCCTCTGAAATCGAGTCAAATTTCAGCATAAATCCAGGCGCTGTCACAATATACTTATTTCCATGTTTCTCATACGGCCGGTTATAGCCGGAGAAATTCACCTGTACTAACTGGAAGCTCTCTTTAATCTGAGCCTCCCGCATGCCCTCCATCGGCCACCAGTCATCCGGCTTCCGGCAGAGATTCTCCGCATCAAACGGCGCACTCGAAAAATGAAACAGCTTTAACTCATTCTCCTCTGTCACCCCAAACACAATGTGAATCCCGTTCACATCATAACAGATCAGCTCCGCTTTGATCGGAGTCTCGATTCGGTCTGTCCATTTCTTCATGATAAAAACCCTCCTGTAAAAATCATTTTTTTTGCCCATACCCAAAGCATATTACTTGTTCCCGTTAAAGTCCAGCAGATTTTTGCTTTTCTTTTTTATCTCACGATGCCAAATGTAGCGATCTCAAATTCCCGCAGCGTCACATGATAAATGCCGTCCGCATCCGGGGTCAGCACCTCACCTTTCTCTTCGATGACATTGCTGCGGTAAACTTCTTTCATCCACTCTTCTTTCTTAAAAGAAAGCACTTCTTCCTGCTCCATATTGTTTACGAAACGCACAAACAGATCGTCCTTCTTCTGTCCCTTCTTAAATGCAGTCATATGAATCCCGTCGCCCTCAAATGCAAGGAAACTCATCTCCAGCGGCAGCTCCCCTTCCACCAGTTCCGGTTTAATCTGCCCCGGTTTTCGAAGGAAAGCTCTCTCGAATCCGGCCTGCTCCACGGTCAGATCCTGCTGGAATGCATAGCCCTCCGCAAACGCAGCTCCGGTCTCCCCGGCTGCATACGGCACCAGTTCGTATTCCAGACAGAACGTCCCGATCTGCTGTGCCTTCGGCGTCGGGAAATACCCCCAGTCGCCCATCTCTGCAACACAGCGAAGCAGCGTCACCGCAATCGCGTTCTCCTGCCCCTCCAGAATTTCATACTCATACAGGCCGCGGTTTGCCACAAGAAGGCCGCCCTTCGCGTCCTCCATCGCCGCAAAACACTGCTGACGCTCACATCCACAAGGATTCGTCCAGGTATCATTATGACGATTATTTCTCCGCACAACCTCAAACGCCGAATCCGCCATATGCATCGACGCATCCAGCCCCGTCGGAATCATCACCCGCACCCGGTGATCCTTCGCCTGATTGCAGATCGTCGTCGCCACACGCAGCCCCTTCGCCGATTTCTCCAGCGTCAGAACCGTCTTCACATCCATCTCCACCAGCTCAGAAGAACGTTTCGCCACACGCGTATACGGATCAATACACATCTCGCGCTGTCTCTGCAGCTCCTCACCCATACCGGATGGAATCATCATCTTGTGGCAGATCTCAACCACCGTGCGGAACGCATTTTTCTCCACACAGGAAATCTCTGCTTTCATACCTTTTGTAGAGATCACCTGTTTACCGGAATCCTGAATGTAAATATATTCATTCCCCATATCCCCGGTATCCTCATAGAATCCCAGGTTTTCATATGTTCTGCCTGTTTTCTTATCGAGAAGATGATAAGAGCCATCCTCATTTACAACGACCTTCATCGCATCATTTTCGAGCACATTTGCATCACTGGAAATCACATCCACATCCTGCGCCTGCTCCGCGGTTTCCAGATAATAGGTGCAGTACCCCATCGCCGGAACCTCCGCCTCAAATGTCACCAGAACCTTCTTCGCCATATACGGCTGACGGAACCGGTCGTCCGGCAGATCATATCCAAATGCAATACCCGCATCCACAATCTTCGCCGGAACTGCATTGCCGTCTGCATCGCGAAGCACCATCACCGGAAGTTCTACTTTCTCTGCGGCTTCATATCCATCCCAGACAAAAAGATTGTAATCGCGGAATAAATGCAGCTCTTTCTCCACTACCTGCGTTTTCGCTGCGCCTGACGTATTCCAAACCACAAACGGAACCTTCTCGCCGTCGCCCGGAAGTGCCGCCGTGTTCACCTTGTTCGTCAGATACTCCACGCTCTCATCATAAATCGCATCCGCAACCTGTCTGCTATTCGCAAAACGGGTCTTCATCTCCTCGTTGACCTCGTCCACGCTGCAGCCGCAGATGCTGTCGTGCGGATGATTCTGCATCAGCTTCTTCCAGCTGTACGTCATCTGGTCTTCCGGATATGCTTTGCCGATTACCTGTGCCATTGCAGCCGCCGGCTCCGCTTTCCGCTCCAGAGCCGTCTCGCCCGCGCGGTTGTCCACTTTTAATCCCATCCAGGAAGACGCCGTATTTGCCAGTGTCCATCTTCCGTCGGTCTCCTGGCTTGTCAGCTCGCCTTTTACAGTAGAGAAGTTCTCGGAGATTTCTTTCTCCATTGCCTCTACATACTTTTTGAAATCAGAATGAATAAACTCGATGTCCGGATACAGCTTTCTTGCCACACGGATTGCCTCGGTGATGTTCTTCTGCAGCGGCTGATGGTCGCATCCATTCATCATCAGAATCTGATGCGTTGCGGCAAATTTTCTTGCGTCGGCCAGCTTTTTGTCCCAGTAAACCTTCGCCTCTGTCTCGTCCACCGGAATCTCCACGCCGTTGTTGTACCAGTTTGCAAACAGAATGCCCGGCAGCTTCGTTCCGTCCGGAGATGCCCACATCATCTCAGAATAGGTAGACTCATACTGTCCGCCGGTAACCTCGTTGTTCGGTCCGATCGGTTTGACACCGCGTCCGAAAACAACCGCATCCATGCCTGCCTGTTTCAGCACCTGCGGCATCTGGCCTGCATTTCCGAACGCGTCTGGGAAATAGCCGACATTGCCGACGGCGCCGTACTGTTTTGCCTCCTGCATGCCGACCTGAAGATTGCGGACACACGCCTCGCCGCTCGTCAGGAACTCATCCTGCAGAATATACCACGGACCGGTCTGGATTTTGCCTTCGCGGATACATTTCTCCACCTGCGCGCGCTTCTCCGGACGGATTTCCAGATAATCGTCGATCGCGATGACCTGTCCGTCGAGGAAGAATCCGCCGAACTCCGGATCGTTTTCTGCCTTGTCCAGAATGTTGTCGACCAGCTCGATCAGTTTCATGCGGTGTGCCTCAAAAGACCGATACCACTCTCTGTCCCAGTGGGAATGCGAAATAATATGTACTGTTGTTTTCATACGTTTGTTTCCTTTCTACTACTTTTAAATTTTTTCCGTTATGTCAATGCCTGGCGGCTGCGGAGTTGTTTCGTTGCATTTGATATATCATATTATAGAAATCCCGGCGGTTTCTGTCAAGTATTCCTGGCATATTCTTTTATTTGATATATCAATCTCTGTTTGACTTGCTTTTTCGCATACGGTATAATAACAAATGAAACATACAAACGTTAGAAACGCTTTTATTATAGAGGAATTTTATGGATTCACAGACCAGAAAGACAAAACCAAAGTATGAAACGATCAAAGAAGCGCTGCTCGAGCGCATCCACGCCGGCGATTTTTCGTTTGACGAGGCGTTCTGCACGGAAAAAATACTGTCGGAACAGTATGAGGTCAGCCGCATTACCGCCAAGCGGGCGATTGAGGATCTGGAAAAACAGGGGATTCTGTATCGGAAACGCGGCGTAGGAAGTTTTGTTTCGCGGAATCTTCCGGCGGACGGCGATTCTTCGGACACTCCGAAAATGATCTCTCTTCTCGTTCCGTTTGCCACGACGCAGGGAAATATTTCAGAAGCGATCGGATCTTTGAGCGCCATGCTGGCGGAGCGGGGATATTTCTTAAGCATCCACGTCACCGGCTCGTCCTCCCCGAAGGAGCGCGCCACACTGGAACTACTCCGCTCGCAGAATATCGCCGGACTCGTCTATTATCCGAAGCGCGACAATATTCATCTCGAAAAACTGAACGATTTCATGTTCTCCGGCCGCCCGATCGTGATCATCGACAAGCAGACCGACTGCCCGTATCTGAACAATGTCGTCTGCGACAACTATGACGGCGGACGGCAGCTCGCGCGCCATCTTCTTGCGCAGGGCCACCGGAATATCGCGTTTTTCACCGCGGCACCGCTCGAAGAAACATCGTCCGTGCGCGACCGTTTCGCCGGATTTCTGCACGAAATGAAAGCCGCCGGAATCGCACCGGACCGCCGGCAGCTTGTTGTCTGCAGCGAGGAACTTTCCGATGAGACTGCCCTCTCCTCCGAGCGCACCCCGTTTCAGGAACAGCTCCTTTCCATGCACCGCGACGGCATCACCGCCGTCATCGCCGAGAACGACCGCATCGCCGAGCTCATCTTCCTCGCCTGCCGCACAATCGGCCTCCGCATCCCGGAGGATCTCTGCCTCTGCGGCTTCGACGATACAAACGTCAGCCGGAGCCTCGGCATCACCTCGATCCACCAGGACTTCGCCGGAATCGGACGCGAAGTCGGACGAATTCTTCTTACCGCCCTCGAAAAACCGGCAGCTGAAACGGAAAAAATCACTCTTCCTGTGACGCTGGTCCCACGGGTGTCGTCCTTACGGTAAGCAGTATATCCTGAGGCGGCTCGCTGCCATGCTCCGCCGCAAAATGGTTTGCCCCGCGATCCCTGGATGGTTCATGTCCAGTGACGCGCACATAGGCACGATAAAACGACGAATACTCTCCGAAGCCGCTCTGCACAGCGGCTTCTTTTGCGTTATTGTCTTAATTTAAACTTGTCAGAAACTCCCTGATTTGCTCCGGCGTCAGGAGTGCATAAATGCTCTTATGAAACGTCGCCGCCACTTCCAGTTCGCCGTAGTAGCCGGTGCGGACGTCGCAGTTTCCGTTGAACGCTTTGTTCAGCGTTGCATTCAGTGCCGCGCCCTCGGGGCTGTCCATGAAGTCTTTCAGCATGCGGCAGCAAGTGTGCGTGTTTTCGTAGTAGTGGCGGTATTCCGGATGAAATTCGCGCATCCAGCCGCTGACGGAGACGCAGAAAAGAGCCGTTGGATGGATCACCGGCTGGTAGAGGAGGCGCCATTTTTCCTGCTGCAACGGGTCGGAGGCAAAGGCGAGCAGGGAGGTTTTCAACTCTTCCACAAACGCCGGATAATCCGCCTCGGTCAGTGCAATGATTTTCTGATTCCGCAGGTACTGGTTGATATTTGTCGCATCGATCTGCTCTGGTGAAATCGACTGCAGGTAGCGGGACATCGTTTTTAAATCCGTGCTCGCATGCTCCATCGTGTGCTGTGTGATTTTCTGCCACAGAAACTGCTGATATTCCGTGACCGGCGTGTCCAGATATGCCATCCAGAGGTACTGCGCCAGCAGCCTGGCGTCGCGTGATTCGATCTGAAACTGCGACGGCGCATCGGGCTTGAAATTCGTATCTTCCAGCATTCCCGCAAGCTGATCGAGTGACTGGCAGACCGGGAGCTGGCTGCTTAGGCGGTCCATCTCGCTGATCGTCTTCTGGATCGTCATCATCTGCGTCTGCAGCTCGTTCATCTGCTTGTGAAGATAGAACGGCGTCGTCCTCGGCTTGCGCAGGATTGCCCGGATATCCGCCAGAGAAAGGCCCGCCTCCCGTAGCTTTCGGATAATAAAAAGCTTCTGCACATCCTCCTCTGTAAAATCATGATATCCATTGCCCTCGTTCACCGGGGGAATGATTAATTTCTGATCAATATAATAATGGATTGTCCGTCGGGACAGACCCGTTTTTTCTATTACTTCCTGTATTCTCATGGATTCACACCTCATTTTTCCCTTCTCTTTTTGTGTCAGTTTCCCCCGCTTTTTTACTGACCGCTTTCAAAGTGTACACCTGGTGTATACTTTTTGTTTTTATTATAACCATTTGCGGCACAGAAATCCACACTGCAATTCCATTTTCCGCCAAAAATCGTCTGTTTTTGAGAAAATAACTTCATTTATTTCTGAAAAATTCCACATTGACTGTCCACCAACGGAATCAATTATAGTAGAGATAAGAAAATTTATTGCGAGGTGGTTTTTATGTTACAGAATAAAATAGCAGTTGTTACCGGCGGAACCAGAGGAATCGGCTACGCCATTGTTCACAAATTTTTACAGAACGGTGCGAAAGTTGTTCTGTTCGGCTCCCGCGAGGAGACGGTTGCGAAAGCAGTTTCTTCCTTAAAAGAAGAAAACCCGGACTGGGAAGTTTCCGGCGCATGGCCGAAGCTGACAGATGCGGCTTCCATGGCAGATGAGATTGCCAAAATCAAAGAAAAATATGGAAGAATCGACATTCTTGTCAACAATGCCGGCGTTTCCGACAGCACACCGCTCGACAAATATACCGCAGAACATTTTGCCAGCGTAATGGACCTGAATGTGAACGCCATGATGAACGGAATTATCCCGACGGTCGCCATCATGAAAGAGCAGGGATGCGGATGCATTCTGAACACCAGCTCGATGGTCAGCATCTGCGGCCAGCCAAGCGGCGTTGCTTATCCATCCAGTAAATACGCAGTCAATGGCCTTACCTGGTCGCTCGCAAGAGAGCTCGGACCGTTCCACATCCGCGTGAACGCCGTTGCCCCTGGCATCACCAGAACCGATATGGTTGCGGCACTTCCAAAAGAGATGATCGAGCCGCTCGTCAACCGCATTCCGCTCCGGCGAATCGGCGAGGCAGAGGACATCGCAAATGCGTTCCTCTTCCTGGCAAGTGATATGGCTTCGTATGTCACGGGTGAAATTCTTTCCGTGGACGGAGCGATGAGAAACTGATTTCAAATATTTTAAATATCCCCCTTCAATAAAAAATCCTGTCCGTGGCAAAACCGGGCAGGATTTTTTATGTTTTTCAATTTTAGAAGAACAGCATCACCAGTCCCAGCGCGCACAGCAGGATGCCGGTCACGCAGTTCAGTATTTTTACGTTTGCGCTGTTCGCCCATTTCGCGCCGATCTGTGCGAAAACCAGAGTGCTGATCACGCATGCGATGCGAATCGGGATATCCGGCTTTCCGCCGATGTAGAAATGGGAAATGGCTCCGGTCAGTGCGGTGAACGTCATGATGAACACGCTCGTTCCGACTGCCGTTTTCAGTTCATAGCCGAGCACGCTTGTGAGCACCAGAAGCAGCAGTTTAGTTCTAATTTGAACATTTGTCAACACTTAAACGGAACGTGCTGAATTAAGGATTGATCTTCCTGGTGATAAAACCCTTGACTCTACAACCATTATAAGGTTTATTATAATTGTAGTATTTTACAACAGGAGGTTTCCTTATTATGGAACGCAATTTAACCACCGGCAGTGTGTGGAAAAATATCTTCTATTTTTCGCTGCCTTATCTCTTATCTTATTTCCTGCAGACGCTCTACGGCATGGCGGATCTTTTCATCATCGGCCAGTTTGACGGAGCGGCAGGAACGACAGCCGTTTCGGTCGGCAGTCAGGTCATGCATATGATCACGGTCATGATCGTCGGACTTGCGATGGGAACAACCGTTACCATCGGGCAGGCGGTCGGTGCGAAGGATCGGAAACAGGCATCACGCTTCACGGGAAATACAATTACGCTGTTTCTCGGTGTCGCGGTTGCTCTGATGATTGTTCTGCTGCTCCTCGTACGGCCGATTGTCGCTGTGATGTCCACGCCGTCCGAGGCCGTCGCCGGAACGGTTTCTTATCTGACGATCTGCTTTATCGGCATTCCGTTTATCACTGCATACAATATTATCAGTTCGATTTTCCGCGGGCTCGGGGATTCAAAGAGTCCGATGTATTTTATTGCAATTGCATGCGCAGCCAATATTGCGCTGGACTATATGTTTATCGGTGCACTGCATCTTGGACCGACTGGCGCTGCGCTTGGTACGACGCTGGCACAAACCATCAGCGTTATTCTTGCATTAATCGCAATCCGAAAACGGGATACCGGCATTAAGGTCACGAAATCGGATCTCCGACCGCAGCCATCGGTTATGGGACAAATTCTGAAAATCGGTGTTCCGATTGCGCTGCAGGACGGATTTCTCCAGATTGCATTCATCGTCATCACCATCATCGCCAACCGGCGCGGACTGACTGCGGCGGCTGCTGTTGGTATCGTCGAAAAAATCATCAGCTTTCTGTTCCTTGTTCCTTCTTCGATGCTTTCGACTGTCTCGGCACTCGGTGCACAGAATATCGGAGCCGGAAAGAAAAAGCGTGCGGAACAAACGATGTGGTGTGCAGTCATGATCGCGGTTGGATTTGGACTCGTTGTAGCGATTCTGATCCAGTTTATTTCTGTCCCGGTTGTCAGCCTGTTTACGACAGATTCTGAGGTTGCACGGCTCGGCGGACAGTATATCCGCGGCTATATCTGGGACTGCATTTTTGCCGGAATCCACTTTACCTTCAGCGGTTACTTCTGTGCCTGCGGAAGATCCGGGTTTTCCTTCCTGCACAACATCATCGCCATTCTGCTCGTGCGTATTCCGGGCGTATACCTGACCTCACTCTGGTTCCCGGACACCCTGTTCCCGATGGGAATCGCAACGGCTTGCGGCTCGCTGACTTCGGTTGTGATCTGCCTGATTGTGTTCCGGTATCTGAAGCGGAAGGCGGCGTAAGCCTATGCCAGACAAACAGCTTTTTAAAATCGGTGAAGTTGCCCGCATGTTCCATCTAAGCCTTGGCACACTGCGTCATTATGAAAAAGAGGGACTTCTCGTCCCCGAATACACTGATCCTAAGACAGGCTACCGCTATTACAGCACGCGTCAGTTTGAGGTACTCAACACGATTCGTTACCTGCGGATTCTCGATCTGCCGCTTACGGAAATCAAAGAATATATGCAGAACCGGGAAATTCCGGTGATCGAAGAAAAACTGCGGCACCAGAAAGCATTGATCCAGCAGAAAAAACGGGAACTCGAGCTGATGGAACGAAAAATCGACCATCGGCTCCAGCATATTGAAAGTGCAAAGAATTCGATTCTCGATGAGATTTCGCTGGTGACGCTTCCGCCGCTCCGGATGGTACTCATCCGCAATTCGCTGCAGCCAAAAATATATCTGGATCTTGAATTTCCGATCCGCCGTCTGCAGGAAGAACAGCCTGATTCGCTGGTTTTTCTCGGCAAAGTCGGCATCGGCATTCCGAAGGAAAAACTGGAACAGCAAGCCTTTTCCCAATACGATCTTGTATTTCTGCTTTTGGATGAGGAGGATGAATATAACGGTCAGGTGGAAATTTTCCCGTCCGCACGCTATGCTGTCACTTGTTTCCGCGGAAGCCACACAGAAGCGCCGATGCATTATCAGAAACTGGTCGAATTTCTGACACTGCATCATTTCGAAATTACAGGTTTTTCACAGGAAATTACACTGATTGATAACGCGATGACGAGCGACCCGGAAAAATTTGTAACGGAAATCCGAATTCCGGTTCAGGATTCTGGTTCTCTGCAAGATTAGCAACAGTGGATGGCTGAGATTTTATTTCAGCCGTCCACTGTTTTTATTTTTTTCTTTTTGTTCACTTTTGCCTATTTTTTATGAACATTTTGTTTAAAAATAAGGGGTGACTTTTTAACATTTATATGGTATGCTATAAACAACACAGACGGAGACTCCGGGCACCGGGGCATCCGTACACACATCATCTCGAGGGCAGTTTTCCTGTCCGATCCGCGGCCGCCTGCACAACATCGGGCCGCCGCGGTTTTTTTCGCTTTTGGAGGGTTGGTGTGAAATTCTATCTGACGAAAAGGAGACTCTCTTATGAGCACAGAGAACTTAGAAAATGAGATTGAAACTGCCGCTGATCCGGAACAGGATATTGTTTCCCAGGGTGTTCACAACTACAGCGCCGCTGAGACGTATGTACGTCCGACCGATCCGGCTGTTCTGCAGCAGCTCGAATGGTTTCAGGATCAGAAACTGGCACTGATGATGCATTTCGGTCTGTACTGCCAGCCGGGCATGGTTGCTTCCTGGGCATTAAGCGACAAGGATTCTGACTGGTCCCGCCACCAGGTAAACTGGACCGACGGAGAAACGTTCAAAAAACAGTATTTCAACCTGAACCGTTCGTTCAATCCAGTCCGCTTCCAGGCTGAGGAGTGGGCACAGATGGCAGAGGACTGCGGATTCCGCTATCTTCTTCTGACCACAAAGCATCACGATGGATTCTGCCTTTGGGATACGAAATATACAGATTATAAAACAACCGCTGAGGACTGCCCGTTCCATGAGCATAAGAATGCGGATATCGTAAAATCCATGTTTGATGCATTCCGCGCAAAGGGCATCGGCATCGGCACTTACTTCTCTAAAGCTGACTGGCACTGCCCGGACTACTGGAATGAAGAACTTAGAAAAGACGGCATGACTTCCCGCGGACCGTCCTACGATCCGAAGGAGTACCCGGAGGTATGGAACCGTTTTAAAGAGTATACAAAGAATCAGGTGCTGGAACTCTGCGAGAATTACGGCAAACTGGATATTCTCTGGTTCGATGCAGGATGGGTATGCGAGCGTAACGGACAGGATATCGATCTTGGCGGCATCGTTGACGAAGCGCGTAAGATTCAGCCATGGCTGCTTTCTGTTGACCGTACGATCGGCGGCGCTTATGAGAACTATGTGACCCCTGAGATGTGCGTTCCGGAAGAACCGCTCGGTGTTCCGTGGGAGAGCTGCCTGACACTCGGCGTTGACTTTACGTATGAGTACGGCGATCACTACAAATCCCCGCGTGAGCTTGTCGGCCTGCTTGTCAACATCGTTGCCAAAGGCGGAAACATGGCACTGAATGTCAGCCCACAGCCAGACGGCCGCATCCCGGTCGACGCCTGGGACAGCCTGAACGGCTTCGGACAGTGGATGAAAACCTACGGCGACGCCATCTACGGAACCCGCGTCTGCGCACCGTACCAGAGCGGAAACCTTTCGTTCACACAGAAGGGTGACTCCGTATACGTCTTCCGCCTGTATCCGACCGTACAGGAGTCGGTAGAGGCTGAGATTTTCGTACCGTATACAGAGACGAAGATTTCGGAGATCTGCATGGTGGAAAATGGGGAGGCAGTTGCTTTCAGAGAAGCAGAAGGCGGACTTATCATCACCGTTCCGGCAGGATATAGAAGAGGCTCAGCACCGATTGCGCTGGTGTTCGAGATGAAGAAAGAGAAATAAATTTTTTTGAGATACGAAAAAGGGCTGCCCTTCGCGGGGCAACCCTTTTCGTATTTACACTCATTTTTATAATGTGATTACTTCCGTTCCTTCCGTAATTCCATTTTCATTGAATGCATCTACTCTCACATACACCTTTTCGCCTTCTACCAGCGCGCCGATGTTCTGCTCCGCATTAAATGTCATGCAGCTATGATACAGCTTATCCGGTGCGAAGCCCCAGAGGACGTTGTATCCGACGGCGTCTGCCTGCGGTTCGATGGTGATGCGCATGTCCATGGTTCCGAGGCGCTCTGCCTGGTACTGCGGGGCGGACGGTTTTTCGCCGTTACCAAATCCGAAGACACGAAGGCCGGAAATACATGGGTTCTGGCTGTACGGCACTTCGAAGATGGTGAGTTTCAGATAGCGGATCTGTACGCCTTCTTCTTTTACGATGAAGTCGTGCGGCAGGTTCGTCTCTGTGTCGGACTTATCTGCCAGGACGAAATAGTTGGTTCCATCGGCGGATGCCTCGAGCAGCCATCTCGTTTTATGCTGGCTCGGGTCGATGTACCGCTCACCCTGTCGCTCGCCCGGGGATGCCACGTCGATTTTATCATCGGCAAAATTGATCTGCACAGCGTGGACGTCTTTTACTTCTCCGAGATCCATCGAAATCCACTCGCCCGGCTTATTTCCGACAGCGCGCCACCAGGTCTGGACATTTTCATCTGTGGCAAAGGACGGCTCTCTTCCCTCTGCGAAGGAGGATGCTTTCATCTCTTTTTGGTAGCTCAGCAGATACCACTCCGGTTTTGCCCATGGATCTTCTTTTGCCTGCTCCACTGCCATCGGCCAGTCGCCGAACTGCTGGTTGCAGAACAGGACACCGTCTTTGTCAAAGCTGGCCGGCCAGATGCCGACGCGGCGCTCCATGTCGTGGTTCTTGCTGATCTGCATTGTCGCAGTGTGCCACCAATTTCCGTACCGGTCTTCCATCGTCGAACCGTGGCCTGCTCCGCGCAGGAATCCGCCCGGTTTGTAGGAATACGGATTATTCTTCGCCAGCTGGAACGGGCCGAGCGGGGAATCGCTCTCGTAAACGCCGTCACCGTAGACATTATATTCGGTTCCCGGACCGGCGTACTGGAGGTAATATTTTCCGTCGTGCTTTGTCATCCACGCGCCCTCGATAAACGGTCTCTGGCTAAACATGATCTTCGCAAATCCGATCTGATCCTCGGTCAGATGGTCAGCTGGCTGTCCCTGTGCTTTCAGAAATTTTTTGAATTTTTCGACTGCCTCTTCTTCGCTCAGCGGCATTTTCGAATGGTTTTCGCCCACGCGCTCGTATCCGATTTTCTCCGGATGACCATAGATCAGCTCTTTTCTCTCGGTCTTTGGAACCATCGTCTCCGGGTCGAGCTCCACGCCCCAGATCGGGGTGACGTTGTTGCAGCCCCAGTAGAAATAGAGTTTTCCATCATCATCGAGAAACAGGTTCGGATCCCAGAAATCAAACGTTCCCGGGATGCGCTCAAACGGGCCGTTCAAAATATCTTTCGTGCGGTAAAAATCGCAGATCGTTCCGCGGCGCGATGCGCTGAAATACACGTAATCGCCGACCACGCGCACATCCGGCGCATAGTCATACAGCGGCAGGCTGTCCGGCAGACGGTGGCTCTCCCAGTGCACCATATCCTCCGAAACCCAGACGCTCAACGTCATTGAGGCAAAAATATAATACTTTCCCTGGAATAAAATCATCGACGGATCCGCCGCCTCACGGGAAACCTTGTCCTCGCCGCTTCTCATATCCTGAATGAACTGATAGCGGTAATCCATATTTAACGGATTGCAGAAATACTGTTTTTTCATGAAAATTCCTCTTTCCGGACCGTACGTAAAAAACCCTGTTCGTACATCCTTTTTTCTTTCAGATAAGAAAATTTTAGCATAACAAAAGGGGAATGAAAATGTTCTGATTTGACTTTTTTATTGCACTTTTTGGACTGTTTTCGTCCCCGGCCGGACGCAAAGAAAACGGAAGCCGAAGCTCCCGTCCTTTTCCTGCTTATTTTTTATTTACTCAAACTTCGCACATAAATTTTAGCTATGCACCTTGAAAATTCAATATCTGGCAGTTATTCAGTTGTCAATGTTCAGACCTTAAGCAGCTTGGAGTTTTGTTTTCAACAATGCAGGAAGTGCATTCATAAATGCATTCACCAATTCAGAGATTTTTTCATCTGGAAGTTCCGTGTTATCTGAAAGCATTGTTCTGAACATTTGGAGCAACATTTGAAAAGCCTGTATCCATGTGATATCAGATATTTCGTCAGAAAAGTATAAAAAGAGCTCCCCGAGTGATCGGTTATCATTGGACTCCCGGCTTTCTAGTACATCGTTTCGTAAATAACTATACCAATCGCGCAGGATGCGGATTCGAGTGTGCAGATAAAAAAACGCAGGCGTAGCGGGCTACGCTGAGGCTTTTTTATCTGTGCAATCGGATTCGCAGACAAGTGAGTGGTATAGTTATTTCGAAAACGATGTACTAGTGACAGCATCATATATCGAGTGAAAACAACTGCGGTATGCGCAGTCATTGCATCATAGGACAGAGAATTGCATT